>CAIZPP010000175.1 GCA_903934875.1 uncultured Methylococcaceae bacterium
TCAATGCAATCGCCATTCTTGTCCATGCCGGCGGCAAGGCCCACGGCATTGGGGAACTGCAAACCCATGACCGTGCGGGGATGCGCGGCCAGCGTCTGGGCCAGGGGATTGAGCGGGCCGAGCTTGGCGGCAAAGCTCAGCGCTTTAAGGCCAAGATGGTGGGCGGTTTCCGGATCGAGATGAAATAGTATGGGGCGGATGAGCTGGTATAACATGGGGGTTATCGTGTTTTCAATGCAAGTTGAGGGCCGTCAGTGATAATTGTTTCCTTAAGCGCTCGTCTTCATTGTACAATTTTCCATACTAGCTGCCCGTACTTACACTGTTTCATTCGCACTTTCCTAAAGCTTTATTTTTCGGAGAAAATTTATGGGACTCTGGCTTAACCGGATTTTCGACATGGATAATATCAATGCCGTTTCTGACACGCTTGCCGGGATGTTGGAGCGCCACGCCCCTGGAGAAAAATGGCGCAACCCCAAGTTGGTGGAGGTAGGTTTGCGCGATATGCTCCCGTATGCCAAAGGAGAAAAACGTAAACATGGCTGGGGTGGCATTAAGTTGGCCATTTTAACGAATAGATTGCTTTGGAAGCTAGTGGCAAAAGGATATCCTAAAGACTTCTCCAAGGAAGTTTCTACTCGACTAGCCATTCTTCTGGCCCAAGATGTCAAGACGGTGAAATCCGCCGCTGCGGTAGCGAAAAAGAAATCGGCCCACAAGTAAGCAGTGTGCGGCGGCAAGCGTTTTACTAAGTAACGGTTCATAAGTTTGTTAACGTCTAGGAAATAAGGCTTAACCGTTCGTCCTGAGCTTGTCAAAGGATGGGCGGTTAGGCCATTCATGGTTCGACCCTTCGACAAGCTCAGGACTCACCACGAAGGGCTTAACCTCCTGCCAGCCAAAAAGTTAAAAAATATATGGTCACCCACTTACCGCTGGGGGGAACCCTTGTGCTTTAAGGGCTGGAGCGGATGGCCTCGGCGTTTCGGGCAACACCCAATCGTTGTGCGGCTGGCGCAAACTCCACTGACCGCTTCAGGTATTCCTCGGCAAGCTGTTGATTCCCCAATATTTTGGCTAGTGCGCCTGCGGCCAGTTGCAAATGGATAGTGCTGGAATTCGCCTTGAGTCTTCCTTGAATCAATTGAATAATCTTCAACGTATCAACAGCAGTATTACCTGTGGGTGATTTCAACCGGATGGTAAGGAAAGAAGTGAATGCTTGTGTGGCAAGTTCCGGCTCTTCGCTGATAGGGTCAAGTTTGTTCTCAACGCCTTGAGGCACTGGCATGATCGGATAGGGAGAAGCCGAGGTCAGGTTAATATTACGAAAGGCAAACAAAATAACCACAGGCTCCACATGAGAAGCCAGCATGCCTTTGGTTTCAAGGGGAATTTCTGCCAGTAATAGATGATTGGAGCTCCCCTTATAATACCTAGGAAAACCATAAAAATCGGGTGTCCAAGCTGCCAAGGGGGTAATGGCATCGAAGATAAGAAGCTGTTGTTCGCCCGCAGTTTGTCCAAGATACTGGGACAAACCTTTCCAGTCCTCATTTTTTTTTGTGCTCTCAAAATCCAACGTGGCGCGGGCTGTCAAGATAAGACAGCTTATCCCAAAAAATACCATAATCCCGCGCAGAATTAACGCCCATTGCCGATATTTTGCCGCACTCTCCCAGAGAAAATAAAACACTGCCGCGGCAAGGATAAGGCAAAGCGGTAAGAGGTAGATAGGATAGGTTGTCCGATAAGGAAAATCGCTCATTGCCGGAAATATATAAGCATCGAGCAGGACAACAAACGGAAGTAGCAGGGTCAAGCAAAAGAGCATGAAGTTGGCGCGCCAACTGGCCAGCATTAGCAGACAAGGCGAGAGGACTAGGAGCGGAAGGAGAATATAGCCCAGCGGTTCGGTCTGAGTGAGATAGGCTTCCCAAATGGGGCGCAATGCAAATCGCGGCCAACCCTTAATCAGGCTATCTATCAGCGGCAGTGCAGCTCTCGTTGCATAACCTTGGTTCGTGTCAATAATCAGGCCCATCATCGGAAGGTAAGCCAAGGCTGCCGCCGCAAGGCCTAGGATGGCGAAAAAAATCCTACGCGACTCAGCCCCCTGCTGTCCGTTCCGATTGAGGTAAAGCAAGCGAAGCACAAGGATGGCAATAAGGCTAAGCACGATCAGGAGTGGAGGATAGGCGCGGGAGTACAAATAGAACAAGGCACCGAAAAACAGCAGGCAAATGTTTAAAAATAACTGATTGCGTTGCTTGATAGCCCGGTCAAGCAAAAACAAGGTCAACAGTGTAAAGAATATGGCAATCGAGTAGGGGCGGGCGTATTGGGAAAAATACAGGTTAAACGGCATAAGAGCGGCTAACAGCCCGGTTGCAAAGGCGATAACCCGATTCGTCACAGGCAGCAAAATCGCGACTATGGTTAACACGCTACCCAAGCCAAATAATGCCGCAGGCAAGCGGAGTGAAAAATCGCTATGGGAGAATGACCAGATGAAGTTCCCTAGCCAATAATCAACAGGTGGCTGGTGCTGTAAAGCGGCTAAATGAATAAGCTGGCCAGTACTGTTTGGGTAACAGTAAGCTTGCGCCAACTCGTCAATAAATAGGCTTTCATAATCCAAGTGGTAAAGCCTTAAGCCTAGGGTAAAGGCGGCAAGCACGGCAAACACCACAACTTTGCCCCTAAATGGCCAGTCAGAACCCGGCGCTGTGGAAATTCCAGTCTCCATTGCTTGCTCAAACTGAGTCAAGCATTGCTGCCGACGGCCATTATCGGTATTCGTCATTTACTTCTCCGTTTCCGCTAGTTTGCTATGGTGGCAGGAATAGGTGAAATACACCACCAAACCAATCACCAACCAGACGATAAACCGATACCAAGTCATGGCGGGTAAAAACGCCATCAGCGCGGAGCAGGATAATATGCCCAGCACGGGGAACAAAGGGTTGGCAGCGGTTTTGAAGGGACGGTGCATGTCGGGGTCGGTGTAGCGCAGCATCATCACCCCCATACAGACCAGCACGAAGGCAAACAGAGTGCCGATATTAACCAATTCGGCCAGTTCGCCCAAGGGAATCATGCCGGCCACCACGGCCATCACCAGCCCGCAAATCACAATTACCCGAACCGGGGTTTGCGTCTTCTGGTTGACTTTGGAAAAGCTTGGGGTTAGCAAACCATCCCGCGACATGGCGAACATAATCCGCGTCAGCCCGTAGTACAGCACCAGCATTACCGTGGTCAAGCCGGCAATCACCCCCGTTGCCACTAAGGCCGAAGCCCAATTCAAACCTAGCAATTTGAGGGCGTGGGCCACCGGGGAGGACACATTCAACTCGGTATAAGGCACCACGGCGGTTAACAGTCCCGCTACCAAAATATAGACCAAGGTGCAGAAGCCCAGCGAGGCGATAATCCCTATGGGCAGGTCGCGTTTTGGGTTGTGCGCCTCTTCCGCCGCCGTGGACACCGCATCAAAGCCGACATAGGCGAAGAAAACAATGGAAGACCCGGCCAAAACGCCAATCGGCTTGCCCGAAGGCGAGTGGTCAAACCAACCGAACGGCATGAAAGGCGTCCAGTTTTCCGGGTGGATGTTGAACACTGCCAGAGCTACGAATACACTAATGGTCAATAGCTTGACGCTGACCATCACGGTATTGAGCCTTGCGCTTTCCTTCACGCCGATAATCAATAAAACCATCAGGATGAGGATGATAGCGGTCGCCGGCAGGTTGATGTAGCCACCCACCGAGGGCGCATGGGTTAGGTAAAATGGAAGGGCAATGCCGATGGCCTCCAAGGCATTGTTGAAATAACCCGACCAGCCATTCGCCACGGCGGCCACGGAAATGCCATATTCCAAGATCAAGTCCCAGCCGATGATCCACGCCGCCAGTTCGCCAAAAGCCGCGTAACTATAGCCGTAGGCACTGCCGCACCCGCCTACGCTGGAGGCCAACTCGGCATAGGAGAGGGCGGCAAACGCACAGGCCAAGCCGGCAAAAATGAAGGACACGACCACAGCAGGACCGGCCAGGGTTGCCGCCGCGATGCCGGTCAGCACAAAAATGCCCGTGCCGATAATCGCCCCGATGCCGAGCAGGGTGAGGTCAACGGCGCTGAGGCAGCGGCGCAGGCCACTTTCTTCAAAATCATCGGGCGAGCTTCGCTTGATGCGGAATATTTGCATAGGATTTTCCTGAATGAGCTATCGTTTTAACTGGGTTTACGCGCCACGTCGGCAAAGGTTTGCCGAGCTACAGCTGTTCGTTTTGGAGTGTCGAGGCTTGCCTTGACAGGCAAAGCGAGCTTTGCCAACAATTTCGGTGGCAGTGCGTAACAACAGGTCTTAATGTAATTATGCCCCAAGAATGATTTAATGTGGCAGAAACAATGCGTAGACAGCAATTCCCATTTTGGCAAAAGACCGTATCGAGGTAATTATGTTATTTGAACCGTTCCAATTAGGCGATCTGACCTTGAAAAACCGCGTGGTATTGGCCCCGATGACCCGTGCTCGGGCGGGCGAGGAGCGCCTGCCCAACGCCCTGATGGCCGAATATTACGCCCAGCGGGCTTCCGCCGGACTCATCATCACCGAGGCCACCGTCGTCTCCGAACAAGGCATAGGCTGGCCCAACACCCCCGGCATTTATACGGGGGAACAGTCCGTCGCCTGGCGGCAAGTCGTCGATGCCGTCCATGCCCAGGGCACACCCGTCTTCATCCAATTATGGCATTGCGGGCGGGCCTCCCATAGCAGCTTCCACGACGGCGAGCTTCCGGTTGCGCCTTCCGCGATCAAACTGGAGGGCGATATGATCCACACCCCTAGTGGAAAAGAAAACTATGAAACCCCTAGGGCGCTGGAAACCGATGAACTACCCGGCATCGTCGAAAACTACCGGCAAGCGGCGGAATATGCACTCAGCGCCGGTTTCGACGGCATTGAAATCCACTCGGCCAACGGCTATTTGCTCGACGAGTTTCTGCAATCGAAAACCAACCACCGGGAAGACCGCTACGGCGGCAGCTTGGAAAACCGCTTACGCTTGCTGAAAGAAGTCATCGAAGCCGTGCTGACGGTTTATCCGGCCAACCGCGTCGCGGTCAGATTCTCGCCGAATGGCGTATTCAATGACATGGGCTCGCCGGATTACCGGGAAACCTTTCTGTATGCCGCCGGGCAATTGAACACCTACGGACTGGCGTATTTGCATGTGATGGACGGCTTGGCCTTCGGTTTCCACGGACTAGGCACACCGATGACTTTGGCCGAATTCCGCACAGTATACAATGGCCCGTTGATGGGCAATTGCGGACACACCCAAGAATCGGCGGAAGCGCTCATCCAAGCCGGCGATGCCGACCTGATTGCCTTTGGCCGCCCTTATATCAGCAACCCCGACTTGGTCGAGCGCTTTGCCAATAGCTGGCCGTTGAGCGAACCGGCGGACATGAAAGTTTGGTATTCGTTCGGCCCGGAGGGTTTTGCCGATTTTCCGGCGTATCAAGCGGCTTGAGGGAGCGCTTTGCAAACGCTATAGCCCGGACTACGCTCGCCTAGCGGCTCCGTCCGGGCTACAGCTACCACCCGCACGAATTAGAGAGATTGTGTCATGGCCCATGATATTGCACTGCTTTTCCAACAATGCGACCCTGCTGAGGCTTTGCAACCGGGCGATGGGCGTTATGTTTCCTTTGATGAAGTCAGGGGGGAAGGCAAACATGCCTTGTTGCGTTTGACCCGTGCGATCCGCAATAAACCCCCTGTTTGCAGGCTGCTGTCTGGACATCGCGGCGGCGGCAAGTCAACCGAACTATTGCGTTTGCAAAAAGAGCTAGAACAAATAGGCCCCAACGGCGACAAGTTTTTCGTCGTCTATTTTGAGGCAGATGCGGAAGACTTGGACGTAAACGATGTTGATTTCCCCGATATACTCTTGGCCATCGTCCGCCACATTGGCTTGGCTTTTCGTAAACGACTTAGAGTTGAGTTGCGCTCAAACTGGTTTTCACGATTTTTTGACGATATCAAAACATTATTAGGCAGCGAGCTTGAATTTCAAAAACTGGAATTGGACGCAAAATTTGGCAAATTTACCGCAGCCATTAAAAATAGCCCAACGGAAAGAGATAAAATTCGCAAAGCAGTGGAGCCAGACACCTCCAACCTAATTCTGGCGGCCAATGAATTTATCGAAGAAGCGAACAAACAACTGGTAAAGCATGGCTACAAAAGCCTGGTGGTGATTGTCGATAATCTGGACCGGATTGTGTTGCGCAACCTCAACCCTGACTGCACCACTCACGACCAACTGTTCATTAATCGTAGTTCGCAATTGAAAGAACTGCGTTGCCATGTCATCTATACCTTGCCTATTTCCATGGTTTTCTCTCCACAAGCCGGTGCATTGGCGAATCTTTATGAGAGTCAGCCCTTGGTGCTGCCTATGGTTAAAGTCATCAAGCCTGACGGCTCCGATAACCCGAAAGGTTTGCAGGCGATGCGGCAAATGGTGCTGGAACGTCTGGCAGCGGCCAACTTGGTCGAGGAGGATGCCTTCGATATGGCAGGCACATTAGATGATTTGTGCCGAAAGAGTGGGGGGCATTTGCGCAACCTATTGATATTGATTGATTCTGCATGTGAAATTGCGGGACGCTTGCCGCTGACAGCCACCGATATCAAGCAAGCGTTTCGCGACATGAGCAATGCGTTTGACCGTGCGCTGGCTAAACCCGCTTATTTTGATGCCTTGCGGAAAATTGATGCCACCCATGAACTGACCGGCGGCGATCATGACCCCCTGCTGCTCTATAACCTCAGTGTGCTGGAATATGAGAATGGAGAAATTTGGTATGCGGTCAATCCAGCAGTGCGTGAGTTGGCTAAATTCAAGCGGACCACCATTATTTCCTGACAACTACCATGCCTGATAATTCGAGCATAGTCGCAAGGGAGTCTGTTGAGGCTATTCTCAACCGGGTTGACCGCATAGTCCGCTGGTCCAAACAATTCCGTCTTGCTTTTCTACGTTGTGATGACCCGGTCCAAGAACAGACTTTGCGGCGGCGGGTCAATGCCAAATTAACCGGATGCGCCCTACTCGAAATTGTGCTAGAAAAACCCATCATCAGTCTGTTGGACGAAATCGCCGCGCAGTGGGACAAAAACCATCCGCCCGCCGTCGTCAGTGTGTTTGGCTTGGCCAACTCGCTAGACGATGGCATGGCCTCGCCTGTGTTGGGCCGTTTGAACCATGACCGTGAGTTGCTGAAACAAAACGTTCCCGCCAGTTTGCTGATCTGGTTGCCCGATGCCGCGCTGAGTGAAATGGCACAGGGTGCGCCGGATTTTTGGGCGTGGCGCTCGGCGTTGCTGGAATTCCCGGAGATAACCCCACTCGCCCTGCCCGGTGCGCCCAAAGTCTTCATTTCCTCGACCGTAGCCGACCTGAAGGAATACCGCGACAAAGCCAAGGCAGCGGCGATTCGTGCCGGGTTTTTGCCGGTCATGAATGAGGATTGGGCGGCGAAAGACGCACCGCCGGTGGCCGAGTGTTTGGATCGGGTGGACGGAACGCAGTTGACGGTGGCGATCATCGCCCACCGTTATGGCTGGGTGCCGCCAAACCAGCCTGATTACAAAAGTATTTGCTGGCTGGAATGCGAACGGACGGCACCCAAACCACTGCTGGTGTTTGTGGTTGACGATGCCGCGCCGTGGCCGGACGACAAAAAAGAAGCGTACCGGCTGACCGAAGCCGCTTTGCAAGGGCGCTTTGAGCAAATACCCGCGCTTGCCTTGGAAGTGCAAAGCAACACCGCCGCATTGCAAAACTTCAAAACTTGGGCTAGCGAAAACCGCATCCGTGCCACCTTCGCCAGCCCTGAGGAACTGGAGCGCAAGCTTGAGTCCGCGTTGAAAGACTGGCTGGCGAGTAACCCTAGCTTTGCGACCATCGCCAAGTCGCAAGCCATCGCCCTGGCCAACCCCGAGCGTTATCTGGGGGCTTTGTATGAGTCTTGTGCCTACATCGACATACGCGGCTTGCATGTAGGCAGCGGCAAGGCGCACCGCTTCTCGATTGAAGACTTGTATATCGAACTGGATACCACAGGCGGCGGCAAGCTGAAACACACCCTAAGCCATCCGCGCCGCGTGGTAGTGGGCGACCCCGGCGCGGGCAAGACGACTTTTTTGCGTTGGATCGCCCACACTTTGGCGGGCGACCGGCTGGGCGTCACCGACCATGCCGCGAAGCAATTACTGGGGATTTCCCGCCCGCTAATCCCGTTTTTGGTGTCGATTGCGGAATGGTTGGAGCATGTTTACGCTCACGGTAAGCTGCGCAATGCGCACCCTACCCAGCCACAGCCGATACAGCCCCCAACCACCGCCAAAGACCCGCAATGGCTGGTGCATTTTTTCAGCAGCCAATCAGCCAGCCGGGAATGGGGCTTGGACGCAGAATGGTTCAAGAAACAGCTAAATGCGGGTGAATGTCTGTTATTGTTTGATGGGCTGGACGAAGCCCCAGACCGACAGTCCAGAGAATACGCCACCGAGTTGCTGGAAACCGTCGCCGCGACCTGGAAACAATGCCCTATCCTAGTGACCTCCCGGCCCTCCGGCTATGAAGACCGCTCGGTCTTGCCCAGCTTCCAGCCTAGCCAGATCGAAGCCTTGAATGATGCGGCGGTGCAGACCTTTCTGGACCGTTGGAGCCGCGCCCTGCATCCTAGTGACACGGCCGCGGCGGCGGCCCATCGGCAGGAGTTGCTGCACGCCTTGAATGCCCGCCCCAACATCCGCCGCCTGGCCCGCAACACGGTGATGCTGACCGCGTTGGCGGTGGTGCATTGGAACGAGAAACGCCTGCCGGAACAACGCGCCGAGTTGTACGAGTCCATCCTGTTGTGGCTGGCCCGCTCCCGCGAACTACGTCCCGGACGGGCCGGACCTGAGCGCAGTCTGGAAGTTTTGCGCACCCTGGCTTTGGCTATGCAAAATGCCGACGGGGGCCGCAAGGTTCAGGTGACGCGGCGTTGGGCGGCGGAGCAAATTGCCGACTTGTTCCCGGAGGAGCGAGTAAGACCGACTCGGTTTTTAAAACCGAGTCGGTCTATTGATCTGGCCGAAACGTTTCTGGAAGAAGAGGAACTGGACAGCGGCATCATCGTCCGGCGCGGCAACGAGGTGCGCTTCTGGCATCTGAGCTTCCAAGAATATCTGGCAGCGCGGGCGATAGGCGGCTTATCTGAGCAAGACCAACACGCATTGCTGCTGGGAACCGAACGCCGATTGTATGCACCCGAATGGCGCGAAGTCGGGCAATTGCTAGGCGGGGTGCTGTATGAACAAGGCCGGAACAAGGTGGACGGGCTGATTACGGCGGTGTTGGATGAATTATATGGGGTCGAAACAAGCAAGCCTCTCCCCACGGAAGAGGGCAGCGTGAGTGCACAGCCCCTCTCCCCACCGGGGAGAGGGCTTGGGGAGAGGGGCACCCAAATCAACCTACCCAGCTTGGCCGACCAAGCCCTAGCCATCGGTCTGCTCGAAGGCATCGTGCGCGACCTGGCCCCGTTCCTATACGAACCCAATGATTCCCGTTACCGCCAGACCTTCATTGAGGTCATGCGTATTTTCGAGCCGGAACCATCCAAATCCGTGCCAGTCAAGCTGCGCATAGCAGCGGCGGAAGCGCTGGGGCGGGCGGGTGATCCGCGTTTGGCAGACGATAAGCTAAACTGGGTGGAACTGCCCGCTGGACGGTTCTTGATGGGGGCGCAGAAGCACGACAAAAACTTGCCAAATTACGATCCAGTAACTTATGGTGACGAATCTCCCCCGCACTGGGTGGAAGTGGATGCTTTTAAAATGGGTCGTTATCCGGTCACGGTGCAGGAATACGCGGTGTTCATTGAGGATGAAGGCTATACCGAAGCGGCTTGGTGGATGCCGGAATACTTTGGCCGGTGGCAAGAACCGGCAGACTGGCAACAGCAGCTTGAACATCAAAACCGCCCGGTGGTGGGCGTGTCTTGGGTTGAGTCTATGGCCTATTGTGCTTGGCTAAGCGAACGTTGTCGGCGGCTTGGACGGCTGAAACCCGGTGAGGCGATACGCCTGCCTACCGAGGCGGAATGGGAATGGGCTGCACGCGGCAGTACCGCCCGTCGTTTACCTTGGGGCGATGATGAACCCACGGCAGAACGGTTGAATTACAAGAGCAATGTGGGTAGTCCAACCCCCGTCGGGGTTTATCCTGTAGGCGCAACGCCGGAAGGGGTGTTGGATTTGGCTGGCAATGTCTGGGAATGGTGTGCCGATGGGTATGTTGGAGCATATTATCGAGCCTGCGAGTCACTAGGCACAGTGAAGAATCCAATAGGGCCGGACACTGGCGCGGGCCGTGTGCTTCGCGGCGGGTCCTGGTACTACGACGCGGGGGGCTGCCGTTCTGCGTATCGCAACAGCGGCCAGCCCGACAACCGCATCGGCAACATTGGCTTTCGTTGCGCCCGAGTTCAGTCGTGAGCCAGGCCAGCAGGCAAGAGCAAGGCAGGCCAAGACAGACAGAAGCGAAGCGGAGCGAGTCTTTCTGTCTGTCGCGGCCTGCCGGGTAGATCGAGGATATACAGCATTTTCAACATCAAAGAGTTACTTGATAGCTGGAATGAAAGGGCAAGATATTCAGTTAACTTTAAACGTTACTCCCTAATCACTACAAAATTGGACAAAGTGTAGGATGGGCAAAGGCCCCTTAGGGCCGTGCCCATCTTGGTCGGCGTGGTTTGATGGGCACGGCCTAGCGGCCTTTGCCCATCTACCAAATCAACCGTTTTTAGAGTGATACGGGAGTAGGAAAAATCGGTGCGGTTGAGCGGGCATAGGAAACATAAACACTGCTTGTCATCGAATGTCGTCAAACTCTTCCACGTCCGCCAATTCAATTGAGGATTCTTCGGATATCGATTCCAATGCGACTTCACCTTCCGCATCCATCTCGTCAATGGACTCGACAATGCGTTCCACCGCCTTGGGTTTCTCTTGCTTCTTGTACAACAGCAAACCCGACTTGCGGCGGACGCTGACGCGAAACTCCACAGGCCGCTCTTCGCTGACGGCCCCTTCCCCGTCGCAGGCGACCAACCAGCGGCCTGGGGGCAAAAGGAACTCGACATCCAATGCATCCTCGCCATTGACCAATACACAAGACTCACTCCAAGTTTCCTTATCCAGACCGGTGCCGTCGATCAAATAGACCAAGGTTTTTGCATTGGGCGGCAGATGGGTTTTTACCCGCTCCCTGATTTGCTCCGCCGAACGCAGCCGGAATAGCGGGTGCTGCCGCCTAATTTGAATCAGGTCACGGGTGTAGGCGAACAAGGCATGGTTTTTGGCTTTTAAGGACCAGTCGATGCGGTTGATTTCATCGCCGGCGTTGTAACTATTGCCGTGGCCGTATTTCGTCCTGGCAAACTCTTCGCCGGCATGGAGAAACGGTGTGCCTTGGGCGGTGAATAGCAAGAGATAGCCTAGCTTCATCATCGCCAAGATGTCTTGTTCCGAAGCGCTTGGGTTGAACCAGCGAAATTTGTCATACAACACTAGGTTGTCATGGCAAGTCATATAGTTGATTGACTGCGCGGGTTTCGTGGCCCAATCCCGGTAACTGCCTTCCAGGCCAATCACCACCTGTTCGCGGTGGCTGCCGTTTTGCAGAAAGCCCAACTCCGAGCCGTTCGGGCTACCGCCCAGCGCATTGCGGAAATGGTCGTTGAATGCGCCTATCGACGTGGCGCGGATGGCATTCTTGTCGGTCGGCTGGCCTTTGATGGGCGAGTAGCCGGACGACCAAGGCTCGCCGTAAAGAATGATATCGGGCTTGATCTTCCGCAACTCGGTTTCAACTTGGCGCATGGTTTCAAGGTCGATCAAGGCCATCAAATCAAAACGGAAGCCATCAACACCATATTCGTTAACCCAATACTTCAACGAGTCGATGATAAATTTGCGCACCATAGGGCTTTCGGTGCGAAAATCGTTACCTACCCCCGAGCCGTTGGAGTAGCTGCCTTCGGGGAGAAAGCGGTAGAAGTACGGCGCATTGATAACATGGAACGGGGCGGAATAGTCGGTGTGGTTGTAGACCACATCCATGATGACCCCGATATTCCGTCCGTGCAGCGCACTGACCAAACGCTTGAATTCGCGGATGCCGCTGTCGTCGAGTTTGTTGGTGGCAAACCAGGACTCAGGGGAATTGAAGGCAATCGTCATGTATCCCCAGTTGTAAATACTGTCATCCGCATCCTTGTTGAAATCCTGCACCGGCAGCAATTGCACATGGGTAATGCCCAGTTCCTGCAAATGGTCCAGCCCGGTGTGGATGCCGGGAGCACCAGGCAGATGGGTGTCTTGCTCGGTGAATCCAAGGTACAAGCCCTGATGTTGGACACCGGAGTTTGCCGCAATGGTAAAATCCCTGACATTCACCTCATAAACGATCATATCGACCGGGGAATCCAGCGCAGGCCCGTGCTGCAAGCTTTCCCATTCAGGAGGGTTGGTCTGTGACAGATCAGTAATACGCGCCGTTTGGCTGTCGCCTACGGTGTTGATTGCATAAGGGTCGAGCAACTCGACAGCAGATGGAATTTTGGGGGCTTGCAAACGGTAGCGATAGAATTTGCCCAGCATGTCCCCTTGCGCGGCGCCCTCAAATATTCCCTTGCCTATCTTTTTCATGGGCACAAAGTGTGCGTTGCCATCGTCCGATGGCGTCTCGGTCAATACTGCCGCTACGCTATTCGCCGTCGGTGCAAATAAGCGGAAAGTTGTTGCAACCGGGGAATAAATGGCACCCAGTACCGCCTGCGCGTCATAAAACAAATCAGCGTCATGGAGAATGTTGCGAAGGGAGGCGACAACCGTCGCACCGAAATTCTGCAAACTGATGGTATAGCTGTGGCCACCCACATCCAATGGATCAGAGGTGATGGCGCTAATTGTGTCGGAAGGCTTATTGCCGTGGGTGAGATGCTTTATTTTTATATGCTGTTGGTTTTCATCAACGATAAATACGCTTTCGGCACTGATCTCCCCTGGATCGACCGGCCTGGATATCTGTATTGACACTCCATATTGGCTATCAATAAAAGCCGCCATCACATGTTGGCGTGTATCCGGCCTATCCTTCCAAATATGGTTAACCGTGCCGATCAAGTACACTTCGTTGCCTAGGCTGCGGTCCCAATATTTATTTTCGTCCTCCTTAAGACTCCAATCGCCGCCTCTGCGGGGCAGGATGCCTATGCGCAGGGAGTCCACATCCTCTCCGTAATCGGCCTTGTCCAAGTCAAAGATAAGCCCAAACTCGTCACGCCCTACTTCGAATATTTCAACGGGCGGCACGTCGGAGTTGTCATTCCAAGTCCACAGGCCAATGCCGTCATAATAACCTCCATAACGGTGATAATGGATACGGAGGCGATGGCTGGGGTCGGTAAGCTGCTTTTCCTTCCAAACGGACGGGTCGGTGAATTGTTTCCACGGACCGTCACGGAATTGCCATGCCTCGTGGATATACCAATCCATAAACCCGGGATACCAAGACTCAAGGCCGTCCCGGTCCAAGGTTACCCATAACTCATAGTCGGAACCGCCCCGATGCGTCGCAAGTTCAGTGGCAACCAAGATGATTCGCGCATCATCAAACCGACCGATCCGGGATTGCCCCTGAGCCACAATCCGCCCATTCGACTTCAGCGTGGCAATGATAGTCTTGCCTACATTGCCGTCTGGAGCGACAAGCTCCAAGGTGGCCAAGGGGATGCCTTTCGGCTCAGGATGGAGGACAGTATCATCTGTATGCATGGGAATGGTTTCCTGGTTTGGCAATCGACAAATTAGGCGTTCAACAGCCGTTGAAATTCCTCCAAGGATTGAACGGGGGGCAGGCAACCCGACGCATCGCAGACATAGGCGACAAAACCGGCTTTTGGCTCTTGTTGCTTGAGCAAGCCAGACAAACCGGTTTCCGTAACCGGAATCGCGTAGCAAAGCCGATTGGGGGCGTAGCTTCCCAAAGCCAAGCGCTGCCAGACCGCCATCTCTTCGGCATTCCCCCTAAGCACTATGGTTTGCGGCGGCATCGACCATTCGTCGAAAGCACTCAAAATCGAACCATATGCGGGCGGGTAACTGCGTATTCCATTGATGGCCGCTTTTAATGTATGCTCCGCCGCCTGGGAGTAGCGCTGTTCACCCAATAAATGCCCCAGACGCAGAAGCGCGGATGCAGCGATGCCATTGCCCGCAGGCATAGCCTCGTCGGTCAACGACTTGGGGCGATGGATCAATGATTCATGATCGTGCCCGGTAAAGAAAAATCCCCCGCCCATTTCGTCCTCGAACTGTGCCAACAGATAGTCGGCGAGGCTTATGGCAAAATCCAGCATAGACTTATCCCATCGGCTTTGCAGTAGCTCCAAGGCCGCATCCAATAAGAAGGCATAATCGTCCAGATAAGCCGGAAAACGTGCCCTGCCATCTTTCCAAGTCGCCAGTAGCTTGCCGCCTTGGTAGTTTTCCCGCAACAGAAAGTCGAAGGCGCGGAAAGCCGCCTGGGTAAAATCCGCACGCCCCAAGACCCTCCCGGCTATGGCCATGCCTTTGATCATCAGAGCGTTCCAAGAGGTGAGGATTTTCTCGTCACGACCGGGGCGCACACGCTTTTCCCTATAAGCAAACAATTTGCGCCGGGCCGAGGCCAGCAATTCCTCGGCACTGTTGCTGTCAACGCCTAGACTGGCCGCAGCGTCCGGGAGCGGCAGCGCGACAAATAAGTGCCAATGGCCTTCAAAGTTGGGTGTCTCTCCCAAACCGTAATGGGGCCCCAGCAGCGCATATTCCGCATCCGTCAACAATGACTTCACATCCTGCCTGTTCCATGCGTAAAAACGGCCTTCTTCTCCGTCGGAGTCGGCATCCAGGCTGGAATAAAATGCACCCTCGGGCGATTGCATTTCCCGTAACGTCCATTCGGCAGTCTCCGTGGCAACCTTGCGGAACAAGTCTTCACCGGTAAGTTGCCACGCTTGGCTGTACAGTGCCAGCAAGGGGCCGTTATCGTAGAGCATTTTTTCAAAATGGGGGATGTTCCACATGGCATCGACCGAGTAACGG
The DNA here is from genome assembly GCA_903934875.1 of uncultured Methylococcaceae bacterium. GTDB lineage: Bacteria > Pseudomonadota > Gammaproteobacteria > Methylococcales > Methylococcaceae > Methylumidiphilus. The sequence continues at coordinate 15,227 of CAIZPP010000175.1, forward strand.
AAGAATCCACCCCCAATTTGATCGTAAATACCGCCTTCGGCCATTTTACTTAAACTGAGTATTGCCATCTGCAACGCCATGCCATCAGCGCTACGCGCATGGCGGCGCAGCAGAAAATCCAAGGTAGTGGCATGGGGAAATTTTGGCGCGCCGCCAAAGCCGCCCCACCGCGCATTGAAACTACGCTTGATTTCCACGCAAACACTGGGCAACAGGCCCGTATCCAAAATGGACGATTCGTCCTTCTTTTCTGAAATTGAATTCAATGAGGCAATGAACGGTTCATTGCCTTGATCCAACTTTGTTTTGTTTTCGTGGTAATACTCGTTGACTTTTTCCAGCACGGAGACAAAGCCGGGCAAATTGTAGCGGGATACTTTGGGAAAATAGGTGCCGGTAAAAAACGGCACCAAATCTTTAGGATTGAGAAACACGTTGAGGGGCCAGCCACCGCTGCGCCGCGACATAAGTTGATGGGCAAGTTGGTATATCTTGTCCAAGTCGGGACGCTCCTCCCGGTCAACTTTTATATTTACGAACAAGGCATTCATCCTGTCTGCCGTTGCCGCATCCTCGAAAGACTCATGGGCCATCACATGGCACCAGTGGCATGCGGAATAGCCGATGGAAAGCAAAATGGGCCTATCTTCACGGCGCGCCAATTCCAGCGCATCCTCATTCCAAGGATGCCAATCCACTGGGTTATGGGCATGTTGCAGCAGATAAGGGCTAGTTTCTTCGGCCAAATGATTGGCGGGATAGTGGTCTTTCATGCTGTTCACTTTAAGTTTAATGGTACTTTGGGAATTCACAGGGTGGTTAGTGACCAAGCTACACGGATACCATTACTTTTGGCATTGCATCGCCACTTTCTCTGCGCCGTTTACCAAGCGAATTCCCAAAGAGCCATCTCTTTCCAACCCGATAATCTGCCCTTTGTCATCGAAGTGAACCACGACATAGGGGCTTTCCTGGCACTCTTTCAAAACTTTCTTGTTGACATTGAAGCTTAGGCATAAATCTCTACGGCTGACTGGATTATGGGGAAGAGACTTTGGCCGCGAACGGATACAGGCAAGATTATAGACCACCCAAGCTACCCAAACACAAATCATCGCGGCCACAGTTTCGAGGTAATTCAACAACATTTCCTGTAGGTTTAGATAACCACCCGATAGGCTCACCCACTGGGAACATTGGATGGACTGCAAAAACGAACACCCCAGTGCCAACAGCGGAAAAAGGAAATAACTCCACAACAACCATCCGACTAGATTTAGCACCGCGGCCATTAGGCGCCGGCCTAGTGTTTGTGTGTGCGGCGCATTAATGATGAGTTCGATCACGTTTCAATACCCCCCTATCAGAAGTGACCCATACAGCCCGCTGTCCGCGTTTCTTGGCAATCGCCTTGAGTAAGCCGAATACGGTAGTCAATACATTATTGATCCAATAGACCAAGGGATACCAAATCATCCAGTAATAATACCGTCCAATCCCACCGGTTTTGCGCTCGTAGCGGGAATCGATGGCAAGGCTGACACCAAACTGGGCCAGGCAGGTCACACTCAATAGCATCCCCGTCCAATGCGGAACCAAGCCGGAAATATAGTGCCTGTGTAGATCGAATAATTGGCTTGCACCCCATATAGCCAAGCCTACAACCATCAAGTAAGACCAGACGATGCTGACCACGCACTCCACCCAGATGGGCCACATCCGCCGTGAACACCAATGCAGCACTTTGGCGGTGTGGCGCAATAACACTTCTGCCCCGCCCTGCGACCAACGCAGACGCTGCTTCCACAAGCCCTTAAGCGATTCCGGCATCAATACCCAGCACAAGGCATTCGGCTCAAAATGGATATCCCAACCATTTAACTGGAGTTTCCAACTGATATCAATATCTTCTGTCACCATATCGTTACTCCAGTAACCCACACTGTGCAGCGCGGATTTGCGGAAACCGGCGATAACGCCGGAAACAGTGAATATTCTCCCATAGACCTGCTGTGCGCGCTTGATCAGACCGACTATGGCGGAAAACTCGCCGACCTGAATTTTTCCGAGCAGAGTGGAGCGGGTCCGAATTCGCGGATTCCCGGTGACAGCACCCAGCCCTGGGGTTTCCAGAAAATGCCGCATCATCCAAGTGATTGCCTCAGGACCTAGCAACGCATCGCCGTCAATGCATACCAGAAATTCATTTTTTGTTAGCAATGCCCCAGTACGCAGGGCCATAGCCTTGCCCTGGTTGGCATCCAAGCGGACAACCCTGATCTGTTCGTGCCTTGCCGACATTGCAAGCAGAATGTCCAAGGTATTATCGACGCTACCGTCGTCAATGGCGATGACTTCAAAGTTGGCGTATTTTTGCCGCAACAGGAATTCCATGGTCTCCCGTATGTTTTCGCCTTCGTTATGGCAAGGAACAAGAATCGTCACTGGAGGATATTCCGACAATATTGGCATGTCATCTTCAGTGTCCCCAGTCCAGCGCTCCCACAATAGGTAATAGATTACGGCCCCAATCATCCAAACATACGACATTATCAATGGATAATAGAAAATAAAATGTGAGATGGCATTGGCAAGGCCACTCCATGGAAATTCCCCAAACGCTTGCAAAAAAGCCTGCCACCCGCGAAACAACAAATCCATAAATACCTACAGCCTAAGGGTCAGGGAAACCGGGGCAAAGCGAATGCTCTTTCCATATCTGCTAAGTGGGGGTAATCTTCGAATACATTGTCAGGATAATAGCCCAAGTGGATACCTCCCCTATCTCGGATCAACTGCAACTGCCTTAAAAATGTCTCCATAGGAATTTTTTGCCGTGTCTTCCAGTCAATTGTCTGCAATTCAAAAACTGATTTTCTCAAACCATCAGGATGCAGGGCCACTCTTCTTACTAGTTCCTCAAGCCATGCGTCGGGGTTTTTCGCGTTTTCCATATAGGGCATGGCCTCAATGGCGACATAATCATACGCAGCCAAACCGCTAGGCAAGGATTGGGCGTACCACTCCTCGCTGTCCGGTTGCAATATCGGCAAAGCATAATAATTGCGGGCCGTTTTAAGGTCAGGATGGAAATAGCGCACTTTACCGGCGAGAAAATCCGTCCATTCCACCAGTAATTGAGTCTTCTGTTTTGCCCACTTCATGCGTATTTCTGGATTCTCGCGCAACTGATTTTGTGTTGTTGGAAGCTTCCATTGCTTGCCGACGACACCCAGCGCCTGCGCAGTGACATCCTCGTAATCCGTCAAGATTGCATCATCATGAAAGAGAATACCTGAGAAATTACAATATTTCGCCAAATCTTCGTAAATTTCCCCCACTCTACGCCTCGCCTCGCGATTGAACGGCGAGAGACGCCGGTAAATATGGTGGGACAGGTAAGCTTTTTCCGGGTTATGAGTGTAGCCAGCAGAGGACTTGCCCTCCTTGTTCCCTGGCAATTGGCCGGCCTTCGGAGCTTGGTCTTTCTCCACATCGGCTGACCGCCATTCATGCACAAACCAAGAATCGGGAACCTTAAGCCCGAAGGCCAGCACCGGCATCCATGCGTAAACCTTAACCCGGGTTCTAGTCAGCAATTGCCAAGCGGCCCGGTTGAATAAATCCTGCACGACAGGCAAGTGCCGATTTGGAAAATACAGGGCATCGGCGTTTCCATCCCCGTCCGGGTCAGAAAATGCCTGCAAATAGACCGTATTCACGCGCATTGCTTTAATGCGGTCCAGCAGCAAGCCCAGATTACGCTCGGTTTGCATAGGGTCGGGATCGTAGATATAGTCCAAGTCCACTTGGACCACATGCAAAGGCCGGTCATCGGTACGCTGGCTTTCCATCATCCGGGCAAAATCTTCGATGCCAGGGTTTTCCGCGACTACCATCCGACGCGCATAAGGCATATCCGCCAGGGTATTATGTCCGTCGCCCAAGCCGAAAGTGATCGCCATACCCTGCGTCTTTGCCTCCCGGATCAAAACTTGGTTGGCCTCGCCATAGGGCCATACCATCACCCGGGGTCTAAGCCCAGTGTGCCTGAAAAGCGAGTCGGAAGCCGCCTTGATTTCAGCATGGATTCGTTGACGATAAGCCGCATCCGTTTCGTAGCGTTTGCGCTTGGGGTCGTAAATCCTCGTGACAGCGGCAGGCTGCAAGTTCCCTTGCGGATTGCCTAGGATGCCACGGTGCAAATCGTAACTATGGGAGGCAATTTCCACCCCGCCGGACCGGAGCAAGGCATTGATTTGTTGCCAAGTCAGCAACGAAGCGGCGGGCGGAGAACCGGGATCGCTTGCCACGCCTCGGGAATGGCGTGGTTCCATCCAACTTCCCACCACTGCGACAATGGCCGGATAACCGTATTTCTTCAACAAGGGAAACGCCGCAGTGTAAAAACTGGCATATCCGTCATCGAAGGTCAATAGCACGGACTTTTTTGGCAGATGCTTTTTCCCCGCCCGCGCTTGCAGCAAATCATCAATGGCGATAACGTGATAATCTTGCTTTTTTAACCAGGCGAATTGTTTTTCAAGGTTTTCCGTGCTGACCGCCATTTTCCCGAAGCTCGCATCCGACTCCACCACACTCCTGATATCATGATACGACAACACAGTGAATTCATCGTCCGCCGCCACAGCAACGGAGGTGAACACCAATAATATCAGGACAATATGGAAAATTGACATGGTTACAGCGTTTTCAACATCAGATAGTCACTTGACCAAGGCCAATAAAACGCCTGCCGCCACGGCTGAGCCGATCACACCGGCGACATTGGGCCCCATGGCATGCATCAACAGGAAGTTATGGGGATTGCTTTCCTGCCCTACCTTATTGGCGACGCGTGCCGACATGGGCACCGCTGAAACGCCCGCAGCGCCTATCAAAGGATTGACCTTGTTGTCGCTGAACTTGTTCATGATCTTCGCCATGACCACTCCCGCCGCCGTGCCAAAGCTGAAGGCAATCGCGCCTAAAAGCAAAATACCTAAAGTTTCTGGCCGCAAAAATGCGTGCGCACTGAGCTTGGAGCCTACTGACAGCCCTAAAAAGATAGTGACGACATTGATCAACTCGTTTTGCGCGGTTTTGCTCAAACGCTCCACAACCCCACACTCGCGCATCAAATTGCCCATGCAAAACATACCGATCAAAGGAGCTGCCGACGGCAGCAACGCTGCCGTCAAAACCAGCAAAACCAGCGGGAAAATTATTTTTTCTGGTTTGCCAACATGGCGCAACTGCGCCATTTCGATCAAGCGCTCTTCGGGGGTAGTCAAGGCGCGCATGATGGGCGGCTGGATCAACGGCACCAAAGCCATGTAAGAATAGGCGGCCACGGCGATTGCGCCCAATAAATCGGGGGCAAGCCTGGCTGCGACATAAATAGCCGTCGGCCCATCCGCTCCGCCGATGATGGCAATCGCGGCGGCATCTTTGAAAGTGAAGGCCAATCCCGGCACCGCATTCAAAGCCAGTGCGCCGAACAATGTGCCAAAAATGCCGAATTGAGCCGCCGCCCCCAGCAATAGCGTTTTCGGGTTCGCCAACATGGGGCCGAAATCGGTCATCGCACCCACCCCCATGAAAATAAGCAGGGGAAAAATGCCCGACTTAATGCCGAAGTACAGATAGTGCAGCAAACCACCCTCTTCGGCAATGCCGGCCAACGGTATGTTGCTTAGGACGGCGCCGAAACCGATAGGAAGCAACAGCAGAGGTTCGAAGCCTTTGCTGATGGCCAGATAAATCAGCAGGAACCCCACTGCCATCATGACTAACTGCCCCCATAACACGTTGGACAGGCCAGTGCTTAACCAAAGATCGATAAAATTTGCCATATGCCCGCGTTCTCAACCCACCCTGACCAAAACATCGCCGCCATTCACTGCATCGCCTACTTTTACGCACACCTCTGCAACTTGGCCGGCTTTGCGGACGCGCACCTCGGTTTCCATTTTCATGGCCTCCATGACGACCAACACCTGACCGTCTTCGACCGACTGCCCTTCTTTGGCATTAACGCGCAAAATAAGGCCCGCCATGGGTGCCTTTACCAATTCGGACCCATCGGTTGCAGAGGTGGGCGGGAGTTTGTCAGCAACATGGGGCAAAATGGGTTGCACAAGGCCGACGGCCCCACCCGGCTCCACTTCCACATGATAGCTGCGCCCGTTGACCTTCACGGTATAGGCTTTGCCGCCATCGTCTGCGGCCCTAGTGACTATGGCCGCAGCCGGGGCAGGCTCCTGCTTGCCGGGAACGGGTTCAAAAGCAGATGGATTGCCTCGATTTTGCAGAAATTTCCAGCCAACTTGCGGGAAAAGCGCATAGGTAAGCACATCCTCGACTTCGTTTTCCGCCAGCTTGAGATTGGCTTCCGTGGCCATCTGCCGCAATGCTAGCGTCAATTTTTGCACCTCCGGCGCTAATAAATCCGCCGCACGGCAGACGATGGGTTCGCCCCCCCCCAGCACCCGCAACTGCAACTCCTTGTTGACAGGGGATGGCGTCATGCCATATTCGCCTTTGAGCACGCCTGCGGTTTCTTTGGCAATAGTCTTGTAGCGTTCGCCGGCGAGCACATTGATAACCGCCTGGGTACCCACAATCTGCGAAGTTGGCGTCACCAGGGGTATGAACCCTAAGTCCTCCCGCACACGGGGAATCTCTTCCAGTACCTCATTGTAGCGGTGCAAAGCCCCCTGTTCTTTCAACTGGCCCTCCATATTGGTCAACATGCCACCTGGAACCTGGGCGACCAGAATGCGGCTATCCACGCCTTTCATTCCTCCCTCAAACTGTGCATATTTCTTACGGACTTCACGAAAATAGCCGGCTATTTCCTCCAGCAACTTCAGATCCAACCCTGTGTCGCGCTGCAAGCCCGCATACGTTGCGACGATAGTTTCCGTCGCACTGTGTCCGTAGGTCATGCTCATGGACGATATGGCGGTATCCACATTGTCAATGCCGGCCTCCACCGCCTTAATGATGCTGGCCGTGCTCATGCCAGTGGTCGCGTGGCACTGCATGTGGACGGGAACTGCGAGGGACTGCTTCAGCCGCCTAACCAGTTCTTCCGCCACATAAGGCTTCAACAGCCCTGCCATATCCTTAATGGCGATGGAATGCGAACCCATGTCCTCCAAACGTTTGGCCAAATCGACCCAGGTTTCAATGGTGTGAACCGGGCTAACGGTATAAGAAATGGTCCCTTGGGCATGCTTGCCGCAGGCGATGGTTGCTTTAATCGCGCGCTCAAAATTGCGCACATCATTGAGCGCGTCGAAGATGCGGAATACATCCACGCCATTCACAGCGGCCCGTTCGATGAATTTATCCACCACGTCGTCAGCGTAGTGCCGATATCCCAATAAATTTTGACCGCGCAGCAACATCTGCTGCCGGGTGTTGGGCATGGCTTGCTTCAACAAGCGTAAACGCTCCCAGGGGTCTTCGCCCAAGTAACGGATACAGGCGTCGAAAGTTGCCCCCCCCCAGCTTTCCACCGACCAATAGCCGACTTGATCCAATTTGCCGCATATCGGCAGCATATCCTCAATGCGTAAGCGGGTGGCCAACAGGGACTGATGAGCGTCGCGCAACACGAGCTCGGTTATGCCTAGCGCTTTAACCATTCAACAACTCCTAATGTTTTTTGCTTTCAATTGTTCTGGTGGTGATGAATCGCCGCACTGATAACCGCAACAATATCATCCTCATAGCTATCCGCATTGGCAACGCTTAGGGCAGTGGGTGCGGGAGGATGGAGTTGTGACGGTGGCACGGGTGAAAAGCGTTGAATTAGTTTTGCGTTGATGCCGATGACCCAAACCAACAATGCCAAAAACAAATAAACAATACCCATGCCGATCAACATGAGCTTTACGCCGGAAAGTAAAAGTTCGCCCATTGATGAATCCAAGTCCAATCAAGCCTAAAGGTGGAAACTCCTTGAATGATAATCTCCGTAGGCTAGAAAGTCGAACTCAAAATGTAGGGGGAAAAGTTGCCTTCATTGAAAAAATGACGCTGGACGGTGAACCCAGCCCTAAAAAACCGGTCTTAAAACGAAAAAAAAAGCGGTTCTAAGCTTATTCGGGTTAAACTCCATGCTACAAACACATTGAGGCTTTTCATGACTATTCCGGTTGCTGTTGCTTTACTCAAAGCATTGGTAGTGCTTTCGATACTGATCTTGATCATCGGTTTGATCAAACCAAAGTGGATACTGTTCTGGATGAAAGAACCAAACCGCATTATAGTAAGCGGCATCGCGTTGCTACTGTTTATGGTTTCGATGACCGGCTACACACAGCTTACGGTCCAGCCCAAGCAAAAATCGGAACGTCAACGGACCCAGGATGAAACCAACGATCTCAACCTAGGGCATTCCGTCAAGTAACAGGGCAGCCTGGCACGGGCGGCACATTTCACACCCCACGAACAACTTAGAAGAAAATCAAATGTTAGCCAAACTGAAACAGCTTTCCGAGTTTTTTTTGCTCGGTGTCCTCGCCATCATCCCCATTGTAGTCGTCATCCAAGTGGTTTTATTGACCAAACGCTTAATTGAAGACCTTTTCTTCAGCGTTTACGGCTATGTGGACAGCTATCTTTTCACCTTCATGGTTTTCGCCACCGTGCTCGTGGCGCTGTCCTATATCGGCTACTCCATTGTCAAATCCAGGCGCTCCATCATCATCTCCACTGTCGATCTGTTGATGGCGAAAATTCCGCTGCTGAACTCCATTTACCGGATATCGAAAAAAGTCATCAACATGTTCAGCGGTTCCGACGGCGAAGGAAAAAAAGAAGTGGTGTACATCGAATACCCGAAAGAGGGTCTTTGGGTGCCCGCTTATGTGACCAACCGGTCAGGCGAATGGTATGTCCTGTTCGTCCCCACCTCGCCCAACCCGACTTCCGGCTTCACCGTGCTGGTCCACCAAGCTAAGGTCATAAAATCGGAACTCAATATCGAGGAAGTCACCAGCTTCATTGTCAGCGTCGGCGCCGACTTCCCAAAATCCAACGAGGTTGCGAATTTGCCACACTGAATTTATAGGGTGCTGCGGTAGTAAAGCAACATTAAACTCCCTCTCCCTCCGGGGGAGGGCTGGGGTGAGGGCAAATCGAATGCAGTTTTACTACCGCAGCCATCTATAATTAATGGAGTGCAAGGCCTGCCTTGCTTTTACATGCCCTCGCAAGGCCTGCCTTGCTTTTACATGCACTCGCAAGGCAAGCCTTGCACTCCTGCATCATTTTTAATCGCACCCGCTGATGCTCAGGGGGCTGACAAACCGTTCCCCGTTCGTTATAATGCTCTTTTTAGGAGAGATGTCCGAGTGGTTTAAGGAGCACGCCTGGAAAGTGTGTATACGTTAATAGCGTATCGAGGGTTCGAATCCCTCTCTCTCCGCCACATTCAAGACCGCTGCAATCCAACAGCGTCCCCAAGCCCGCCTCATTGCGGGCTTTTTTGTTTATACTATGTCCAAGGAAGTCCGCCAAAATACCCCCACAACCGAACGCTGGCGGGGGTACTTCTGGGGGTATCAGGATGTACCCCCAAGGCGGATACCCCCAAAACACCCCAAAGCCGCGTAAACTCTGGACGGAGGACACATTGCCATGCTGACCGACACCACCATCAAAAACGCCAAGCCGAAAGAAAAACCGTACCGGCTGGCTGATGAAAAAGGGCTTTATCTGGAAGTCAAACCCAACGGCGGAAAATATTTCCGCATGAAGTACCGCTTCGAGGGCAAGGAAAAGTTGCTGGCTTTTGGTGTGTACCCCGAGACCGGCCTTAAGGATGCCCGCGAGAGGCGCGACCAAGCCCGTAAGCTGCTGGCGCAAGGCATAGACCCAGGCGCACAGCGCAAGGCGATGAAGGCGGCGAAGTCGGACGAGTCCAACACCTTTGAAGTTGTGGCGCGGGAGTGGATAGGCAAGTTTGCGCCGTTTTGGTCCGACTCCCACCGCTTACACATCGAGCAATGCATCACCCGCGACGTGTTCCCGTTTATTGGTTCCCGCCCAATTAAGGACATTACCGCGCCTGAATTACTGGCAGTTTTGCGGCGGATAGAATCCCGCAACGCCTTAGAGACCGCACACCGCACCAAGCAGTTTTGCGGACAGGCATTCCGCTATGCCGTGGCGACTGGACGGGCCGAGCGCGACCCTTCCGCCGACTTGAAAGGCGCATTGCCACCCGTAAAAGGGCGGCATTATGCCAGCTTGACCGAACCCAAAGCGATAGGCGAACTGTTGCGAGCGATTGACGGCTACGGCGGGGCGTTTGCAGTCAAGTGCGCCTTGCGGCTGGCTCCGTTGGTGTTTGTCCGACCGGGCGAACTTCGGCAAGCCGAGTGGGCAGAATTTGACCTTGATAAAGCCGAGTGGCGCATACCCGGCGAGAAGATGAAGGCGGGGGGCTTGCATGTTGTGCCTTTGTCCACCCAAGCCTTGATGATCTTGCGCGAACTGCACCCGCTGACCGGGGGCGGACGGTATGTGTTCCCGTCTGCACGGACACCGCACGGCAACCGCTGTATGAGCGAGAACGCCATTCTTGCGGCCTTGCGGCGGATGGGCTACGGCAAGGACGAAATGACCGGCCACGGCTTTAGGTCGATGGCTTCCACCTTGTTGAATGAACAGGGATGGCACAGGGACGCAATCGAAAGGCAGCTTGCCCATGCCGAGCGCAACGCGGTACGGGTCCCGTACAACTACGCCGAGCATCTGCCGGAACGCCGGAAGATGATGCAAGCATGGAGCGATTACCTAGACGGATTGAAGAAAGGCGCGGACGTGATACCGATCAAACGGGCCGGATGATGATTAACCACCACGACCACAGGAGAAAAACCAATGAATGAATATCATGTGTCTGCTTTCTGGGATGACGAAGCAAAAGTCTGGGTAGGCACTAGCGAGGATGTTCCGGGCCTGTGCGTCGAGGCTGCTACGCTGGAAGAACTCATGCAAGCGGCTGGAGAGTTGATTCCAGAACTGTTGATACTGAACGGGGTATTGACGCGGGGCGATGGCAACCCGGTCCCTTTCCGCTTGACCGCGGAACGGGCGGCGGTTGTGCAGGCGCACTGATGGGAACCGGGCTGTATCCAGACCTTGCCAAACGGCTACGGGCGGCGGCATGTTACCCCGTTCGCCAAGGCAGGGGTAGCCATGAAATTTGGCATAGCCCGATTAGTGGCAAATCGTTCACCGTTCCGGTAACGGTTCAGTCCCGCCACATGGCCAACGAGATATTGAAGCAAGCCGGTTTGCCAAAAGCATACTAGATCAATCAATTAGAGCAAAGAAGAGGCTAAACCATGCAAACTGCAAGCTACATCGTAAACGAACAAGGCCAGAAAACCGGCGTGATTCTGGATATTGTGGACTACCGGCAAATGCTTGAAGCAGTGGAGGAATTGGAGGCAATCAGGGCTTATGACAGCGCGAAAGCCGAGGGCGGCGAGGCAATCCCTTTTGAACTTGCCTTGGCGGAAACCGAGGACCACTAATGGCCTATTCGATTACGATCCTAAGACGCGCACAGAAAGAACTTTCCAGCCTACCAAAAGAAGACTATCAACGGGTACGGGATGCCATTCTAAAACTTGGCGAAACCCCAAGGCCGGATGGCACGTTAAAAATGACGGGTAGGCCAGCATGGCGAATCCGCGTAGGCGATTACCGCGTCCGTGTACCGATAGCCAACGATTTAACAAATTGCCAAGCCTACTCTTTGGCCGGGGGAATAGCGGGTATCTCAACCGCGTGGCTTGGCTCCCATCTTGAGAACTGGCACGAGAGAGGTGCTTATGTCTGATAAATCCCTTGAATCACACTGTAAGACATTTATACCTTACCCAAAAGCTGAAAATATATTAAGGTCGAGATTCGACGGAATAACCCGAGAGGAAATTGCCTTGTGGTTGGCGAATGGAGATATGACCGCCAAGCAATCCGAGTTTGCCAATGCGGAAGAGGTAATCTTCCGTCATCGCCTTGGTATTGCTCAAATTAAGGGCGTTAATCGAGATGGAATGATGCCGAACTTGGAGGAGCTATTGTTTCCCCTGTATTTTTCAGAACGAGAATTGATGGAGATAAACCCTAAACGCTGGCGGCCTTATGCGTATTTGAAGGCATGGGGGGAAACCCGTGGAATGGATGAAAAATTACTGAAAGCGTTAATCACGCAATACATTGGTTGCATCCATGACCCTACCCCACGAAGCTATCAGGATGTAGAAATGGCGATAATCGAGGACGAAATGAAACGGGGTATGTATCACTCGGACTGGTTGACCATCATTGAGGATGAATATCTAAATCAGGCTGAAACTATAAATGTAGCCAACGAGAGCAATGCAAGCCATACCGGGGAAAGCTTGGAGGTAAGTACGGAAGACGCGGACCAAGCAAACAATGACAGAGCAGACCAGAACACAAGCCGAAAACAGGCAGAGGAAACTACCCAAGCATGTGGCGGGGCTGTTGTCGATGGAATCCAAGATAAAGAGAGTACAGTGTCCGTTTTGGGTTTATCACAACAATACAACTTGCCTGTCTCTACTGCTGAGGCATTATTCAAGATTCTATCCAAAGCCCTAGAACAAGGCATTGACTTATTACCAGGGCTGTTCAATGCTTGACACCCTTGTAGCTTAGTACGCGATCCAAGCTAATGGCGTTGTCGTAGAGAGCGGCACGGATATTGGCCTGGCCGTTGTGACGCAAGAGGTTCAAGCCGAAGTGGCGCAGTTGGGCAAAAA
>CAIZPP010000176.1 GCA_903934875.1 uncultured Methylococcaceae bacterium
CAGGGAGCTTCCGATTTGCGTACATGTAGCATCGCCAACCCCGTTGTCAGCGCCACCAGGCCAAACAGCGCCATCAGCACATTGCCGGAGAAAAAACCCTCCAGCCGTCCTCCGCCATAAGCGCCAAGCATCCCGGCCAGCCCGAAAAAGAAGCCGCTTTTCCAGCAGACATTGTTCTTGCGGGCATGCGGGATGATGGCAATCAAACTGGAGGTGCCAACGACCACGAGGGATGTCACTATCGCTGTTTTAGGTTCGATGTTGAGGACATAGACCAACATCGGGACGGTGAGAATCGAGCCGCCTCCGCCAAGCAAACCCAGCAAAAGCCCGATAATTAAAGACAATCCAATCGCAAGCGTCATTGTGTGAAGACGTTTCAGTGTTGAAGAAGCAATGAGTGCCTATAGTCAATTATTGTGCCATATTTTTGTTAAACCTATAATTTCATAAGATATTGTCTAATATAGTATTATTAAAATATGAAAAATTAATGGCAGTTTCATGGTAACATTAAATGCAAACAATGAAACGTTAGTGAAACGTTTTGAAACATATCTGGTATCCACTATCAACAAGGCTTTCGCGCAACGGGGCGGGGTCGCGCGTGAGTATCCTGCACACTTTTACGACTTCCTAGGGGCTAACGATGAATTTTGCGGTAAAGCCAGACCTCACACTCTACCCTCTCACCTCGCCGCAGCGGGAAATCTGGTTCGACCAGATGCTGCATGAAGCAATCCCTATCAACAACATCGGCGGCTACGTCGATATCCCGTGCCCGGTTGACCCAGTGCTGTTCGAGCAGGCGGTGAACTTGCTGGCCGAAAAGCACGACACCTTGCGCACGATCCTGACACGGGAAGCGGGCGGGGACGGCATCCCCCAGCAGACCTACGCCGGGCATATCCGCGTCGAGGTGCCGCTGCGGGACTTTTCCCGAGAGCCAGAACCCGAAGCAGCCGCGCTGGCCTGGATGCAGATGCGCTTTGTCGAGCCGTTCGAACTCTACGGCCTACAACTGTTCCGCTACGATCTGGTCAAGCTCAGCGAAACCCATTACTACTGGCTGTTGCAATATCACCACTTGATCACGGACGACTGGGGGGTGGCGCTGCTGAATCGCTCCCTGGCTGCGATCTACAGCAGGCTTGCCATAGGAGAGGTTCCCGATTTGGACGGCCTGCCTTACCTCGCCTATGTCGAGGACGACCGAGCCTATGTCGACTCGGCAAAATTCGAGCATGAACGTACCTGGTGGCTGGCACAATACCCCGAGGTGCCGGAGCCGTTGCTCAGCCCGCGATACCGATCAAAATTCACTAGTAAGCTGGTCAGCAGCGGTTGCGAGCCGATGCACCTTCCATGCGGGTTTTACCAAAGATTGCATGGTCTGGCGAAAGCGCACCAAGCGAACCTGTTCCATGTGCTGCTGGGAGTGCTGTATGCCTATTTCACCCGCACCGCGCAACGGGACGAGTTGCCCGTCGGACTGCCAGCTTTGAACCGTGAAAATTCCCGGTTCAAAAAAACCGCCGGGCTATTTGCCGGTGTTAGCCCTGTGCGCTTCGGGTTTGGCCGGGAATTAAGCTTCTCCGACTTGCTACGGCAGATCAGCGCCACCCTCAAAGCCACCTACCGCCACCGGCGCTTCCCGGTCTGCGAAATCAACCGTGTAGTGGGATTACAGCAGGAGAGCTCGCGGTTGTTTGACCTATCATTGTCCTTTCAACAAATTGGCTATGACGCTTGCTTTAACGGCACCGAAAGTCATACCACATTATTTTGTCCGACATGGGAGCAAACCCCATTGATGATTCATGTCCAGGACATCCAGGCACAGTCAGACGTTAACTTGAATTTTGTCTATAATCTGGCCTATTTCAATGAAAAGGATATCAAGGCTCTGCAAACGCGTATTATCACTATTCTGGAAGCAGTACTGGCAGACAGCACCCTGCCTATCCAGTCCCTGCCAATCATGACTGCACAAGAATGGCAACAACTAGTCGAATGGAACCAAACCAAAACAGCCTACCCGCACGGCCAGACCATCGTTGATTTGTTTGAAAGGCAAGTCCAACAAACCCCCGGCCACATCGCTTTGGTGTTCGAGGGCCAGAGCTTGACTTACGCGGAACTCAACGCCCAAGCCAACCGACTGGCCCACTACCTGCTTGGTCTAAAAACTGCCGATGGGAAAGCTTTGTTGACCGGCAACCCGCTGATTGCCATCGCCGTCGAACGCTCACTGGACATGGTCATAGGCTTGTTGGGCGTCCTCAAGGTCGGCGGGGCTTATGTACCGATAGACCCCGGCTACCCGCCTTCCCGCATAGAGTACATGCTGGAAGACTGCGCAGCACGGGTGTTGCTGACGCAAAGCCATTTACAAGCGCGATTGCCTTTGGATAAGTTTCAACACAAATGCACCATACTGTGTTTGGACGAAATGGATTTTGCAGGGCGGCCGTCCGAGAACCCGGCGGCAAGAAGCAAGCCTGACGATTTGGCCTATGTGATTTACACCTCGGGTTCGACGGGCAGGCCAAAAGGAGTGGCCCTGCCGCAGGCCGCGCTAGTCAATCTGCTCCGCTGGCAATCCGAACAGCCCGGCTTGGACAAGGCCGGCAAGACCCTACAGTTCAGTTCCTTAAGTTTTGACGTTTCGTTTCAGGAAATTTTCGGTACTCTGTCAAGCGGCAGTCAATTGGTTTTGGTCGATGAATACACCCGCAGGGATGCGGGCGCATTGCTTGGTTATCTAGCTGAACAGCAGATCGAGCGCCTGTTTGTGCCATTCGTGATGTTGCAACACCTTGCCGAACAAATGGACTCATTGAAGCATGGCATGTTCAAATTGCAAAACATCATTACGGCAGGCGAACAGTTGCGCATCACCCCGGCTATTCATGCCTTGTTCGATGCGCTGCCCGGTTGCCGTTTGCATAACCACTACGGGCCAACTGAAACGCATGTGGTCACGGCATTTGCCTTGCCAGACCATAGACAGGCATGGACCTCTTTGCCGCCCATCGGCCAACCCATCGCCAACACCCGCATTTATATCTTGGATGCCCGGCACCAGCCCCAGCCGCCCGGCATCCCCGGCGAGTTGTGCATCGCGGGTGCGGGTTTGGCACGTGGCTACCTCAAGCTCCCCAAGCTGACTGCGGAAAGGTTCGTTGAGGCTGAATTGTTCGGCAAGCGCGAGCGAATCTACAAGACCGGTGACCTCGCCCGCTGGCTACCGGACGGCAACTTGGAATTCCTAGGCCGCATCGACCAGCAGGTGAAACTGCGCGGCTTCCGCATCGAACTGGGCGAGGTCGAAGCCGTCCTGGCCGAACACAAGGCCGTCAAGGAAGCCGCCGTATTGCTGTACCAAGCCGACGGCAACCCCCGGCTGGTGGCTTATATAGTGGTTAGTGGGCAGTGGATAGTCGATGGCGAAAGCAAGGCTGTGCCGGGCGTTAAAGCAACTCCGCCATTGACTATCCAGTCTCATCTATCCACCCACCTAAAGTCGCGCCTGCCTGATTACATGGTCCCGGCCCAATTCGTTGTGCTAGACAGGCTGCCGTTGACACCAAACGGCAAGGTCGACCGCAAATCCCTGCCCGCCCCCGTGCTGGAAGTGTCCAATGGGTTCAGCGTACCCGCCACGCCCACCGAAGAACTGCTGGCGACGCAGTGGGCTTCCGTGCTCAAACGCGAGGCCATCGGACGGCAGGACGATTTCTTTGCACTCGGCGGGCATTCCCTGTTGGCGACGCAACTGGTTGCCCGCATCCGCGAAGGCTTCAACGTCGAATTGCCGATACGGGCGGTGTTTGAGCATCCGCAGTTGGCTGAATTGGCTGAGGTCATCAATGCGGCCACTGGCACGATCCCGCTGCCCCCGATTAAGGCACAGGCTGCCGACGCCCCCAGGATATTGTCCTTCGCGCAGCAGCGCATGTGGTTTTTGAACCAGTTTGAGGACCACTCCAGCGCGACCTACAATATACCCACAGCCTTGCGGCTGTCCGGCCAGTTGCATGTCGGTGCCTTGCAACAAAGCTTGCGTTGGTTGCTGGAACGCCACGAGAGCCTGCGCAGTTGTTTCCCCGTCCAAGACGGCCAAGCCCAGGTCCTCATCCTGCCTGTGGAAGCTTTTGCAGCCCTGCGCATCCATGACCTGCGCCACCGCGGCCCCGATGCGCAAGAAGTCAAGGTCATGGCCGATGCCCACGCCGTCGCCCCGTTCGATCTGTCCACCGGTCCGTTGTTCAAGGCCGACCTGCTGCAATTGAGCGACCACCAGTCCGTGCTGTTGCTGAACCTGCACCACAGCGTCAGCGACGGCTGGTCGATGGGCGTGTTGGTCCGCGACTGGCAACAGGCTTACACAGCCTTTGCACAAGATGCGCAGCCCAGCCAGCCGCCGCTGGCCATCCAATACAGTGACTATGCCGCCTGGCAGCGGCAGTGGCTGCAAGGCGAAGCCTTGCAACGGCAACTTGAATACTGGGGCAAACAACTGGCGGGCCTGCCTGAATTGCTGGAACTGCCGACCGACCGGCCGCGCCCGCCGCGGCAAAGCTACCGGGGGACGCATTATTCCCACGCCCTGCCCCCCGCGCTCAGCCAAGCCGTCACCCGCCTGGGCCGGCAGCAAGGTGCCACCGACTTCATGACCCTGCTGGCGGCCTTCAGCCTTTTGCTGTCGCGCTACAGCCGCCAGCAGGACATCTGCGTCGGCAGCCCGATTGCCAACCGCACCCACACCCACACTGAGGATTTAATTGGTTTCTTCGTCAACACCCTGGTGTTGCGCAGCGACTGTGACCCAGCACAAAGCTTCGCCGAACTGCTGCAAGCCACCCGCCACACCTGTTTGGAGGCCTACGCGCACCAGGACATCCCGTTTGAAATGCTGGTCGAGCGGTTGCAGCCCGCCCGCAGCCTCAGCCACAGCCCGCTGTTCCAAGTCCTGTTCGTGCTGCAAAACAACGCAACCGCCAGACTGTCCCTGCCCGGCGTGGACATCACCACAGTGGAAACCGACTACCCAATAGCCAAATTCGACCTGCTGCTGGGCATCGAAGAACACGACGGGCAACTGCACTGCACCTGGGAATACGCCACCGACCTGTTCAAACCAGAAACCATAGTACGCATGGCTGGGCACTATGAGGTTCTGCTCCGGCACATCACCGGCGACCCGCAGCAAGCCATCGGTTGTGTGCCAATGCTAACCAAACAAGAAATCCAACAGTTACAGGCTTGGAACGACACCGCCACCGACTACCCCAAAGACCAAAGCATCGTCGACTTGTTTGAACGGCAAGTGGAGCAAACACCCGACAACATCGCCCTGGTCTTTGACGGCCTGTCGCACACTTACGCGGAGCTCAACGCCAAGGCCAACCAGTTGGCGCATCACCTGCTCGGCCTGAAAACCCTGGACGGCAATGCCCTGCTGGCCGGCAACCCGCTCATTGCCATCGCCGTCGAACGCTCAATTGAAATGGTCGCAGGCCTTTTGGCGATCCTCAAGGCCGGCGGGGCGTATGTGCCGATAGACCCCGGCTACCCGCCCTCCCGCATTGCCTTCATGCTGGAAGACAGCACCGCGACTGTGCTGCTGACGCAAAGCCGCTTGCGACACCCGTTGGCCTTGGATGAATTGCCGCACGAGTGCGTTGTTCTGTGTCTGGACGAGTTGGACTTGTCCGCCCAGCCTTCCGCCAATTTGACGGCAAGAAGCAAGCCGGATGATTTGGCCTATGTCATTTACACCTCGGGCTCGACCGGCAGGCCAAAAGGAGTGTGCCTGCCGCAAGCGGCTTTAGTCAATTTGCTCTGCTGGCAATCCCAACAGTCTGGACTGGACAGGCCCGCGAAGACCCTGCAGTTCAGCTCCTTAAGTTTTGATGTTTCGTTTCAGGAAATTTTCAGTAGTCTGTTAAGCGGCAGTCAATTGGTTTTGGTCGATGAAGACACCCGCCGGGATGCTGGCGCATTGCTTGGCTATCTATCTGAACAGCAGATCGAGCGCCTGTTTGTGCCATTCGTAATGTTGCAACACCTTGCCGAACAAATGGATTCATTGAAGCATGGCACGTTCAAATTGCAAAGCATCATTACGGCAGGCGAACAGTTACGCATCACCCAAGCCATCAAGGCCTGGTTTGATACGCTGCCTGATTTCCGTTTGCATAACCACTACGGGCCAACTGAAACGCATGTGGTCACGGCATTGGCCTTACCGGCAGATAACAAGACCTGGGGTTTTTTGCCACCCATCGGCCAGCCCATCGCCAACCTCCGCATCTACATTTTGGACGGGCGGCACCAGCCCCAGCCGCCCGGCATCCCCGGCGAGCTGTGCATCGCAGGCGCAGGCTTGGCGAGGGGCTACCTCAACCGCCCCGAGCTGACTGCCGAGAAGTTCATTGAACTTGAACTCTTCGGCAAGCGTGAGCGCATCTACAAGACTGGCGACCTGGCCCGCTGGCTACCGGACGGCAACCTGGAATTCTTGGGCCGCATCGACAGCCAAGTCAAGCTGCGCGGCTTCCGCATCGAACTGGGCGAGATCGAGTCCGTGCTGAGCCAGCACGAGTCCGTCAAGGAAGCC
>CAIZPP010000177.1 GCA_903934875.1 uncultured Methylococcaceae bacterium
AATAATAAAGGGCACCCAATCAAACCATCCTGCGTTTGAATTGCTTTGCAAAATGATATAACTTAACAAGTAACTCTTCGATATTAAAAACGCTGTAACTTGAAGGGTTAACCACTCCCTTATCACTCTAAAAATGGTTGATTGGTAGGATGGGCAAAGGCCGTGCCCATCAAACCGCGCCGACCAAGATGGGCACGGCCCTAGGGGGGACTTTGCCCAACTACATTTTGTCCAATTTTGCAGTGAGTAGGGAGTAGAGCTTCCAAGACCGCCTTCTCAAAATGGAATACAATAGCATATAAACCGGAGAGCGATGACTTGCGAATTTTTCTTGCCCCAATGGAGGGGCTGCTCGATTTTGTGTTGCGTGACATTTTAACCCGTGTAGGTGGTGTGGACCTGTGCGTGACCGAGTTTGTGCGCGTGTCGGGTTCTCTGCTGCCGAACCGCAGTTTCCTCCGCATTGCCCCGGAATTGCTGGCAGGTAGCCTAACCCTGTCCGCTGTGCCGGTGCGGGTGCAATTGTTGGGTTCCGACCCGCATTTTATGGCACTCAATGCCCGCCGGCTTGCCGAACTCAAACCCGCTGGCATTGATCTCAATTTCGGCTGCCCCGCAGCAACGGTCAACCGCCACCAGGGCGGGGCCATACTGCTGCGTGAGCCTGAGCGCATCAACAGCTTGGTTCGCGCCGTGCGCAAGGCGATTCCAAGACATATCCCACTGACAGCGAAAATGCGTCTGGGCTATGAAGACAAAAGTCTGGCGGTAGCCTGCGCACTCGCCATGGAAGATGGCGGCGCACAAGAATTGGTGGTCCACGCCCGCACTAAAACCGAGGGCTACCGACCGCCGGCGCATTGGGAATGGGTGGGGCGCATACAGGCGGAGCTTGCCATCCCGGTCATTGCCAATGGTGAGATTTGGACTGTGGACGACTACCGCCGCTGCGTTGAAAGCAGCGGGGTAAAGGACGTGATGCTAGGGCGTGGCATGTTGGCAAACCCTGCGCTTGCGCGCATGATCAAGCAGGGTGCAGGGGCCGGGCTGTCCTGGGCCGGATTGCAGCCCTTGCTGTTTGACTTCTGGCAACTGGTGGTCCAGCACACCCAAGCAAAAACCCAATGTGGCCGCATGAAACAGTGGCTTAAATATCTGCGCAATGCCTACCCGGAAGCGGAAGAGACCTTCCAGACTTTGTGCCGTATCACCGTCCCGGAAGAGTTGGAGGCTAGGCTATTCTCACAGCGTTCTTAACATCAACGGAGTTATAGATGCCTGCGGTAATAAAGCGACATTCGGTTTGCCCTCACCCCACCCCTCTCCCGGAGGGCGAGGGAGTTCAATGTTGCTTTACTATCGCAGCGCCCTATACTTGATAGTCGGCAGGGATGCCGAAATCCAGCGACCATGAATGGCAACACGTTGATTATGAATGGCTTAAATCCGTTGTCTTGTTACCGTCCTTGGCCTGGATTTTGGCATCCCTGCCGAAATGGCGGGGCTTTGAGCCAAATTGAGAATTGCTGCTTAGTGAACCCGTGGGTGCAAATTATGGTGCATCTATGCTAAAGTTTACTGAATTACTAGGTTTATTGAATCCATGCATATCGACACGCTGATCAAATCACGCTGGATCATACCCGTGGAACCCCACTCCAGAGTGTATGAAAACCACGCCATTGCCATTCACGGCGGCAAGATCGTAGGCATCCTCCCCAGCGCACAAGCTCTAGCCGAATTCAGCCCGGAAAATGTGGAGGAAATGCCCGGCCACGCCCTGCTTCCGGGCTTGGTCAACACCCACACCCATGCCGCCATGTCGCTATTGCGCGGCAACGCCGACGATCTGCCTTTGATGGAGTGGCTGGAAAAGCATATCTGGCCATTGGAGCGTCGCTTTGCGGGCGAGGCTTTCGTGCGCGACGGAACTGATCTGGCCCTAGCCGAGATGCTGCGCGGTGGAGTCACTTGTTTCAATGATATGTATTTTTTCCCCGATGTTACTGCCCGCCAAGTAATTCAATCGGGAATGCGGGCGACAGTGGGAATGATACTGGTCGATTTTCCGACTGCCTGGGCCGGTAGTGTCGACGAATACCTGACCAAGGGACTTGCCTTGTACGACTCTTTGCGCAATGAACCGCTGGTCCATGCGGCCTTCGCTCCCCATGCCCCCTACACGGTTTCCGACGAACCCTTGACTCGGATGCGCATCTTGGCCGAGGAGTTGGATTGCCCTATCCATATGCATCTGCATGAAACTGCCGACGAAGTACGGCAGGGCCGGCTATCACACGGCATGAGGCCATTAAAACGTCTTGCCCAATTAGACTTGCTGGGGCCAAGATTCATTGCCGTACACATGACCCAACTGGATAGGGAAGAAATTGAGCATTATGCGCAATTTGGCGGCAGCATCGTGCATTGCCCCGAATCCAACTTGAAACTGGCCAGCGGTTTCTGCCCTGTCGCCAAGCTGTTGGATGCCGGAATCAATGTGGCTTTGGGCACTGACGGGCCGGCCAGTAACAACGACCTGGATATGCTGGGCGAAATGAAAACGGCGGCACTGCTGGGCAAAGCCGTGGCCGGTGACGCACGGGCGGTTCCGGCTGCCACCGCCTTGCGCATGGCCACCCTCAATGGAGCCAAGGCGCTGGGGCTGGACCAAGAAATCGGTTCGCTCGAAGTGGGCAAATCGGCAGACATCGTGGCGCTGGATTTAAGCGATATTGAAACCCAGCCGCTGTACGACCCCATTTCCGACATTGTCTATGCCGCCAGCCGCCACCAAGTGAGCGATGTCTGGGTCGCCGGTCGCCGCCTGCTCAACAAACGCGAACTTACCACCCTTGACCGCGACGATATCGTCTCCAGGGCATTGGCCTGGCGTGAGCGGTTGAATTCAACGAATCTAGTCTGAGAAGGTTTCCTATGACAAGCACCGAAAACGTCCATCAACATGAAATTCATAAATTTGGCTCCCAAGCCGAGCACTGGTGGGACCCCGACGGTGATTTCATGACCCTGCATGCGGTCAATCCCTTGCGGCTGCAATTCATCCACGCTTATACCGAAGTGGAGGGCAAGCGCATCGTCGATGTCGGCTGTGGCGGAGGCATACTCTCGGAAGGGCTGGCGCGCCTGGGCGCGGACGTGCTGGGCATAGACCTAGGCGAGGAACTGCTAGACATAGCCGACCTGCACGGAATAGAGTCGGGAACTAAGGTGAATTACCGGAAGATCAGCGTCGAGGCTTTGGCCGAGGAGCAGGCCGCCTCGTTTGATGTAGTGACCTGCATGGAAATGCTGGAGCATGTGCCCAATCCCTTGTCCGTGGTCAAAGCCTGCGCCAAACTGGTCAAACCGGGGGGGAAAGTGTTTTTCTCCACCCTCAACCGCCACCCGAAGGCCTATTTGCTGGCCATCGTGGCGGCCGAACATGTCCTGCGTATGATCCCCAAGGGCACCCATGATTACAATACTTTCATCAAGCCTTCCGAACTGGGCCGTTGGGCGCGGGAAGCAGGATTGGACCTGTTGGGCATGGAAGGCGTGTCCTACCATCCGCTGACCCGGCAATTCAGTTTGGGCCGGGATATGGATGTCAATTATATGGCCTCTTTTGCGCGTACGGAGGCTTGAGTCCGCATGGCAAGGCAATCTTTGCGTGGCGTTTTATTCGACCTTGACGGCACTTTGCTGGATACCGCGCCCGACCTTATCCATGCCTGCAACGCGGCTGTCGTGGAGGCGGGGCTAGTCCCACAGTCTTTGCATGCTTTACGGCCAATGATTTCAGGAGGTGGCAGCGCCATGTTGAGGCTGACGCTGAATGCCAATGCCAGGGAAGCCGACTTGGAGAGTCTGCTGGAGCGGATGCACTCTATCTATAGCGAAAACATTGCCGTCCACACCCGTTTTTTCGATGGCATGGGCGGGGTGTTGGACGAGTTGGAAAACCGCGGCTTGAGTTGGGGGATCGTGACCAACAAACTCAGTTGCTTCACCGATCCCCTATTGCAAAGCTTGGACCTTTTCACCCGGTCGGGCTGCGTGATCAGTGGCGACACCCTGCCGGAAATGAAGCCGCATCCCATGCCGATGCTGGAGGCCTGCCGCCGCATTGGCAGCAGTCCCGGCGCAAGCGTTTACATCGGTGATGCCCGGCGCGATATCGAAGCGGGCAAAAATGCAGGCATGGCTACCCTTGCCGCGCTCTATGGTTACATATCCGAAAACGACCCTCCCGACAGTTGGGGGGCCGATGGCCTGTTGAGCCAGCCTGTTGACCTGTTGGCCTGGCTGGACGGTGAGTTGCTGTGAACCCCCCAAATCCTACCGCAGCCCTTCACGGGCGAGTCATCTTAATCAGCGGGGCCGGCGGCGGACTTGGGTCCGTGGCTGCAAAATCCTGCGCCGCAGCGGGCGCTTGCGTAGTGCTACTGGACAAATCGGTCAGCCAACTGGAAAAACTATACGATGAAATAATGGGCTTGGGCCATACCCGGCCAGCGCTTTATCCGCTGGATTTGGAGAAGGCAACGGAGGCCGATTTCGCCGAATTGGCTGAGATTCTGCACAGTCAGTTCGGTGTATTGCACGGACTGCTGCACAGTGCCGCCGACGTGGGTGTCCTAGGCCCTCTGGCCGATATCAAGGCGGGACTATGGGACCGTCTGTTGCGCACTAACCTTTCGGCTGCCTATGGCTTGACCCAGGCGGTTTTGCCTCTGCTGCAAATTGCCGGGGACGCCTCCTTGGTGTTCACCAGCAATTCTTCCGCCCGCTTGGGCAAAGCTTATTGGGGAGCCTACGGCGTGGCCGCCCTTGCCTTGGAGGGCATGGCGCGAATGTGGGCGGATGAGCTGGCCAGCGCGGGCCGCGTCCGGGTCAATATTTTTGTGCCTGGCCCGGTGAACTCGCCTGTGCGCCGGAAAACCCATCCGGGTGAAGCGCCGGGCCAAAACCCGTCGCCGGCCAGCCTTGCAGAGCGTTACGTTTATCTGCTCGGACCTGACAGCCAAGGTGTCAACGGCCAAATCATCGAAGGTCCGTAATTTTGCATACTCAACGGAGAGCCACTCATGTACGGTCGTGAAAGCATTGTCTTGCAACGGGATGTGAACATTGTTCAAATTCCAGACGGAACCCCGTCCATCCTACCCAAGGGGCATATAGTGACCCTGTTCCAGTCTTTGGGCGGCAATTACACTGTCACCACCGAGCGCGGCTATATGGTCCGCATCAGCGGAGAAGACGCCGACGCCTTGGGCAAGGAACCCTCGTCCCTAAGCCATTTAGAAACCGGTGATGCAGCCGAAGCCGTGGAAATGAATGCCTGGGAAATCATGAAAACCGTGTTCGACCCGGAGATTCCGGTGAATATCGTCGATCTGGGCTTGGTCTACCTTTGCCGGGTCAACCCGCTTCCCGAAGGCGGCAACGCGGTGGATATCATCATGACCCTCACCGCCCCCGGCTGTGGTATGGGGCCTATCCTGCAGCACGATGTGGAAGCAGGCATCAAAGGCTTGCCGGGCGTGGCGCGAGTGAATGTGGAAGTGGTGTTCGACCCGCCTTGGTCTAGGGATATGATGTCAGAAGTGGCTAAGTTGCAACTGGGCATGATTTGAGGCTTGTGCTACAGCGATTTCAACATACAGCATCTTCGACATCAAAGAGTTATTTGATAGTGGATAGGATAGCGCAGATTATTCGGTTAACTGATGTTACGCAGTCATCGCTAGAGGATGGCAACTTGTGGAGTGCGGCGACTCGTCGCCGCTGGACGCAAAAGGCGGCGACGAGTCGCCGCACTCCACAACATCCAGGCTACAGCTTACACGGTTGCGTAACATCAGCGGTTAACCTGAAAGGTTGACTGAATATCCTTTATTAGGGATATTTTAAAGATGAAAATGCTGTAAAATGTATCACCCTTGGCGCAGCTATTATCATGTTGAGCTATCAACTTATGGCGCGACAGGCAAAGGCTCAACCGTTCGCCCTGAGTTCTGAGCTTGTCGAAGGATGGGCGGTTAAGCCGTTCATGGTTCGACAAGCTCACCACGAACGGTTAGCCCAATTTTGATCTATGGCGTTGAAATATAGCCCGTCAATGTGTGCATTATTGAGAGAGACTCAGCATGGTTCAAATCGGTATCGTCATGGGTAGCAATAGCGACTGGGAGGTTATGCAACTGGCGGCGAGGCAGTTGCAGGATTTAGGGATAAGCTATGAAACGCGGGTCGTTTCCGCGCACCGCACCCCGGATTTGCTGTTTGCATACGCTGAAACCGCCGCCCAAAGGGGATTGCAAGGCATCATCGCCGGGGCAGGCGGGGCAGCCCATTTGCCGGGGATGCTGGCGGCTAAGACCACCCTGCCGGTACTAGGTGTGCCGGTGCCGTCGAAATATTTAAAAGGCTTGGATTCGCTCTATTCTATTGTGCAAATGCCCAAAGGCATCCCGGTGGCCACTTTTGCCATTGGCGAGGCGGGCGCGGCTAACGCGGCCTTGTTCGCCGCCGCGATGCTGGCCAACCACGATTCCGCACTCAACGACCGTTTGCAAGCCTTCCGTCGCCGCCAATCCGAGACCGTGCTTGCCATGCAGTTGCCGGAGATAGACGGATGAATAAGCATCTATTGCCGACGGCAACGCTCGGCATACTTGGCGGCGGACAATTAGGCCGCATGTTCGCCCTGTCGGCATTGTCGATGGGGTACCGGGTCACCGTGCTCGACCCCGACCCCGAAAGCCCGGCCGGAGCGCTGGCCGATGCGCACCTGTGCGCCGCGTATGATGACCCCCAAGCGTTGCAACAATTGGCAGACACCTGTGTCGCAGTGACGACGGAGTTTGAGAATGTGCCAGCGGCAAGCATGGCGTTCCTAGAGCGGCACATTCGTGTCAGCCCTTCGTCCGAGTCCGTCGCCATCGCGCAAGACCGCATTCGCGAGAAACGCTTCATCTCCGGTGTCGGACTGCAAGTTGCCCCGTTCCTGCCCATAGAAAGCCTGGCAGATTTCGAGCAGGATTTGAGCAAACACCTGCCCGGCATCCTGAAAATTTCCCGCTTGGGGTATGATGGCAAAGGACAGGTTCGCGTCTACTCTCCCGAGGAGGCCAAAGCCGCCTTTCTCGACATGGGCGGCAAACCCTGTGTGCTGGAGCGAAAACTAGAACTGCAGACGGAAATTTCCGTCATTGTCACCCGTGTCGGGACGGGCCAGTCGGTTTGCTTTCCGGTGGCGGAAAACCACCATGCCGGGGGCATACTCGATATCAGCATTGTGCCCGCCCGCGTCGAAGCCAGTGTTGCCGGACAAGCCCGGCAAATGGCTTTGCAATTGGCCGAGTCGCTGGATTATGTCGGTGTGCTGGCAGTGGAGTTTTTTGTGCTGGGCGGTGGCGAACTGCTAATCAATGAAATCGCCCCCCGCCCCCACAACAGCGGGCATTACTCATTGAACGCAACCCAAGTGAGCCAGTTCGACCAGCAAGTCAGGGCCATGTGCGGGCTGCCTCCGGGTGATACGCGCTTGCTCAGCCCTGCGGTCATGATCAACCTGCTAGGCGACATATGGGGCGACGACGAGCCGTCTTGGGATATTCTGCTGAGCCAAGCCAATGTCCACCTGCATTTATATGGCAAGAAGTCCGCCCGCATAGGACGCAAAATGGGGCACTACAACGTCCTCGCCGAAGATGCGGAAACAGCGCTAGGCCAGGCACTCGAACTACAGCGCCGATTGAAAGGCGTGTAGGTTGAGAGGGTGCTCACATGCCGAACGGATAGTCCTTCCGATTCAGCACCCCGCTGGCCCGGACTTGTTGCAAGGCTCCCGCATATTCGGCGAGAACCGACAAGCTATAGTCCAGGCGTTTGCGTAACGAGGCATCATCGTCGGATTGCGGAATGTCTCCGTTCAAGGCATCGCCCACTTGGCGGACGATGACATGCTCGGAAATATATTGAATGTGGGTGTTCTTATAGCTGCTGACGCGCAACTCAGCCACCGGGTAGGCGCCATTGCGTGACGCAGAGACACCGACGATCAGCCCCGGCTTATGGTAAAACGAACCGTCGCTTGCAAATAGAAAAAAGTTTTTCAAGGCGGCCGGCACCATGCCGCCCCATTCCGGCGCGACGAAGATGGCAGCGTCACTGTCGGCCAGTTCGGCGGAAACCGGCTTCCAGATATCCAGAATTTTCGGGTCGCCCTGCCAGATGCTTTCATCCCATAACGGCAGCGGTGTTTTCCCCAAATCCAGCACATAACTGCTTGCTTGAGGGTTCAGCACAGCAAGTCGCGCAGCGATATAGCGGGCAACCTTGCCGGATTGGGATTGTGGCCTGTGGCTGCCTGAAACGATGGCGTATTTCATCTGTCTTTCCTGTCGGTTGATCGCGCTTAAGTGTTAGGCTGTATATCTTAACCCAAATAACGGCCCAATCCCGCCACGGCGATAACAAGCAAGCCCAAAATGAGATTCAAGCCAACCGCCTTGCGGATGTCACTCAAGCGGTCTGCTCCTTCCTTCCAGTCCTCCGCTTCTACGGCTGCCCTCAGCCCACGGAAATATTTGCCCCGGATCATGAAAAACACCACGGTCATCACCACGGCCAAAAGTAGCATCAAATGCACATGCCAACCGACATTCGCCATGCCGCCTAGGCCGCGAATCATCCAGAAACCGCTCACAAACAGCAAAACGATGCTAGCTTTCACCCACGGGAAAAAACGCCAAAAGACGTTCTTCCACAAGGTCAGCCGGACGGCGGGTTCAAACATCTCCGAAGCCACCGGGCGGAGGATTTGATAGGCGAAGAACATGCCGCCGACCCATGCGGTGGCGGAGAGCAAATGCAAAGCTAAAGCAAAAGACATGATAACCTCGTTGGGGTTCTGAAATATCGGTCATGATGGCATGTAGGCGCGGCAGCGGCAAGACAAAAAGTTCGGGCGAGGCCGCCTTCGCCCGTCATATAGGCTTGATCCCATGCTCGCGCATCGCCCGCAGCACAGTCTGGCCAATGTGGGCGGGGTTGCGGGCGACATACAGGCCCAATGCTTCCATGGTGTCCATTTTGGCGCTGGCGGTGTCGGACTCGGAGGCGATGATGGCACCGGCATGGCCCATTCGGCGTCCGCTCGGTGCGCTGATGCCGGCAACAAAACCGACCACCGGCTTGGCCATGTGCTTGCTCGCCCACCGCGCCGCCGCAACCTCTTGCGGGCCACCGATTTCCCCGATCATGACCACAATTTCGGTCTCTGGATCGGCCTCAAAGGCTTGCAGCACAGTGACAAAATCGGTGCCGTTAATGGGGTCGCCGCCTATGCCCACCGAGGTGCTGATGCCCAAGCCCAACGCCGACATTTGTTCGGTAGCCTCATAATTGAGCGTGCCAGAGCGGGAGACGATGCCAATGTTGCCCCCTTTATAAATTTGCGAGGGCATGATGCCAACTTTGCATTCACCCGGCGTGATGATGCCGGGGCTGTTGGGTCCGATGAGGATCGCATCCCGGCCGATGCGGTAGCGTTGCAAGCGCACCATGTCATGGATCGGTATGCCGTCGGCAATAGTTACCGCCACTTTAATGCCCGCGTCGATGGCTTCCATCAACGCATCCGCGTTGAAGGGCGGCGGCACGAACACGCCCGACACATCGGCACCCGTGGCGGCAACGGCTTCGGCCACAGTGTCGAACACCGGCAAGCCCAAATGCGTCGTCCCGCCTTTGCCTGGCGTGACCCCGCCGACGACATTGGTGCCTATGCCCATGGCATCTTGGGCGTGAAAGCTGGCGTGTTCGCCGGTGAAGCCTTGAAAGATGACTTTGGAGTTTTTATTGACAAATATACTCATGGCGGGTGGTTATCCTTGGACAATTTGGACGGCCTTGGCCGCCGCAGCGTCCAAATTTTCGGCGGTGATGAAGGCGATGCCAGATTCGGCAAGAATTTTGCGGCCTTCGGTGACATTGGTTCCGGCCAAGCGCACAACCAAAGGCACTTTGATATTCAGATTGTTGCAGGCTTGAATCAGTCCCAGCGCGATCCAGTCGCAACGGTTAATGCCAGCGAATATATTGACCAAGATGGCCTTGACGTTGGGGTCTTGCAGCACGATGCGGCAAGCATTGGTGACTTTCTCAGGCGATGCGCCGCCACCCACATCAAGGAAATTGGCCGGCCGGCCGCCATGCAAGGTGATGGCATCCAAAGAGGCCATAGCCAAACCTGCCCCATTGACGATGCAGCCGATGTTGCCGTCCAGCGCGATGTAATTGAGTCCGTGGCCGGAGGCTTCCACTTCCTTGGGGTCTTCCTCGGCCAAGTCACGCAGATCAGTGATGCCACGCTGGCGATAGAGGGCGTTGTCGTCGAAATTGAATTTGGCATCCAGCACTAGCAGCTTTTCCTCTTCGCCCACACGGACTATGGCCAGAGGGTTGATCTCGGCCTGCAAGGCATCTTTGTCCCTCATGCAACGGTAAAGGGATTTCATTAGTTTGACCGCCTGCGGCATCAGCCTGCCTTTGAGTCCGATGGCAGTGGCAATCTTGCGACATTGGAAGTCGCGCAGTCCAATGGCAGGATCGACCACTTCCCTGACGATTTTTTCGGGAGAGGCCTTGGCGACTTCCTCTATATCCATGCCGCCTTCGCTAGAGGCCACCACGGTTATGCGCTGTGTGGCACGGTCAATCACCAGGCCGAGATAAAATTCTTTGTTAATGTGGCTGGCAGGCTCAACCCAGACACGGTACACCAAAGAACCTTCCGGCCCGGTCTGTTGGGTGACCAGATGGCTACCTATCATAGCATCGGCGGCTTTTTTTACCTCGTCTATGGAATGGACGAGTTTCACCCCGCCGGCCTTGCCGCGCCCGCCAGCGTGAATCTGCGCCTTGACGACCCAACTGGAACCGCCGATATCCTCCGCAATCTGGGCTGCTTGCCTGTCCGAGTAGGCGACTCCGCCAACCGGGACCGGGATGCCGTAGGCTTTCAGCAGCTCCTTGGCTTGGTATTCATGAATATTCACAAGATTTGACCTTTTTCAATTTGCTTGATCTGCCGCACCACGTTTTCCGCCATGCGGATGGAGGCTGCATCAATCAGCCGACCGTCCAGGGATACAGCTCCTTTGCCTTCCTTTGCGGCCTGCTCCATGGCGGCGAGAATGCGATAGGCCCGACTGGCTTCTTTCTCGGTGGGGGTGAAGATTTCGTTACACAAAGCGACTTGGGAGGGATGGATGGCCCATTTGCCTTCGCAACCCAAGGCGGCGGCGCGGCGGGCGGCGGCGCGGAAGCCTTCCGCATCATTGAAATCACCGAAGGGGCCGTCAATCGGGCGCAGGCCATAGGCACGGCAAGCCGCGACCATGCGGGAAATGCCGAAATGCCACTGGTCACCCCAGTGATACCCGCGCACACCGCTTTCATCCGGGTCGGTCAGCACACCGTAATCCGGGTTTGCGCCGCCGATGTTCGTGGTCCGTGCACGGACGGAGGCGGCATAGTCAGCCACGCCAAACACCATAGCTTCCATCCGCTCAGGGCAGGTGCGGGCGATCTCTTCGACATTCGCCATCCCCATGGCGGTCTCAATCAATACATGGATGTTGATGGGCTTGAACCCTTTATAAGCTTCAATTTGTGATAGCAGGGTGGCGACAAATAACACATCGGCGGCGGACCCCACTTTCGGGATCAGGACCGTGTCCAGCTTGTCTCCGACGGCTTCGACCACCTCCACCAAATCGCGGTAAGCCCAGTAGGTGTCCAAGCCATTCATGCGAATGGAGACGGCACACTTTGACCAGTCGTAAGCCTGCAACGCCTCAACGATATTCGCCCGCGCCTGCTCCTTATCGTCAGGCGCCACGGCATCTTCAAGATCGAGGAACACAATGTCAGCACCCGCACTCGGGGCTTTCTCCAGCATTCGCTTGTTACTGCCTGGAACCGCCAGTTCGCTGCGGTGTAAACGATTTTTCACGGCCATGTCAGTCTCCTAAGCCTAGCGCCAAAACCGACGATTATAAACGCTTGATGCCGGATTTTCCCCTAATTTGTGTAGCTCACGATCTTGAGGCGGAGATACGGGTGCGAATAAAAGCGATGCGGGAGTGCAAGGCCTGCCTTGCTAGGGTATCTAAAGGCAAGGCAGGCCTTGCACTCCCGGTATAAATTCAAAGACTGCCCGGTTCCTTTATAGATGGCTGCGGTAGTAAAGCTACATTCGATTTGCCCTCACCCCAGCCCTCTCCCGGAGGGAGAGGGAGTTTAATGTTGCTTTACTACCGCAGCACCCTATAATTGCAACTCGGTGACACAGGAAGCGCCTGTGGCGATTAAAGCCAAAAGATGTTGTAAAAATGAAAAATATTTGCTACGATCTGCACCAGAGCAACTATATGTTGCTTATTAACAACGAAAATCAAATTTATTACTTTGGGGTAGGGTAAACCTTATGAAAACTATCACTAAAACCAGTTTAATTAGCTTGGCAGTCGCTTCTACGATTGCTTTGGCGCCACAGGCGGCTTTCGCCCATAAAACAGGCAAAAAGCACACTCATAAAACGGCAACACACGCCTCTAAATCGGTAAGCACCTATAATAGCTCGGCATCGACCTCTAGCTCAGACGCAAGGCTCCGCGCTTTGGAAGCTGAAGTTCAGGCACTGCGCAGCGAAGTGGGCCGCACCCGCAGCGAGGCCAAAACGGCGGTAGCCGCTTCAGAGCAGGCATCGACACAGGCAAAATTGGTCGAAGGCAAGATCGAAGAGCACGAAAAGGAGTCGAAAGAAAACAATAACACTGTATTCTTTCGTGGCGGTTATGCGGCTATGACCCACAACCGCAACGATGAGTTGTTGGTCAGCAACTCTGCGTTAAATGGTGCGCCGATCCAGAATGAAAAGAATGGAGGCGCTGGCTGGTATGTCGGCGCTGGCTTCGATCACCGTTTGACCAATGACCTGTGGGGCTTTACTGATCTGGTCGCCATTGATGCCGAACTGATGTTCCAATACATGAACTTTGGCACCGCTACTAACACTTTGGTGGCAGCGGCAAGCACTGCCGTTGGCAAAGTTGGAACATTGGGAACCATCCAAAATCAAGTAACTCAGTTCACCCTGACCGCTTCGCCGAAGATCAAGTTCAACACCGGTACAATCTTCACGCCGTGGGTCATCCCGTTTGGCTTGAGCGTCAATGTCATTTCCCCGCCGTCCAGCGGTGTTACCGTACTGAACCCTGGCCTGATGCTAGGCGTCGGTGGCGAGTTTCAAATCTGGAAAGCGCTTATCGCAGGTGTCGATTTCCGTTACAACTTCACGGGCGGAGATCTGAGCTACACTAACCAATCCGGACTCGCGGGTGTTCCCCCCGTCCGTCTTCATGGTGTCAGCACCGACGGCCTGACTACGGGCGGCTATTTCGGCTTCAAGTTCTGATAGTCCATAGCTAGCCTGTTAGCCTGAATGAGGAAGGGGGAGCAATCCCCCTTCCTTTTTTCGTTTCCAACTGGAATTTTGGGAACAAGATTGCCGATTGCTGGCATCCCGCACTACCATTTCTCCATTTACTCCCTAATCACTCTAAAAATGGTTGATTGGTAGATGGGCAAAGGCCGCTAGGCCGTGCCCATATTGGGCGGTTTGATGGGCACGGCCTAGCGGCCTTTGCCCATCCTACACTTTGTCCAATTTTTTAGTGATTAGGGAGTATAAGCCCTATCAAGTAACCAATTGATGTTGAAAACGCTGTATTCCTTCCATTTAAGTGATATTCTAAACGGTTTCAGGCAGAACATCCGTGCGGTTTCCCGATGAAAGAACTCTACCCCCCCATAGAACCCTATGCAGTCCATATTTTGAAAGTGGGCGGTGGCCATAGTCTGTATGTCGAGGAATGTGGCAACCCGTATGGCATTCCCGTGGTTTTTCTGCATGGTGGGCCGGGTTCGGGCTGCAAGGCTTACCATCGCAGCTTTTTCGATCCCGCCCAATACCGTGCCATTTTGTTCGATCAGCGCGGCTCGGGGCGGTCCACCCCGCATGGCCGCTTGGAAGACAATACCACAGGCCATTTGCTGGCCGACATGGAGCTAATCCGCAAACATTTAGGCGTAAAAAGCTGGCTGCTGTTCGGCGGGTCTTGGGGGGCAACCTTGGCCCTGCTTTACGCCGAAGCTTATCCCCGCCAGGTCAACGGGCTAGTTCTGCGCGGTACATTCCTTGCGCGGCGACGGGATTTGGATTGGTATATCAAAGACGGTGCCAACCGTATCTACCCGGAGCGCTGGCACGATCTGACCGCCGCCTTGCACGGCGGGGGGCGCGGCGACCTAATGACCGCCGTCCACACCTTATTGCATGGAGAGGACGAACTGGCCCAACGCCGGGTTGCGCGGGCTTGGTCAATATGGGGTGGGCAAGTGGCGTTGGGTGATGATTTTGCCCCGCAAGATGCCGATGCCCATGTTCCGTCCACCGTGCTACAGCAGGCGCGGATAGAAGTGCATTACGGCATCCACCATTATTTCATCAAGGAAAATCAAATTCTGCTTAATTGCGGACAGGTGCCCAATGTTCCGGTCATCCTGATTCACGGGCGGCGCGATCTGGTCTGTCCGCTGGAGTCCGCCCACACTTTGCACCAACACTTGCCATTTTCCGCGCTCAGAATCTTGCCCAAAGCCGGCCATATTGCGGGCGGTGAGGATATGATAGATGCCATAGTGACTGCGGCGGATGAAATGGCCTTGCGCATTCGGCCGTGAATCGATAAGCCAATCTGCAGAAAAAAGCGTATTTCTTCCGTCCGTCAAGGTAAAATTACTGTTTGGACACCGGCAGCAACGCGTAAGACCACAACATCGCCAACCGGACCGACAACCCTCCGTAGCCAAGCTCAAAGGTAGCATTACATGTTCGATAACCTAACCCAACGATTTAACGAATCGCTCAAGAAAATTCGCGGCCAAGGCCGCCTGACCGAGAGCAATATTCAAGACACCCTGCGCGAGGTGCGGGCGGCTCTGCTGGAAGCCGATGTGGCATTGCCTGTGGTGAAAGAATTCATTGAACAGGTGAAAGTTCGGGCATTGGGCCAGGAAGTCGAAAAAAGCCTGACGCCGGGCCAGTCGATGATAAAAATAGTCCATGAGGAGTTGAAAACCATCATGGGCACGGCCCACGAGAAGCTCAGTCTGGCCTGCCAGCCACCGGCGGTGATTCTGATGGCAGGCCTGCAAGGCGCGGGCAAAACCACCAGTGTGGCCAAATTGGCCCGTTGGCTGAAGGAACGCGAGCGCAAATCGGTGCTGGTGGTTTCCGCCGACATCTACCGCCCCGCAGCCATCGAGCAATTGAAAACTTTGGCGGGTGAAGTCAAAGCCGAATTCTTCCCCAGTGACAGCACGCAAAAACCCGTGGACATCGCCAGGGATGCCATTGCCTTTGCCCGCAAAAAATATTTTGATGTGGTCGTCGTCGATACTGCGGGGCGTCTGCATATCGACGCGGAAATGATGGACGAAATCAAGGATATCCATGCCGCCATCAAGCCTATCGAAACGCTGTTTGTGGTCGATAGCATGACCGGGCAGGATGCCGCCAACACCGCCAAAGCCTTCAATGACGCGCTGCCCTTGACCGGCATCATCCTGACCAAGACCGACGGCGACGCACGGGGCGGGGCGGCATTGTCCATCCGCCACATCACCGGCAAACCCATCAAATTCATAGGGATGGGCGAAAAGACCGCAGCCCTCGAATTGTTCCACCCTGACCGCCTTGCCTCCAGAATTTTAGGGATGGGCGACATGCTCTCCCTGATCGAGGATGTGGAGCGCAAGATGGACAAGGAGAAAGCCGAAAAACTGGCGAAAAAAATCCACAAGGGCAAGGATTTCAACCTGGAGGACTATCGCGACCAATTGACCCAGTTGAAGAACATGGGCGGTGTGATGGCCATGCTGGACAAGCTGCCCGGCACTGCCAACATGCCGCAACACCTGAAGGACAAGGTCAACGAGAAGGAGTTGTTCCAGCAACTCGCCATGATCGACTCGATGACGAAAAAGGAACGCTCATCCCCCGATATCCTCAACGGTTCGCGCAAGAACCGCATCGCCAAGGGTTCCGGCACCGATGTGCCGGAAGTCAACAAGATGCTCAAGCAATTCGAGCAAATGCAGAAGATGATGAAAAAGTTCAAGAAGGGTGGCGACCTCGCTTCCATGATGCGCGGCGCGAAAGCGATGATGGGCAAGCGGGCGCCGACGTTCTAACGGCTACAAAAACCAAAAAATCAGGGCGCATAACAACTAATGCATCGCGCCCTGAAATGGGCGGCGGATGTTTTGGCCCATGCTTCATCAAGGGCAATGCGCACAGTGCGCAGCCACGGATAGACGGACTTATTTCGTCTTATTACGGTTTCAAATAAACGCTAGGCGGAATCGCAGCCAATGACTCGAACGCAGGTCTGGCGAAGTAATAGCCCTGAAACAATTCGATGCCAAAAGACTGCAATGTGCACAGCTCCCCATAGGTCTCGACACCCTCGGCGATGACTGTGATGGAAAGCTCTTTGCACATCGAGAGTATGCACTTGATGATCGTTTGGCGAGTTTTGTCGCTGTCAATATTCCGTATTAATGCCATATCCAGTTTGATGAGGTCCGTTTGTATCTCAGACAGCAGATTAAGACCGGAATAGCCGGCACCAAAATCGTCAATGGCCGTCTTAAAACCAAGCTCTCTGTAATGCCGGATTATATCGCGAAGATGACCATAATCCTTAATTTGCTCGCCCTCAGTAAACTCAAAGATAATTTTCTGCATCGGAAAGCCATACTTCTCAGCCGCTGCAATAGTGGCGCGTATGCACAACTCGGGGCGGTAGATGGCATTAGGCATGAAATTAATGCTCAGGTAGGATGCGACATTGAGCGTGGCGGCCAGCCTGATCGCCTTGACCCTGCATGATTGGTCAAAGCGGTAGCAATTAGTGTTATTGACGTTGTCAAATACAGACAGGGCGGACTCATTGTTCAATCCCCTCACCAATGCCTCCTGCGCGAAGAGTTCACGGGTAGTCGTGTTCACGATGGGCTGAAATGCCATCGTAAAATCGAAATCCAAACCTGTGCGATCAGTGCATTCTGAACAGTTAACCGACGGATGGCCGCTTTCATTTTTTATTGTCATACAGCATTTTTAATATCGAAGAGTTAATTGTTGATCTATATCATTTTGCAAAGCACATACCCACAAGATGGTTTAATTGAGCGTCCTTTATGAAAATGGTGTAAGAAGCATGGAAATATCTTTATGTACAGCGTTTTCATCTTCAAAATATACCTAAAACTGATATTCAGTCAACCCTTTAGGTAAACCGAATAACCTGCGTTATCATACCCACTGCCAAGTAACTCTTTGATGTTGAAAACGCTGAAGAAATTAAATTCCCAATTGCTTGCGTATTAAGTCACACAAGCTCTCTTGGATTTCTGGATGCCGTGGAACTGGCGCTTGCCTGCCGGTTTGCGGATTGGCAAAGATATCGTGCTTTTTTCCGTGTCTCTTCAGAAAGCATCCTGCACCGGTTAGTTCGCGGATGAAATTGCCGGTTTTCACGCGACTTCCAACATGATTTCCTTGAATTTCGATTCAGGATGCTTAGCCTCATCTTCAACCATGAGTGTATAGGCCTCGGCAATATTTTCTTCCAACTCAACCAAGGTTTCTCCTTGGGAAAAAACACCTGGGACTTCTTTTAATTTTCCTACATACCAGCCATTGTCTAACCAGTATTCGAGAGTGAAATTATGTGTCATGGAATATTCTCCGTTGGCTATTCAGCGTTTTCATCTTTAAAATATACCTAAAACAGGTATTCCGTTAACCCTTCAGGTTAACCGAATAACCTGCGCTATCATACCCACTATCAAGTAACTCTTTGATGTTGAAAACGCTGTTTGTTTCTTCGACCAGCGGCAATAAGACTGCTTTAACGCCCAAAAAATCGCCCTTGCACCCAAGCCCCGGCGAATATCCCCGCCAAGGCCACCAGCAATGGCCAATTGCCAGAACCCAGGCCGGCAAATGCAGGTCCAGGGCAAACGCCGCATAAACCCCAGCCTAGCCCGAAAATCGCCGCACCGCCTATAGTGCGGGCATCCAGCACGGAAGCATGCTTGGCAAAGGCACTTCCAAACAAGGGTTTGACCAACAATCGCGGTGCGAGTTGGTAGGCCAACAGGGCAACCGCCACCGCACCGCCCAATACCAGCAGCAAACCAAAGTCTTTAAACCTTAAGAAGCTCAGCACGACTTCCGGGCGGACCATGGCGGATAGGGACAAGCCGAAGCCAAACAGCATACCGGCGACCAATGCCCAAAATAATTGCGTGAGTTTCATCAGGAACCTGCTAGCCATGCTACCAGTTGAGCGGTAGAAATACCAGTCGCCAGAAATGTCAACACAGCCAGCAACGAGGGCAGGCGCAGGGATGCCAAACCGCAGATGCCGTGGCCTGAGGTGCAGCCTTGGGACAAGCGTGCGCCGAACCCGGCTAAAAACCCGCCCAACCCAAGCTGCCACAGGGGCACAGAGGTCTGCCAAGCGTGTGCCCCCGACCATGCCAGCCAAACGACACCGCCAAGCACTAGCCCGGCGGCATAGGCGAGTCGCCAATCACGGCTGGCGATGAGATTGTGCTGCTGAAAGAAAGGCTGTTTTGAAAAATACGACCATGTCGAACTGTACACCGTGCTCATGCCGCCGATGAGGCCAGTCGTGATGTACAACAGCCCGACTGCTGCGCCGATGATTAAGCCACCGACTAAATAATGGACAAAACCGTTGGGAAAGAATTGCATCATACAGCGTTTTCAACATCAAATAGTTACTGGATAGTGGGTATGATAGCGCAGGTTATTCGGTTAACTTGAAGGGATAACTGAATATCCATTTTTAATTTTAAGTTAAAGATGAAAACGCTGTACATACAAATTTTTCCATGCTTCACATCCCCTGTGTTGATTTGTTTCCTATACCAATATTTTCCCTAAGAGGAAGCGGCCAGTTGAAGAATGTGGAAGTGAATATAAAGACAGAATATGTAACTAGAATCAAAAGAAATGACTCAACCATAACTTTTGAAGGCCATCTAAATAATGAATTTTCTGCTTCGATAAATTTAGAAAATATCACTATAAAGCCGAAGCCAGCCGTCAATAAATCAACCTTGAGCAAAGCAATAATAGGAATAATTGATATGACACCGGAGACCCCTAGGGCGTATTTGACAGAAGGAACTGCTTTGATAGCAGTCCTTAAAACTTCAAGAACATTTACTCGAATTGTCATTTTTCGATTTCCCAAATAGGATTTGTCTGACAACGGTGTAGGCGGTGAGTTTAGCGAACGTTGCTGTTCGTTCCTCATTGCATGTTTCTATGACCTTAGTGAATGCCGCTCAACATACTCCAAGGCCGCTTTCGCCAATAAACCCGAGCGGCTATCACCCAAACGAACCGCTGCTTGGTCGATGGTAGCCAAGACCCGCTCCGGCAAGGTGATGTTTACCCGTTTGGCTTTGCCGGATAATTTGGACACGTCCACGTCCACCACCGCCCAAATCCAGTCTGCAAAGTCGGGATGGGTTTGATACTTAGTAATGGGAGAGGCTTCTGGAATAGGATGCTCGTCCTTAATGACGGTCTCCAGCCACAATTCGATGACTTTTTTAGACTTGGCTATCGCCCCATCCAAGATGTCACCAGCCGAGAAGCAGCCCGGCAAATCGGGTACAATCACCCCATAGGCATGGGTTTCATCTCCAGTTTCAACCGCTATTGGATATCTCATTGCAAACCTGCTTGCTTCAGTAGTTGTATTATACCTATTGCGCACATCTTACAGCGTTTTTATCTTAACAAACTGATGTTACGCAGTCATCGCTAGAGGATAGCAACTTGTGGAGTGCGGCGACTCGTCGCCGCTGGACGCAAAAGGCGGCGACGAGTCGCCGCACTCCACAACATCTGGGCTACAGCCTACACGGTTGCGTAACATCAGTTAACAAAGAAAAATAATAATGAACACTCAATCAAGCCATCCTGTGTGTGAATTGCTTTGCAAAAGCATATAACTTAACAAGTAATGTGTGATATTAAAAACGCTGTAAATGGATTAAAATGCAAAGATTAAACCAAGCATCCAACATCACTATGCAATCCGTGTGGACACATGAACCTATTGGAAGAAATCAAACGGGTCGAGCGCGAGGCCGAACTTTTATATTCCGAAGCCCAAGTTGAATCGGCCATTGAGCGCGTGGCCTTGGAGATTGCAGCGCGTTTGGCGGAAAGCTGCCCGGTCATCCTCACCGTGCTCAACGGTGGCATCATATTCTCGGGGAAACTCCTACCGCGCCTGCGTTTTCCGTTGGAAATTGACTCCATCCAGGCGAGCCGCTACCGTGGCGCAACCAGTGGAGGGCAAATACAATGGTTGCTCAAACCCAGCTTGTGTTTAGCCGGAAGGACAGTGTTGCTGGCGGATGACATCTTGGACGAAGGCATCACCCTTGCGACCATCAAAGAATGGTGCAAGGAGCAGGGAGCAAAGGAAATATTCATTGCCGTTCTGATCGACAAGCTTATCGGTCGGGAACGCCCCTGCCGGGCTGATTTTGTCGGTCTGGAAGCGGAAAACCGCTATTTGTTCGGCTATGGCCTAGACTACAAGAATTACCTCAGAAATGCGCCCGGTATTTTTGCCTGCACAGGCTTGTGAATAGTGGATTTAAGCTTATGACACTGACAGCCATCATCGGTGGCACGGGGTTGACCCGCTTGCCAGAGTTTGAAATTTCCCATAGGGAGAACAGGAAAACCCAATGGGGTGCCCCCTCGTCCGACCTCATCTATGGCAAATTCCACGGAGCGGACGTTGTTTTCATCGCCCGCCACGGGGAAAGGCACACCATCCCCCCGCACCGGATCAACTACCGCGCCAATATTGAAGCGCTAAAAGATGCCGGGGTCAGCGCCATCATCGCCGCCGCTGCCGTCGGGGGAATTCGCACCGACCTAGGCCCAGCCAAAATTGCGGTGCCCAGCCAGATCATTGACTACAGCCACGGACGTGCGGGCACTTTTTTCGAGGACCACCTAGCCCATGTCACCCACATAGACTTTACCCATCCCTATTCGCCCAGCTTAAGGGAGAAATTGCTGGATGCCGGTTTCCGGGCCGGGATACGCGTGGTCGATGGCGGTGTCTACGCCTGTACCCAAGGGCCGCGCCTGGAAACTGCGGCTGAAATTGTGCGTATCGAGCGGGACGGCGGGGACATGGTGGGGATGACCGGCATGCCCGAGGCGGCCTTGGCCCGCGAATTGGCAATCGATTACGCCTGCTGCGCCATTGTCGCCAACTGGGCGGCGGGCAAGTCCACCGAGGAAATCAGCATGGCCGAAATAGAGCACAATCTGCTGGCAGGCATGGCCGATTTTGCCAGATTGTTGGAGTGCTTGTTTAAGCCCTAGTGGCCTTGGTCATCGTTCAGCCCAATTGCTAGGGCTAGCAGTTTGCGCTTTCTGGAGTGCGGCGACTCGTCGCCGCTGGACGCAAAAGGCGGCGACGAGTCGCCACACTCCACAACCTAGTTCTCCCCTCAAACCGCTGGGCTGAACGATAAGCAAGGCCGCCCTAGTTTTTGGCCTTACAGCGTTTTCATGTTTAAAAACCATTAATCTACAGAGGTCAAACAATGTCTTGGACATTTGATACCGTTAATATTCCTCCTGCAGGAAATGTTACGCTATAAACTGGGCAAGGTTCTGTCCATGGCTTCTTTCGGGAAGTTGTTTTGGCCAAATCCTAAGTTATAGCTTATAAACCCTTGCTCTCAAACAGGAGCACTTGGTCGGCAGCCAACCGTATGGTGATGGTTTTCGCACCCTTCCCCCAAGTGCAGCTTTTGAAGGCTAGCAGCGTTTCGCATTGGTCGGGTTCGCCGAGCAAGGCTACGGCTTCGTCATAACCCATGCCTATTTTCAGCTTGTCATAGTTTTCTTTGTTGACCTTGCTGCAGGCAATCAGGCTGAGTAAGGCGAAGCTGGTCAAGGCTATCAGCCAGCGGCGGGAAGGTTTTGGCGTTGTCATGGTTATTGTCTCCAAATTTACAGCGTTTTACAGCGTTTTTAATATCGAATAGTTACTTGTTTCAGCGTTTTCAACATCAAAGAGTTACTTGGTAGTGGGTATGACAGCGCAGGTTATTCGGTTAATCTGAAGGGTTAACGGAATGTCTGTTTTAGGTATATTTTTAAGATGAAAACGCTGTATGTGCGGTCAGGCGGGCTTGGAACCGCCCCTACACCTCTGCATATCTCGTCCCGTCGGACAGCCAGCGCTGCAACAATGGCTCCACTGCTTCCGGGTTGCGTTGCAGCAAAGCCTCGGCGGTCGCTTTGACTTGGTCCAGCATTTCGCTGTCGCGGGCGAAATCGGCAATGCGAAACTGCACCTGCCCGGTCTGGCGAATGCCTAACAGCTCGCCCGGCCCGCGCAGTTGCAAATCTTTTTCGGCGATTACGAAACCGTCGCTGGTATCGCGCAATATCCCCAAGCGTTGTTTGGCAGTCAGCGTCAACGGGGGCTGGTACATTAACACGCAAAAACTATCGCCGGGGCCGCGCCCTACCCTGCCACGCAACTGGTGCAATTGTGCCAGCCCCAAGCGTTCCGGGTTTTCTATGACCATCAGGCAGGCATTGGGCACGTCCACCCCGACTTCGATGACGGTGGTCGCCACTAGCAAATCGACCGTCCCCGACTTGAACAAGGACATGACTTCTTCCTTCTCGCCCTGCCTCATACGCCCATGGACCAAACCAACGCGCACGTTCGGCAATGCCCCCGCCAAGGCGGCGGCGGTGTTTTCGGCCGCCTCGCATTCCAGCGCTTCGGATTCGTCGATGAGGGTGCAGACCCAATAAACCTGCCGTCCGTTTTTCACCCAGTCGCCAATGCGGGCGATGACCTCGGACCTACGGGTCGAGGGAATCACCGAGGTTTTAACCGGGCTGCGCCCCGGCGGCAATTCATTGATCACCGACACATCCAAATCGGCGTAGCCCAGCATGGCAAGGGTGCGGGGTATCGGTGTGGCGGTCATGATCAGTTGGTGTGGATAAAGCCCATCGCGTGCGCCCTTCTCGCGCAAAGCCAGGCGCTGGTGGACACCGAAGCGATGCTGCTCATCAATGACGATTAGCCCCAAGCGGTGGAATTTCACTTCCTCTTGAAACAAGGCATGGGTGCCCAGCACCGCCCCGGCGCGGCCATCGGCTATAGATTCCAAGGTTTCCCGGCGAACCTGTCCCTTGTGCTTGCTGGCCAAGTAGGCAACCTGCACACCGAGCGGCTCCAGCCATTGGCTGAAACTGCGGTAATGTTGCTCTCCTAGCAACTCTGTAGGGACCATGAAGGCAACCTGGCAATCGGAGGACAATGCAGCAAGCGCCGCCCAAGCCGCAACGACGGTTTTGCCTGACCCCACGTCACCTTGCACCAAGCGCATCATCGGTTTGGATACGGCCAGATCGGCTGTAATTTCCTCAATCACCCTATTTTGCGCCATCGTCAATGCAAAGGGAAGAGAACCTAGAAATTGCCGGGAGACGGTTTCAGGTAGCCGCAAAACCGGGGCGGACTGCTGCCTCATGTGCGCGCGAAAGCGACTCACACTGAGATGGTGGGCCAATAATTCCTCAAAAGCCAAGCGCTGTTGCGCCTGTTCCAAACGCTGAAGCCCGACCCCGGCGGGAGGCTCATGCAACAACTGGACCGCTTCGGACAGTGGTGGGAGGGCCAATGTGGAGAGTAGTTCGCCGGGAATCCATTCATGCAGTAATCCCTGCTCTTCTCGGCACAGTTCCAGTGCGCGGCTCACCAAGGAGCGCAAAGTCTTCTGGTGCAAACCCTCGGTCAACGGGTAGACCGGCGTCAGGCTTTGGGTGATGTTGCCGACTTCCTCGCCGCTAATGTGTTGATAGTCGGGGTGGACCATTTCCATGCCAAAATAGCCATCCCTTGCTTCGCCATAGCAG
The DNA here is from genome assembly GCA_903934875.1 of uncultured Methylococcaceae bacterium. Classification (GTDB taxonomy): domain Bacteria; phylum Pseudomonadota; class Gammaproteobacteria; order Methylococcales; family Methylococcaceae; genus Methylumidiphilus. Next base: position 24,173 of record CAIZPP010000177.1, read on the forward strand.
CGCAGGTGGGTGCCCGGCTTCAGGCGGGACAGTTGCTCACCAGTGAAATGGAAAAATCGCAAGTACAAAAAACCGGTTCCATCGCTAATCCGGCAAACCAAGGAACGCCTGCCTTTGGCAATGACATCAGCCACATCCACTTGGCCCTCCACCAAGGCGTGTTCACCCTGCCTGACGCTTCCCAACGGAATCAGGGATGTCCGGTCCTCATAGCGGGCAGGAAGATGGAACAGCAGATCCTGGACTTTATGTAAACCCAACCTGCCAAGCCGCTCCAAAGTCTTGGCCCCCACGCCTTTGAGCGCCGCGATCTTCAACTGACACGGAGGCTCGGAAAAGGACATGCGAAGTCCTGGCTAGACTAGCCTAGCACCATCACTGCGTCCATTTCAACGCTTGCGCCTCGCGGCAGGGAGGCCACGCCGACCACCGCCCGGGCAGGAAAGGGTTCGGAAAAATAACCGGACATGACTTCATTGACCAAGGCGAAATACGACAAGTCGGTCAGGAAGACATTCAACTTGACGAAATCGTTCAAGGAACCACCGGAAGCTTCGGCAACGGCGCTTAGATTGTCAAACACGCGGCGGATTTGCGCATCCATGCTGCCCTCGACCATCGTCATGGTGGTAGGATCAAGTGGAATTTGACCGGAGAGATAAACGGTAGCGCCCACTTTAACCGCCTGCGAGTAAGCGCCAATGGCAACGGGAGCGTTATGGGTATGGATGATTTGTCTGCTCATATTCTCTTGTTTTTAGTTTCTGATTTAACTCGGGAAATTTTTAACACCACGGATAATTTCCGTAGTTCACGCATCACATTGGCCAAGTGCAAGCGGTCTTTTACCGCCAGGGTGATGACATCGGTGGAAAGTTCGCTATCTTGGTTAGTAATCTGCACATTTTCGATGTTGGCCTTCATCTTGGAAATGACAGAGGCGACTTTGGCTAGAGTGCCCAGCTTATTGAGTAACTCCAAGCGTATCTCCACAGAAAAGTCGCCGCTGACCTGCCTGTCCCATTCCACATCCAGCCCTGTGTATTGCTTCTTGCGCAACTCAATGACGTTTTTGCATTCGCTCAAATGCACCACAATGCCTTTGCCGGGATTGAAGAAACCGGCAATTTCATCGCCAGGAATCGGGCGGCAGCACTTCGCCAAGTTAACGACCATGCCTTCCGATCCCTTGATGATCAGGGGATAACGCGCACCCTTCTCGACACCATCCAGCCGGTGCGGATGTGCGGTGTCTTCTTGCATCAACAGCCGCACAACAAGGAAAGGCAGGCGGTTGCCTAGGCCGATATCCTCCTGCAACGATTCGCGCGAAGGCAAATCCAAGGTTTTCAGCAACTCGTTGAAACGCGCTTCGGGAATGTCTTCCATTCTCATTCCACGGGCACCGAGTTCCTTTTCCAATAGCTTGCTCCCCAAATTGATGGCTTCTTGTTTTTTAAAATTGCGCAGATAGCCGCGGATGGCAGACCGTGCTTTGGCGGTGACGACAAAATTAAGCCATAGCGGATTAGGCCTAGCCCAAGGCGCGGTAATGATCTCCACAGTTTGGCCATTCACCAAAGTAGTTTGCAAGGGGGACAGAACACGGTCAATGCGGGCGGAAACGCAAGCGTTGCCAATATCGGTATGCACTGCGTAGGCGAAATCGACGATGGTTGCGCCCCTAGGCAACTTGATGATTTTGCCCTTGGGACTCAGCACATAAACCTCATGCTGGAACAAGTCCACTTTGAGGTTGTCGAGAAACTCCATGGAATCGCCCGCGTGTTTCTGGATTTCCAACAAATCGCGCAGCCATTCGTGGGCGCGGGTTTGCGAATTGGAAACCTGCTCCCCTTCCGACTTGTACAGCCAATGCGCGGCAATACCGCATTCGGCCATATGATGCATGGCTTTGGTACGAATCTGCATTTCCAATGGCTGGCCGAAAGGGCCGACCAGCACCGTGTGCAGGGATTGGTAGCCGTTTGCCTTGGGCACCGCGATGTAGTCCTTGAAGCGGCTAGGCACCGGTTTGAAAAGGTTGTGGGCCATGCCCAGCGCCCGGTAACACTCGTCCACGCTGCCGGTGATGATGCGGTAGGCGTAAACATCGAACACTTCGGCGAATGACAAATGTTTCAAACGCATCTTTTCATAAATGCTGAAAACGTGTTTTTCCCTGCCAATCACCTGGAATTCCGCCAGACCGCACTCCTGCAAACGGGTTCTGATGGAGTTCTCAATGTCCGTCAGTAATTCCTTGCGGTTTCCACACGCTTTTTTGACTTCCTTCTTGAGTATCCGGTGGCGCATGGGATAGTAGGCGGCAAAGCCCAAATCCTCCAACTCCAAGCGCAATTCGTTCATCCCCAGGCGGTTCGCAATGGGCGCGTAAATGTCCAGCGTTTCTCTCGCAATGCGGCAACGACGCTGGGGTGCCATGACGCCTAGAGTGCGCATATTGTGCAAACGGTCGGCGAGCTTGACCATGATGACGCGCAAGTCCTTGACCATGGCCATGACCATCTTGCGCACATTCTGCGCCTGCGCCTCGGCCCTGGACTTGCTGTCAAGTTGGGTTAGTTTGCTGACACCATCGACTAGTTGGGCCACCTCCTCGCCGAATTCCGCCACCAACTGCTCTCTAGAAACCACGGTGTCTTCAATGACATCGTGCAACAAACCCGCCATGACACCCTTGGCATCCATCCTCATGTCGGCGAGAATGATCGAAACCGAAATCGGATGGCAAATGTAAGGCTCTCCGCTGACCCGTTTTTGGCCCTCATGGGCACGCTCCGCCAAACGATAAGCGCGCTGCACCTCTCCCACCTGAACCGGGTCCAAGTAGGTGGACAGCATGGCACTCAAGCGCCGGATCAACTTTTCCTGCGGCTTTTCCGCTTCGTCTTGGGGAAATTGCTGATGACCTGGCAACCCGCCCGCAGTAAACGAGGATGGATCGTCCGGGCTCTCCGCTAGATCGGCCTCGCCGGTGTCACCTGCCATTGCCTCACACTCAACTCAATGGGTTTTCAAATCAAATCGTCATCGTCCAGATCAATATCATCGTGGCGTATCTTGAACGTGGGGCGCTCGACCTGATAGCGGTCATGCTTGGGCCCTTCCTTCAAATAAGCACGGGTGATATGGCCGGAAGCGATTTCACGCAAAGCCAGCACGGTCGGTTTGTCATTGGTCCACGGCAGTTTGGCATCGTCCGGGTGGCGGGCCAACTGGCGGGCGCGCTTGGAAGCCAACAACACCAACTGGAAACGGTTGTCGACCTTGTCCAGGCAATCTTCTACGGTAACTCTTGCCATAATGGCTTAACCTCGAAAACAAGAAAAACGGAAAATAAGAATAAAAAGATTCATTTAACCCCATGACGGGCGTTCTGTACAGAGTCAAAGGCGAAAAAGCTTGTATTTTAGGGCGGCAACAGCTTGCCGCCCTGCTGCTAGAAGTTGCCATGAAAGTACGGTATCCAAGTAGGGTAGGCTGTGCGTACCATTGTAAGCCCCTGAAGGTACGCACAGCGTACCCTACTTGGTATGGCTTTCATCGTCGGGGGTGCAAACAAATTTGCATGAACGTTGGCCGGGTCGTCAATACCGTAGGTCGGCAAGCCTTTGCCAACATGGCCGTATACGCAGCGTTTTCATCTTTAACATAAAACTAAACAAGGATATACAGTTAACCCTTCCATTTTAGTGTATATCCTGCACTCTCTACTAGCTATCAAGTAATCGTTAGATGTTGAAAACGCTGAGTTACTCAGGCCAAAAATCATCGCGGAGCAAGTCAGCTTCGGCATAGGGCGATGAGCTTGGAAATACATCATCCCGCAGGCCCGTCTCGTCTATCGCGTCGGCTTTGGCATTTTTGTACTCATCCGCCACCGCTAGCGCGATAACCGGGCGTAGGCTGGGGCTGTCCTTGACGATTTTTTCCACTGCGATTCTGGCATTGCGGATAGATTGCCGCCAACTTGACCCGCGCAAGTGGGGTTGATATTGCCACTTCAACAAATGCAGCAACAAATTACGAATATGGCTTTCCAGAGCGCGTCGTTCACTTTTGCCCACGTCCTCCAACTCCTCCACCAAATGTTCTATGTCGATTTCATTGAAGCGTCCGGTGCTTAGTAGTTGGGCGTTGTGCAAAGCCCAGGCGTAAAAATCCCGGTCGTAATCTGCTTGGGTGTTCATCGTGATCGCTCTCTTTATGCTAGGCTTTAGGTTTCCTTGTCGTTATGGATGATTGGCTAGCGTTCATTTATAAATGTCCCCGCGTATACCAATTTCTAGCACCAATACCAATAGTCTACAGGAAATGCATACTTTAACGCGTTTTCAAACCCTTATGCATCCAAAATGAGAATTGCTGGTATGCGGCATTGCATATGCGTATCCGTTCAGATACACTATGTTTCCGAAATGCGCATACACGTTGGGCCTGGCTACCGTGTCTATTTCACACGGGAGCATGAAGTGGTTTTACCTGCTACTGTTGGGCGGCGTCAAGTCCACACAGAAACGCGATATCAAACGCGCCATTGCGATGGCGCACACTCTCAATTCTCAATAAGGCCTGTTGTATGCCCAAATTTGCCCCCTTCGATGCGGCTGACTACCTTGATGATGAAGAAACCATCGCGGAATATCTGACCGCCGCACTGGAAGATTCCAACCCCGATGTGTTTCTGGTCGCCGTGCGAGACATAGCCCGCGTCCGCGGCATGGCGCAACTCGCCAAAGACGCAGGCATCGGGCGTGAAAGCCTTTACAAGGCACTTACACCCGGAGCCAAGCCACGCTATGACACCATGCTCAAGTTGCTACATGCCTTGAGGATAAAGCTTACCGCTTCGACTATCCACCCTTAATTTTTTTTATCCGCCATCCTCAACGCCGCCTGATAAGCCAGTTCTTTTCTCGCCCCGGTGATTTTTGCGGTCAGCGCGGCGGCGGTTTTCACCGAGCATTCCTCCAACAGCAGGGCCAGCACCCTGCCCTGTTCCGATGTTAGCTCTTCCTTAGTCTTTTGCGCTGACGCGCCTTCAAGCAGCACGACAAACTCACCCTTTTCCATGTTAGGGTCGGCCTCCACATAACTGACTGCTGCGGAAACTTTGCATCGGAGGATGGTTTCGTGTAGTTTGGTCAGTTCACGGGCAACGACGACCTGCCGTTGCGGCGGAAAAACCTGGGCGATATCCTTCAAGAAATCCAATACCCTATGGCTGGACTCATAGAAAATCAGCGTCCTTGCATCATCCGCCAGACTTTCCAGCAGGGCGCGGCGGGCGGACGAGGTGCGCGGCGGGAAGCCCTCAAAGGCGAAACGCGCAGCAGGCAGGCCACTGGCGGACAGTGCCGCGACTAGGGCGCAAGCACCGGGAACCGGCACCACGCGCAAACCGCGCTCTGTCGCCAGACGCACTAGGGGGAAACCCGGGTCGTTAATCAGCGGAGTGCCGGCATCGGAGATCAAGGCCATAGATTCGCCCTGCTCCAAGCGGTCCAGCAATTTGGAAGAGGCGGTGTCTTCGTTGTGTTCATGCAGCGCGGTCAGTGGCTTGATGATGCCGTAGCGTTCCAGCAAGGGTCGGCTGTGGCGGGTATCCTCGCAAGCGATGAAATCGACCCCTTGTAAAACCGCAACGGCGCGAAAACTGAAATCAGCCTGATTGCCGATAGGTGTCGCGACTAGGTATAGTATGCCTTTAGGATTTTCCGGCATAATTCCATCTCCAAACTTAATAACATAATTCATTCCCATGCCCAAAGCCAAGCAGCTTTTAATCTTCAGCCTCCTTCTTGCCCTGGCCGGCTGTGCCGGGCAATCAACACGGCATCGCGACACCCCGCTGATAGCGGAGGCCAGCGAACGTTTCCGCAATGGCGATTACGCCGGGGCCTCGCAAATCTACCAGCGCCTTGCCGAAACCTCCGACGACGCGGACTATTTCCGCTTGTTGGCAGCCGATGCCGAATTGCGGGCGGGTAATGACCGGGCGGCGCGGGCGCTACTCGGGGCGATCAAACCGGATGAGTTGGCAGAAGGCGACCAACAACGTTATGCCCTGCTGCGTGCCCGCATTGATTTGAACCAAGGCAATGCGCGGGAGGCTATGGCCCGCTTGGACGGCATTGATTACCAAAAACTGACTGCTCCGTTGCGGGTGCATTATCACACACTACGCGCCTCCGCCTACAACCAGTTGGGCGATATGCTGGAATGCGCCCGCGAACGGGTTTATTACGGACAACTGACCAACAACCCCGAAGCCATCCAAAAAAACAACGAGGCCATTTATGATGCGCTTAACCGCCTGCCTTACAAGGTTCTTACCGATCTGCAACCCAGCACCCAAGGCACCTTGGGCGGGTGGATGGCTTTGGTCATTGCACTGCACAGTTCCGATGCCAGCCGGACCCAAGCACTGCAAGTCTGGCGGGCGAACTACCCCGGACACCCGGCCAACGGCGTGTTTGTCGAGGGTTTCTTAGGCAAGAAAGGCAAGCCAGTGGAGACCACGCCACTGAAATCCCCGGCTAAGGAACCAGCAATGGCACCCACTCCTACACCTGCGCCTGTACCCGTGCCGGTTTCAGCCGCACCGATGCCACCACCCCAACAACCCGCCCCGCCAAACCCTGTTCCGGCGCAAACGGCTCCCTCGGCGGGTGGCTTCATCGGTGTCATGCTGCCATTGACCGGAAGCTACGCCCAAGCCGCGCAAGCCGTGCGGACGGGCATGTCTGCCGCGTGGAATGCCGACACCAATCCGGGTCGGCCTGAACTGCGTTTTGTCGATACGCAAGGCGCAGACTTAGGCGCGGCGTACCGTAAATTGGCCGACGATGGCGCAAAATCTGTCATCGGCCCCCTGCTCAAGGAAGAAGTGGCCGCACTGGCTAGGAGCGGTAACTTTACTGTTCCCGTGCTGGCGCTCAACCAAGCCAGCGAAGCCAACAACCGCGACGGACTCTACCAATTCGCCTTGACGCCCGAGCAAGAAGTCGAGCAGACAGCCAGCCTTGCTTGGTTCGATGGCCGACAAAACGCATTATTGCTGGCCCCGGCATCGGCCTTCGGCCAACGCATGATCAACCATTTCAGCACGTATTGGAAAAACCTGGGCGGAAAAATCTCCAACATCAAGACTTACCAGCCGGGCGCGGCAGACTACTCCGAAACCGCAAAACGCTTGCTGTCCAATGAGGCAGGCGAGGCTGGAACTGCCGGCGCACCCCCAGCGGAATTTATTTTTATGATTGCAGACACCCGCGATGGCCGTCTGCTCAACCCGCACATTGAAAACCAGGAGTCCACACGCATTCCGGTCTATGCAACCTCCCTCATCTTCGATGGACAGCCAAGCGCACCGCAGAACGCCGATTTGTCCGGGGTGACTTTTTGCGACAGTCCTTGGCTTTTGAGCAATGACACCGGGGGTTTATCCCGTCAGACCATGCATGCAGAGGTAGCGCAAACGCCTGCGGTATATCTGCGTCTGCTACCCATGGGGATTGATGCCTACCAGTTGATTGCCACACTGAATCAACTGAAAAGCGGCGGGCAAAGCCAGTTTTCTGGGGCTACCGGTGTATTGACCCTAAAGGGCAACAAGGTAAACCGCCAATTGCATTGTGCGCAGTTTGGCGACAACAACCTGCAACCGCTGGGCATCGCACCGACACTCCAGCCTAGCGCATCACCGGCTGCCCCTAATGCTATTCCGCAATGAACCCAGTGCCGCGCACCTGGCCGCAGGACAGCGGGCCGAGGATAGCGCCCTGGCCTTTCTGCAAACGCAGGGTATGGTGCTGGTGGAAAGGAACTATCGTTGCCGGGGCGGGGAAATCGACCTCATCATGCGGGATGGGGTCAAGATCGTCTTCGTTGAAGTGCGCTACCGTAGTGACCAGCGTTTCGGCGGGGCGCTGGCCAGCGTCGGTGCCCGCAAACAAGCACGGTTGGTCCACGCCGCCTCCCACTACTTGGCGACGAAGCACATCGACCGGCCTGCCCGCTTCGACGTGGCGGCTGTTTCGCCAGACCAAGGCAGGCTTGCGGTACAATGGATTAAAGACGCTTTCCAGACGGGATGAATGTAGGGGCGGGTTTAGAGCCCGCCCCTACGGATATTCCACGATTGTTTTGAATGAACACTGACCATAATTACCATGACACTGCAAGAACGCATCCACCAGCATTTCAGCGACAGCCTGCAAACCAGCCAGGAAGCCCAGGCCAATTTGTCGGAATTGATCGAAATCGCCGCCACCAAAATAGCCCAGGCACTAGTCAACGACGGCAAGATTCTGGTTTGCGGCAACGGTGGCTCGGCGGCACATGCGCAACATTTCTCCTCGAAAATGCTCAACCGTTACGAACGCGAACGGCCCAGCCTGCCAGCCATCTCGCTCACTTGCGACACCTCCACACTGACCTCCATCACCAACGACTACCTATATGACGAGGTATTCGCCAAGCAGATCCGTGCGCTGGGGCATTCCAACGATATCCTGCTGGTTTTTACCACCAGTGGTAACTCGGCTAATATCCTCAATGCCGTCATGGCCGCCCATGACCGCGACTTGACCGTCATCGCCCTGACTGGCCGTGACGGCGGCGCGGTGGCACCGTTGCTGTCGGATAGTGACATTGAGATACGCATCCCCAGCCCGTCCACCGCCAGGGTGCAGGAAACCCACCTCATCATCTTGCATTGCCTGTGCGATCTAATCGACCATCAATTGTTCGGCGAATAAGCCATGACGATAAGCCCCGAATTTCTCGCCCGCCTGCGGCAGGTGCTTCCGATTGGGGCTATCCACACCGACCCCGCCGACTGCTGGGCCTACGGCTACGATAACTCCAAAAGACACGCCCTGCCCGAAGCGGTGGCCTTCCCCACCCGGCATGACCAGGTTCTGTCGATCGTCCGCCTGTGCAATGAATACCGCATTCCATTGACCCCGCGCGGGCGCGGCACCGGCACCACGGGCGCGGTCGTCCCCTTGCAGGGTGGCTTGACGATGTCGCTGGAACGCATGAACCAAATCGTTGAACTGGCCCCGGACAACCGTTTTGCCGTGGTGGAGCCGGGCCTGACCAACCAAGCATTGCAGGATGCGCTGAAACCCTTAGGCTTCTTCTGGCCACCCGACCCGACCAGCGCCGCCTATTGCAGCATAGGCGGCAATCTCGCCTACAACTCAGCCGGCCCCCGCGCCGTTAAGTACGGAACGCCCCGCGATAATATTTTCGGACTGCGGGCCGTCACCGGCGACGGGCGCGAACTGCGCACCGGGGTCTACACCAGCAAAGGCGTGGTGGGCCTGGACCTGACCCGGCTCATCGTCGGCAGCGAGGGCACTTTGGCGGTCATCACCGAGGCCACCCTCAAACTGACACCGCTGGCGGAAGCCATGCGCACGATGCGGGCTGTTTACGCCAGCGTCGATGCCGCCACCCGCGCCATCGCCCGCGTCATGGCGCAGCCGCTTACCCCCTGTGCGCTGGAATTCATGGATGCCAACGCCATTGAGATGATCCGCCAGTATGCCGACGTGGCATTGCCCACCGGAGCCGGTGCCTTGCTGATGATCGAAGTCGATGGGCCGGCATCCGGGCTGGACGCGGCGGTCGCTAATATCGGGCAAACTGCCACGGTTGAAGGCTTGCTGGACTTCCGCATCGCCCACAACAAAGAGGAGATCGAGGCGCTGTGGCGTACCCGCAAAGCGCTCTCCCCGGCTCTGCGCAAAGTCGCCCCTGGCAAAATCAACGAAGACGTGGTTGTGCCCGTCAGCGAATTGCCCGCCCTGATCAATGGGCTGAATCGGCTGTCGCAAACCTATGGACTGCGCATCGTCAACTTCGGCCACGCCGGCAACGGCAATATCCATGTCAACCTGTTGCTAGACCCGGCCCAAGCAGGGCAACAGGAGAAAGCCGATGAGTGTTTAGGCGCTGTGTTCGACTTGGTGTTGGGCCTGCGCGGCACCCTGTCCGGCGAACATGGCATAGGCTTGGTCAAGCGGGATTACGTCAGCCGGGAGTTGGATGCCGTGTCCATGGATTTGATGCGGGCCATACAGCGGCAGTTCGACCCGAATGGGATTTTGAACCAGGGTAAAATGTTACCAAATATTTAGAGGAATACACCTTGAACACCCCTCTCCAAACCGCGCAAACCCTGTTGATGCAGATGACGAGATCGGAGAAAGCCCAGCTTCTGCAATGGGTCGTCAATGATTTGGGCGATGCATTTCCGGGAATTGATAGCCGTCCCGGCATGTGCGGTGGAGAACCCTGCATAGTCCGCACCCGCATACCAGTCTGGCTATTGGAACAGGCAAGACGGTTAGGTATCGGGGAGGTTGAAATATTGCAGTCTTACCCTACCTTGCACGCCGAGGATTTGGCCCAAGCATGGAGTTATGTTCGCTCTCACCGTGAAGAGATTGACCGGCAGATACGGGAAAACGAGGACGCTTAAGGCATGGCGCGATTGTACTCAAACGAAAACTTTCCACAACTTGCAGTCGAAGTATGGCGCCAGTTAGGGCATGATGTCTTGACGATACTGGAGACAGGCCGGGCCAACCAAGCCATTCCCGACGAAGAGGTTTTGACTTTTGCAATGATGGAAAACCGGGCTGTACTCACGCTAAACCGTAAACACTTCATTCGTTTGCATCAGCAATTGCCGGAACATGCCGGAATTATCGTTTGCACCTTCGATATTGACTTTCGAGGGCTGGCACAACGCGTTGATGTAGCGATTAAAGCCCAGGACAGATTGCAAGGTCAGTTGTTGAGAATAAATCGCTGTAATTGATGAAAATTCAGTGGCCCAACACAGCAAGCCTTAAGAAAATAAATACCCAGCATGCAGATTCATAGCGACGAACCGGCCGAAACAGACGGCTTGCAGCGTCAACATCTAGTGGTGGAAATAGCCACCATAGCCGCCACGGCAACACCGCCTTTAGTGCTGGGTGTGCATGGGGACTGGGGTTCGGGCAAGACCAGTTTCATGAAGCATGTCCGCAAGGAACTGGATGGCAAGCACACGAAAAATGTCGTGACAGTGTGGTTTGAGGCATGGCGTTATCAAAACGAACCGGCACCTGTGGTGGCCTTGTTGCAAGAAATGCGGCAAGCCTTTAGCAAATGGAAAAAACTCGATGGCCGCATCAAAAAACTCGGCGAAATTACTATCCGCACCCTGCTGAACAGCCTTAACGATTTGGCGAAATTAGTCCAGTTGGAATCCTTGCCCTTTTCGGCGGAAAAAATCCAACTCTTGGGCGAGCAATGGGAAAGGGAAAATCTGGAAAGCAGACTGGTGGTTGACTCTTTGCAAGACAGCCTGCAAGAAGCCATTAAAACGCTGCTGCCCGATTCCAAAGACCCGTCGCCCCGCGTCGTCATCTTCATCGACGACCTGGACCGCTGCAATCCCGAAATGGCCTACCGGCTGCTGGAAGGCTTGAAAATCTACCTGAATCTGAACAATTGCGTGTTTGTGCTGGCGATGAACCAGCAAATCGTCATCAAGGCCATCGCCTCGGTGATGAAAAAGGAAGACGACGATGCCCGTGTGCGGCTGGAAGCAGAAGCCTATCTGGAAAAGCTTTGCGCGAACATCTGGCGCTTGCCACCGCCGAAACTATCCCACCAGTACTTTACCGCCTTGCTCGACACTACACAAAACACGCCGATTCAAGCCATCACTGACGCGGCAGAAACTTCGCGGCCCTTCCTGCCACCCAACCCGCGCCGCCTGAAGGCGTTAGCCAACCTATACAACCGGTTGTGGCTACGGGCAATGAATACGGCAACAATCATCCTCGACCATTCTGGCCAGCCCACGCTGGCTTTGCGTATCTTGGTGGTGGCTTATGTGTACCAATTCCATTCCGAATTTTACCAACGCTGGCGGCATGACCCCACCTTTTTGGAGGAACTGCGCCGCTGGATGCAAACCGGTAAACCTAAACTGATCCAGAACAAGGAAGGCAAAGATATACCTGACCCGGCTTTCTTCGCACTGATACTGCCTAGCTTTGCGAAGACGGATGATGGCTCACCCACACCGGGTGCGACGACCATCACCAGTAACTACCCCGACCCCTCCGCCCCCGGTGTGTTTTGGATCGCGCCCTTATTGCAAGGGCCGTTGGCTGATGACGGACCGGAGAATTATCGTGACTTGCTGAACTTGGAACAAGCATGAACGCCTACGCAGACCCCTTGCTAGACCCTCGTTTGCGGCCTTATTTGAAAGACGTGCAGGCTTGGCATGGCTATGTGCGCTTTCTCGGCCTGCCTACGCTGCAAGACCACCCGGACACGCCGCTGCACGAATTGTTCGTGCCGCCGTTGCTGTCCAAATATTCGGTATCGACGGAAACCCCCACGGCAAACTGGCCGAAAGGCGAACCGGTATTGGCCACGTTGCACGAAGCCAAGCGGCTGGTGGTGCTGGGCGATCCGGGCAGCGGCAAATCCGTGTTGGTCAATTGGCTGGCTTGGCTGTTGGTGTCGGGCGTGGAGGAACGTGTGCCCGAATGGCTGCGCGGCTGCATCCCCTTGCCCTTGGTGTTGCGGGAAATGGAACTGGGCGGCGTGAAAGATTTCGACAGTTTGCTGGATGCCTTCCTAAAACGCCGGGTGGCTTTGCATTTAAAAGGGCAAAAAGATTTATTGGTCAAATGGTTGCAAGCAGGCCGGGTGTTGGTGCTGGCCGATGGATTGGACGAAGTAGGCAGCGGGCAGCGGGAGGGTTTGCGCGATGCCTTGTGGGATGGGTTTGCCCAATATCCTGAAAGCTATTTCTTCGCGACTTCGCGGCTGGTGGGGTATGAGGATTGCCCTGTTGATTGGCGAAAAAAAGATTTGCCCCAAGATGATACTCGACTGCAAAATTGGCGAATTGATGGTCGAGTTGGAGAACGTCCCGGTTATTGGCGACATATGGCTGAACTCCTTCATATCATGCCCTTCGACGACGACCGCATCCGCGCTTTTGCGGTAAACTGGTATCGGCTGCGCTCACTTAAACCGACTGCGGACAGCGATGCGGAACAATTCATCAAAGCCTTGTTCCGCGACGAAACCACGCGCAGTCTGGCCCGCAACCCGCAATTGCTGACCTTGATGGCCTTGGTTTACCGGGTGCGGGCGCAGTTGCCGGATGGCCGGGCGTTGTTGTACGATTTGATTGCCGAGGCTTATCTGGAATCCATAGACCAGGCCCGCAACATCACCACCAGTGCTGCCGATGCCGCGCCTTGGCGGGAAAAACGCCGCTGGTTGGCACGAGTGGGGTTTGAACTGCAATACCGCCGGATGGGCACCGCTTCTTCTACAGGGCAGGAAAGTAAGACCGACGCGGTCTCAAAGACCGCGTCGGTCTCTGGCCATGTACAGGGTGAGGGCGAACAAGAATTACTGGCAACACGAAAAGACGTGTTGGGCTGGTTGGCAGCAGCCATGCACGAATCGGGATACTCCGCCAACCCCGGTTTTGTCGATTCCTATTTGCATTGGGTGGCCCGACGCAGTGGCTTGTTGCTGCCGCGAGGTGAAGAGCTATTCGCGTTTGTGCATTTGTCGTTTCAAGAGTATTTCGCCGCGTTGTACTTGTGCGAACACTTTGTGGATGCCGATTGGGTGCTGGCACAGCGGGATGGAACATCTGCCACAGACGGCGATGCCCGCGTCAACACCGCGCTGTTGCGGGCTTGGGCCAAAGACCCGCGCTGGCAGGACACCTTAGTGTTTTGTTTCGAGAACTTCGCGTTCCAGCCCAAGGATGCCAAGCGGCTGTTGGGATGGTTGTTTGGAGACGATTACCAAGATTTTCTTAATGATGTACTCCAATACTCTGAGGATATATTCGAATCGCTCCGGGAAGCCGGACGCGCTGAGTTGTTGGCGCGGATATTGACCAATCCACACACGGGACTCACACTATTAGAACGGGGGGCTGCATTTAATGCGGTCTGGCAGTATATGGAGCAGGCCGAGCATCGTTTTAATGATACTTTCTTCCACTTGTTTACTCCTGAGAAAGTACTGAATCGTTTGTTAGCTTCTGATGAATGGGCCGGGAAATTTTGGCAACGCCTGATCCAATATAATCCCCTATCTCTAAATTTAATTCAAAGTACTATCAGTGATCTCTCGACCTTGGCTCAACTGACTGGCTTGCATAAGCTCTTATTGGACCAAACCGCCGTCAGCGATTTGTCGCCTCTGGTCCAGTTGCCCCACTTGCAAAAGCTCTACTTGGACCGAACCGCCGTCAGTGACCTGTCGCCTCTGGCCCAACTGACTGACTTGAAGCAGATCGATTTGGGTGAAACAAATGTCAGCGATCTATCGCCGCTGGAACAATTGACTGGCTTGCAGTGGCTTAGCCTGAGCCAAACTGCCATAAGCGACCTATCGCCTCTGGCCAAGTTGACCGGCTTGCAGCGGCTTAGCTTGAGTCAAACCGCCGTCAGCGACCTATCGCCTCTGGCCGGATTGACCGGCTTGCAGAGTCTCTTCTTGAACCAAACTGCCGTAAGCGACCTTTCGCCGCTGGCCCAATTGACCCGCTTGCTAAGGCTCTCCTTGGATCAAACCGCCGTCAGTGACATCTCCCCGCTGGCCCAATTGACCGGCTTGCAGACACTCTCCTTGAATCAAACTGCCGTCAGCGACCTGTCGCCATTGCTCCGGCTCCCTAATTTAAAAGACCTTTACATTAACGGTGTCCAAGCCCCAATCCCGACCGCTTTGCGCCAACGTAAGGGCTTGAAAATTGATGGGCCATGATGCGCGGCGGCCTGCTTCCCGTGGGAGCTTCGAAAAAGTCGATCCTCAGAGGTTTTTCTGCTTCCCATGCTCCAACGCCCATCATTACACACGAGTATTACAGCGTTTTCACGTTTACAATACCTTCGCCAATATCATGCGAGACCTCAGTTTTTGGCACAGCACCACTGATCTGAGGGCCAAGCTGGTGCTTGGCGCTCCCAGAAGGAACGCCAAGCACCAGCTTGGAGAGGTGGATTCATTATTGGAAATCACCTAAAGCAGTTTGACTAGAGTGGCGACAATGCCTATCGAAAAGGCCATCAACGCACCCAGTTTGATGACAATGCGCAACTCCATCTCACGCATGTCACGGCGGAGCAAGTCCACCTCCCGCGTAAGGTCGTCTTTGCTTGCCAAGTCCTTTAGGTTGATTTCGAGCACTTCCGCCAAGGCTTCCGCCTCGGCTTCGGCTTGTTTGTCGGACACACCCGCATCCTTCAGGCGCTTGGAATATTTCAACCTGTCGAATGCGATGGCGGCCATGGGCGTACCTCTTTAGGTCATGCTGTGTTGTTGCCTTACCAAAGGATTTTACCGCACGGACTGCCTGAACAAAAGCAAATTGCATTTGATGGCGGTGTTGTTGCCGCCGCCACAAGGTGTGGATTTTTTCAGTCATATCCTTGAAACGCTGTAACTACAAACGATCAGCCAACCTAAGCAACAATGCCGCAATAATAGTAATTTGCAAGATTCCCACGCCGACAACCCAACGGATTAAATCAGCCTTGGTTTCGGCGATGTCACGCTTTAACTCAGAGCGCACCAGTTCTATTTTTAACTCGGTTTCCTTGATGCGCGAATCCAAGTCTTTCCTTGTAGCTAATTCCTCCGGCCTGAAGTCTTGCCGCGCTTGTTCAACCGCCGCAGCGCTCGCTTGACGTTGCAAATCGGTGATAACTTCGGCCTGGGACTCGGAAAAACCGGAATCCCTAAGGCGCTTCACAAACTCATGCGTGTCGAACGTAATGGCTATCATCGTTTACTCCCGTTTCACTCTAAAAATAGCTACAAAAAAGTTATCTGATGTAGGTTGGGTTAGGCGCGTCTTTTTGCGCCGTAACCCAACATGTGGGGCCGGATTTGTCGGGTTACGGCGCACTCGGACGGAGTCATGGCCGGGCAGAATGTCCAGATGTGCGCCTAACCCGACCTACACTATTATCTAATATTCGAGTGAAACGGGAGTAATGCTACAAATCTATCACGCCGCGCTCAACTTCCCCTTGCTTGCGCAATTCCCGCTTGAGGATTTTGCCGGTGGCGTTTTTGGGCAATTCCGGCAGGATGTGGATTTTGCGCGGAACTTGGTGCCGCCCTAAGTGTTCGCGGCAATAAGCGCGGATGTCGGCTTCGGTTGCCTCGGCACCGGCAATCAGGGACACATAAGCTACCGGGATTTCGCCGTGCAAGTCGTTGGGTTCGCCCACCACCGCCGCCTCGTTGATGGGCGCGTAGCGGTATAAGGCTTCCTCTATCATGCGCGGATAGACGTTCATGCCATTGACGATGACCAAGTCTTTTTTCCGGTCCACTATCGAAAAATAGCCGTCCTCGTCCTCCGTCCCTAGGTCTCCAGTCAAAAACCAGCCGCCGCGGAACGATTCGGCGGTCGCCTCAGGCAGATTCCAATAACCCTTCATCACATTCGCCCCGCGCACGGCAATTTCGCCCACCTCGCCAATCGGCAAGGTTGCCAAGCCTTCCTCGCCTATGATGCGCATCTCCACGCCGGGGATGGGCAAACCTACCGTACCCGGTTTGCTCAAACCGCCAATGGGGTTGACGCAGGTCACTGGCCCGCATTCGGTGGGTCCGTCGCCCTCGTAAATTTTCTTGCCAAACTGTTCCTCGAAGCGGCGCAATATCTCCACCGGCAAGGCCGCCCCGCCGGAAATGCAGAAGCGCAAAGATTCCAGCCATTGCGCCCGTTCCGGCTTGAGCCGCAACAGCACGGTGAACATGCTGGGCACCCCTAAGAAAATAGTCGCACGGGTTTCGTGTATGGTTTTAGCGACCAGTTCCGGTTCAAAGCGCGGCACGGGCACAATGGCGCAGCCATACAGCAAGGGGGTCAACAGGCCTACGGTAGCCGCAAACGCATGGAACATGGGCAGCACCACCAGGACAGTATCGCCCCCTGGCCGCCATTGCATGGCTTGTTGCACACTCGCCACATTGGCGAGCAGATTGCCGTGCGTCAACATGGCACCTTTGGGTTTGCCCGTCGTGCCGGAGGTATAGAGGATGACGGCAAGGTCTTGTTGCGGGTCGTGTTCGATAGATGGCGGAGGCGCAGCCGTGTGCAATAGTTCATCCCATGTAACCGGCTGTTGGGCCATCACCCTGCCCCCTCCCAAGAGTAGAGGGTGCATGATTTCAATCATGTTGCCCGCCCCGCCCATGTTGACGGTGCAGGCCAGGCTCCCGACCGCGCTTTGCAACAGCGCCGCCTGTGCGGTAAACGCCACATGATGGACCAAAACCTTGGCACCGGCATCATGCAGGATGAAAGCCATTTCGCTTTGGCTTATGAGCAAGTTGATGGGAACCACCACCGCCCCGGCCTTGAGTATCCCCAGATAGGCGATTACGAAAAACGGGCAGTTCATGCAATACAAACCAATGCGGTCGCCTTTGGACACGCCCAGCCCCGCCAGCGCGGCGGCAAAGGCATCCGATTGCCTGCCTAAAGCCAGGTAGTCGAGTGGTTCGCCGTCCGCGATGATGGCTGCCTGCCCGGCATATTGCCGTGCGCTTGCTTGAAAAGCGTGGCCTAAGGACTGCGCCGCCATGCCGCTTAGTTGATGACGTTATGGCCGCGATTGCGCATACAATTGTTAAAGGCTTGCTTGTATTCGTTGTCCCCCTTGATGCCTTGGCTGGCCCCGCCACCGATGCCGCCAATGGCCGCGCCCGCCGCCGCGCCTGTCGCCGGATTGCCTATGACAGCGCCCAATGCCGCACCGCCGGCCGCGCCGACCAATGCACCCACGCCAGCCCCTTTCAGCGTATTTGTGCCGACACTGCCGGCCTGTTTGGCAAGTCCGTCGCATTCCGCCTTGTCTTGTTCTATGCGGCCTATGTTGGGGTCATTGTAAGTGTCAATGGTGGGTTGGTACCCGCCGTAGCTTGCACAACCCGTGGCAATGATTGCAGATGCAAAAACAAACCCTAGTACAGTCAATTTTCTGAACATATCGGTATCTCCCATTAAAAAATAAGGACTGACAAAATGTAAAGCCCAAGCTAATTTAGCTTGCTTTTAGAGAAACGCAACCATTTTAGCAGCGTTAAATACAATTGCTCTGGATATACGGGCTTGGTAATGAAGTCATTCATGCCCGCATCTAGGCAACGCTGTATCTCTTCTTTGAAGACATTTCCGGTAAGAGCGATAATAGGCATATTTTTCGCTTGTTTGCGTATCTGCCGAGAGGTTTCAAGGCCATCCATTCCAGGCATCATCATATCCATTAAAACCAGCGCATAGTCGTTGTTGACCACCATTTCCAATGCTTTTAGCCCATTCTCCGCACCTTCGACAGAGAGTCCAACACTTTCAACAAGCATCATCGATACTTCCATGTTAATCGGTTCGTCTTCGACGACCAACACCTTACTTCCGCTAAATTCTCGGCCTAATATCTTGTCTGCCATTCCTTCTTGGATTTGGTCATTGGCAATAATCGAATGGCCGCCTTTTTTTAACATTACCGTAAACCAAAAAGTGCTACCCAAACCGAAAACACTTTC
The DNA here is from genome assembly GCA_903934875.1 of uncultured Methylococcaceae bacterium. GTDB lineage: Bacteria > Pseudomonadota > Gammaproteobacteria > Methylococcales > Methylococcaceae > Methylumidiphilus. Next base: position 42,824 of record CAIZPP010000177.1, read on the forward strand.
TGCTCCAACAGTGCCACCCATCAACTCAGCCAGTCCTTTAGTGATGGCAAGGCCCAAGCCCGTTCCTCCATATAGTCTAGTCGTTGAGTAATCGGCCTGTTCAAAATAATTAAACAGCCTATTAATAGCATTTTTTTCAACTCCAATGCCGGTATCTTGAACTTCAAAACGTACCAAGATTGAATCGTCAGTTTCTGCCAACTTGCGAGTCCGCAAGATGATGCTGCCTTTTTCAGTGAACTTAATGGCATTGTTGGCATAGTTCAACAATGCCTGCTGGATACGAGTTGAGTCGCCTAACAGATTGCCGGGAATGATATCATTATCAACGACCAACACGAGATTCTTCTCATTAATACGATCCATGAGAATCGATGCGATGTTATTCACAAGTGTTTCCACCACTATTTCGCTTTCTTCGGTCTGGAACTTTCCCGATTCAATCCGAGACAAGTCTAGAATATCGTTAATCAGGCTCAATAGGTGCTTACTTGCATATGAAATCTTAGCTAAGCATTTCTTCTGGTCGGGAATTAAACCCTCCCGTTTCATCAGATACACCAAGCCGATAATGGCGTTCAACGGTGTTCTGATTTCATGGCTCATGTAGGCTAAAAAAGCCGATTTTGAGCGATTGGCAGCATCCGCTCTTTCCTTATCGATCAAAGCCTGTTCTTTTGCGATTAGTAATTCGGCTTCCGCTTTTTGGCGCTTATTGATTTCTCTGGTGAGTCTTACGGTTTGACTAGCTAAGGTGTCATACATTGACATAATCGTATCAATCAGAACGCGGGTAGCCCCCAACATTTCCTGATCCGCCCTCTCTTTTGCTTGCGCTAATGAAACGCCTGTTGGCAAGGCCAATACGACTTTAGCCATGCGCTTATCCCCTTCCAAAATATGGAAAGCAAGCCAGTGCGTTAGAAAGCGGACGATATCCTCAATAACCTCTTCCAATGGCTTGATATTTTCTTCTTGTTTGAGTTTTATGATTTCCGCAATGAAATCGCCATGCGAGTTTTTATGCCATTCCTCCCAATTATCTCCACAGAAATACTTTTTCCAAATTTGCTCTTCAGTATGAAAGTGGATTATGGTGTATTCTTTGAGTTGCGAAAAAACAGCTTCCAATGCTGGAGCGCTTGTTTGATTAGCTAAATGGCTCACTAACAAATTAAGCAATCTAATGAGACCTCGATGTTGTTCATCGACTATAGGAATACCTGTGTCAAAATTCGGATTCCAAGGAAATATCTCTATCTCTCGGTCCATCGTCGGCCCTTTATCAAGTATGGTGGTTATCGACCCTTCTGGATGAATTCAATCTTATAACCGTCAGGGTCTTCCACGAAGGCAATGACGGTGGTTCCGTGCAGCATCGGGCCTGCCTCACGGCTTACTTTCCCGCCCCGCGCCTTGACCAGTTCACACGCTTGATAGGCATCATCCACTTCTAGGGCAACATGGCCAAAGCCATTTCCCAGCTCATAACTATCCACGCCCCAATTATGGGTAAGTTCCAGCACCGCGCCGTCTTTTTCATCTTGGTAACCGACAAAAGCCAACGTAAATTTACCGTCGGGATAGTCGTCGCGACGCAGCAGCCTCATGCCGAGGACTTCGCTGTAAAAGGCGATGGAGCGGTCAAGATTGCCCACCCGCAACATGGTATGTAATATTCGCATCGGTTTGATACTCCGTCAGTCCGCGAGGGCATCGGCTACCGCATCGGCCAGCCGTTGTGCCAGATTTTCCACTTGGCCCGCATCCCTTCCCTCCACCATAACCCGGATTAGCGGCTCGGTGCCGGAAGAGCGCAATAACACCCGGCCAGTTTTGCCCAATTCACGTTCCACTTCGGCTTTGGCAGCAGCGATGGAGGGGATTGCATCAATATTGACTTTTTCCCGAATCTTCACGTTGATGAGCTTTTGCGGATATTTTTCCATACCCAGCGTCAGTTCGCTCAGCGTTTTACCGGATTGCCTCATTTCCGTCATGACTTGGAGGGCGGCAACGATGCCGTCACCCGTGCTCGTGCGGTCCCTGCAAATGATATGGCCGGAACTCTCACCGCCCAGCACACTGTCATACTGTTGCATCATTTCCATGACATAGCGGTCGCCAACGGCGGCACGCTTAAGCACTATCCCCAAATCCTCCAAGGCGAGTTCCATCCCCAGATTGCTCATCAGCGTTCCGACGACGGGGCCTCTTAACTGTCCCAAATTCAGCCTGGACCGGGCAATGATGTAAACCAATCCGTCGCCATCGACGATGGCACCCTGCTCGTCAACCATGATAAGCCGGTCTCCATCGCCATCCAACGCAATGCCGAAATTGGCCCGCTCGGCCAACACCGTCTGCCTTAACGTTTCTGGCTTGGTGGCGCCCAAATCCTCATTGATATTCAAACCGTTGGGCTGCACTCCGATTTTGATGACCTCTGCCCCCAACTCGCGGAAAACCGGGGGGGCAACATGGTAGGTGGACCCATGGGCGCAATCCACCACCACTTTGTAGCCATTGAAGTCGATGGAAGAGGGAATGGTAGACTTGCAAAACTCGATATAGCGGCCCGCCGCGTCATCAATGCGGGTGGCCTTGCCTAGGCGCGAAGATTCCACTGTCGTCATCGGCAGGTTAAGCTGCTCCTCAATTTTATACTCGACTTCATCGGGCAGCTTCATGCCGTCATGCGAAAAAAACTTGATCCCGTTGTCGTAGTAGGGATTATGCGATGCGCTAATGACGATGCCCGCACGGGCGCGGAAGGTACGGGTCAGGTAGGCAATCGCCGGCGTAGGCATGGGCCCTAACAATTGCGTGTTCACGCCGGCAGCGGACAGTCCTGCCTCCAACGCGGATTCGAACATGTAACCGGATATGCGCGTATCCTTGCCAATCACCACATTATTTTGCGAACCGGCTTGGGCGAACACCTTGCCCGCGGCCCATCCTAGCTTTAACATAAAATCTGGGGTGATGGGATACTCTCCCACCTTTCCTCTCACGCCATCGGTACCGAAATATGCTTTCTTCACTAAACAATCTCCGTTCATGAATCGGTGACAATTAGACCGCAGCCTGCGCTTTGCGTTGCGATTGCTATGTCAAGCCCTATATTATAACTCAATTCATGACATTGGCTCTTTAGATTCCATGCGCTTCGCGTAGAATATAAGAACCTCGCCCTTAGCCACTTTCACACCCCCATGTCCAAGCCATTTTACAAACAAGACAGCTCCAAAGGTTTGCTCACTCCCCTTATCCGCATGCTGAGCGCCCGGTTGCAGCGCTTTTATTTCCGCGCAATCGAATCCGCAGGCCACCACAAGCGTGATATCCTTGTGTCTCGCGTGGAAAACGCCCGCGACGGGCTGGAGGATGCCAAGGCACAATTCCAAAACGCCCTGGAAAAATTCAGCGCACTGACTGAGTTTGACGGCGGTTCCCTAGAGGATGCTTATCGCCAACTCAAAGTTGAATTTGATTACAGCAAATCCAGGGCCTTGGCAGTTTCCGACCGCATTGATGCCGTGCAGGAAGTGGCCGAGGCGCTGTTTGCCGAATGGGAAGACGAATTGGAGCAATACAGCAATCGCAGCTTGCGCAACGCGAGCCGGTTAAAACTGAAGCAGACCCAGCAGATGTACGGCCAACTGCTTTCCGCCATGCGCCGGGCTGAAAGCAAGATTGGGCCTGTGCTTGGGGTTTTCCAAGACCAGGTCTTGTTCCTCAAGCATAACCTCAACGCCCAGGCCATTGCCCACTTGGAAAGCGAATTGGCCACCCTGGCTAACGGCGTGTCCGGGTTGATCTCCGCCATGGAGCGCTCCATAGACCGCGCCAATTCATTCATGCAAAATATGAGCGGGCAGAAAGCCTTGCCGTCCGGGCAATAAGCTATGCTTGCAGCAAAAGCCGCCTTCATCAGACTTGCATTGTGTGCCTGTTGTACGCCCGGCCTGCTTTGCCAGGCTTCGGGCAACAACGGGGACGAGCAGTCCCTTGCTTGCTCCTACGGCTACAAAAAACCCATGACTAGCGGCGAGGCGAAGCTGGACATTAAAGACCACCGGATCAATCGGATTTGGTTTAATAGTTATTACCCCGGCGGGCAGGGAGAATTGGGCTTTACCTGCCACATCGACTGGAACCGCCAGGACGGGGCTTTTACTTGGCAAGATAAGGGCTTGGACATTACCGTCACCGCCAAGGAAAGCGGAGACACCCTGCAATTAAACCACGACAAAAAAGGCTATAGGCTGGACTTTGCCAACTTTAAAAAACTATCCACCTATTGCGGAGCAGGGGCCGAAGTGCCGTTGGACGTGTTCATTCCCTTTTCAGGCAGGTCGTGCAAGATACGGTTGGCACCATGAACATCAGGCCAAGCTGGTGCTTGGCGCTCCCAGAAGGAACGCCAAGCCCCAGCTTGGCAAGGTTATCAGGGGAGGAATTGTTCGTGATTTTCATGCGCAATTCATTTCTGTTTTGGTGGATTCATTATTGGAAATCACCTTAACTGAATGCCTTGCCCCAGGCTGCCTGGTCCACCAGCCAAACCAACTCGCCTTCGTCCAATTGCACGGCTCCCGCAGGCAAGGTCGGAACCGTCGCTTCGCGCAGCATGGACAGGGCGGGGGCTTTGTCTTCGCCGGTGACGAGAAACAACACATGGCGTGCCTGGTTGATAAGTTCCAAACTCAAGGACAAGCGGGTGGGCGGCGGTTTGGGAGAATTGTGGACAGGGATGACCCAAGGGCCTTTAGGATGCGCATGGCCGGGGAACAGGGAGGCGGTGTGGCCGTCTGGACCCATGCCTAAGACGATGAGATCAAAGCGCGGGGAAGCAACCCCAAAATATTCTTGCAATTCGGCTGCATAGCGCAACGCACTAGCCTCAACCGTTCCGTCGGTTGGCATGGGATGGATGTTGCATTCGGGAATCTTGCTGATTGGATCAAGCAGGGTTTCGCGAACCATGCGGAAGTTGCTGTCTGGGTGGTCCGGCGGCAGGAAACGCTCATCGGCCAGGAAAACCTGCAAGCTGCCCCAGTCGATCTGTCCACGCCAAGGCGGCGTGGTCAGCAAGCGGTAAAAACGCTGCGGCGTGGAGCCACCTGATAGCGCCAGGCTAAACCGCCGGCCTGGATGTTCCGCCATCAAGCCCAGCAGACGCCGGGCGCTCTCTTCGGCAACCGCGTCCGGGTCGGCAAAAACAAAAGTTTGTCCGTTCATGGGCTAGCGCAGGGATTTGTAGTAATTTAGCAGGCCATTGGTGGATGAGTCATGGGAACTCACCGGGTCGTCGTCCGTCATGTCCTTCAAGACAGTCTTGGCAAGTTGCTTGCCCAATTCCACCCCCATCTGGTCAAACGAGTTGATATTCCAGATTGCCCCTTGGACAAAAACCTTGTGTTCGTAGAAGGCGATCAGCGCGCCCAGCGTCTCGGGTGCCAGGCTATGGTAGAGAAACGAATTGGAGGGCTTGTTGCCGGGGAAGGTCTTAGCCATCGCCAGCATGTCCAGCCGCTCTTCCGGCACCCCTTCTGCCAGCAATTCGGCCCTAGCCTCAGCGGTCGTTTTGCCGCGCATCAAGGCTTCCGTTTGGGCAATGAAGTTGGAAAGCAGCGCTTCATGGTGGCCGGCCAGTTTGTGATAGCTATGCGCCGCCGCCAAAAAGTCACAGGGCACCAGCTTGCTGCCTTGGTGGATCAACTGATAGAAAGCGTGTTGGCCGTTGGTTCCTGCCTGGCCGAAGATCACCGGGCCGGTGTCGTAATCCAAGCGGTTGCCGTCAATGTCCACGCTCTTGCCATTACTTTCCATATCCGCTTGCTGGAGATGGTCTGCAAGGAAATCAAGATACTGGTCATAGGGCAAAATGGCCTGGGTTTGCGCACCGAAGAAGTTGTTATACCAGATGCCCAACAAGCCCATGATCACTGGAATATTCCGTTCCAATGGCTGGGTGCGGAAATGTTCGTCCACCTTGTGCGCACCCGCCAACAGTTGTTTGAAACCGTCCATGCCAACGGCCACGGCAATCGGCAAACCGATGGCCGACCACAGTGAATAGCGCCCGCCCACCCAGTCCCAAAACTCAAACATGTTCTTCGTGTCGATTCCAAAAGCTTCCACTTTTTCAGCATTGGTGGAGACGGCAACAAAATGCTTGGCAATGGCCGCCTTGTCGTTCACCCCTGCGGTGAACCACTCGCGTGCGGACAGAGCGTTGGTCATGGTCTCCTGAGTGGTGAAGGTCTTGGAGGCAACGATGAACAACGTGGTCTCGCGGTCCAAATTCTTAATCACCTCGACTAAATCGGCTTCGTCCACGTTGGAAACAAAATGCACCTTCAACTCGGGCCGACAAAAGGGCGTCAAAGCCTTGACCACCATTTTTGGCCCCAAATCGGAACCGCCAATACCAATATGGACCACATTGGCTATGGGTTTGCCGGTGTAGCCGCGCCATTCATGGGAGCGTATCGCGTCGCTGAAATGGCGAATCTGTTTTAACACCCGATTGACACCGGGCATCACATCCACGCCATCGACTAAGACCGGCTGGCCGGAGCAGTTGCGCAAGGCGGTGTGCAGAACGGCACGGCCTTCAGTCCCATTGATTTTGTCCCCCCTGAACATGGACTCAATCTTTTCCGACAAGCCAGCCTCACGGGCCAGATTGAATAAAAGCCCAAGGGTAGCGTCGGTGATGCGGTTTTTGGAATAGTCGAAGAGAATGTCATCAAGACGCAACGAGTAGCGCTCGAAGCGCTGCGGGTCGGCAGAGAACAAGTCCCGCATGTGGAGGCGGGCAATTTCCCATTGGTGTTCTTGCAGGACTTGCCATGACGGAAGTTGGGTACACCGAACCATGATTTGATACCTATATTCGCCGTTGATGTTGTGGCCGGCATCCCCGGCCTTAATTTTTATTATGTCAATGCTACTACAGGCGCAGTTTTGAATAAACCTTGCTGTTCAGGAAACAGCCGCAAAAAGAAATGCAGGGGGGAGCGAATCGGCATCGGCGGTCAAAAAAAACCATGTAGTCGGCGCGGAACCATGCTCCGCGCCGGGATAAAGTGTGGCTAGCTAACTAGCTAATGCCCTTGCTGTTCAGATACGGCCCGTAGTGTTTGTCAACGTTGGGAATATGCGTAACCAGCCAATCCTTCACGAAAGCCGTGGTGTCATGGGTAATATCCAACTCGCCCTTATGGAATTTTGCCGCCACACCACTGCAGGTCTCCAATAGTTTAGTGTGTTCTGCCTTATGGGCAGCGTAATCAGGATAGCCGGTTGCCGTCATCAGGCGCTCCTCTTCAGCGAAATGCTCCACGACATAGTTGACCAGAGCTACCAGTTTGGCGCCGATTGCTGCGCGGTCCCCCGCCGGAACTGCATCATGCAGATCATTCAGCAAACCAAAAAGAACCTTGTGCTGCTCGTCGGCGACGGTGACATTGGTGCCGAATTCTTCTTTCGTCCACGTGATGAGTGACATGCGTTTTTCCTCTTTAATATTCTTGGAGTCGGGATTTACGTTCTTTTGGTAGGCTTAAAGCCTCAGGTGATTTTAGCATAAACCTTCTCAGTGACATTGTTTTTTTGCATAGGTGGAAATAGCTTTTTTGAGTTTTATGCACAATCAACGCGGCAAAACGACCGCCACCGCGACGCGGGCAAAACGAGTGCGATTATCTAAAAACGGCAGTTGGAACGCAGAAAAAACCGTTCGTGCTGAGCGAAGTCGAAGTATGAACAGGTTTTTCCGCCCAAAGGGTTGGGGACAGGGATGTCCCGAATGCATCCAGTCACAGGGACGTGAAGCCTCAAGTTTACGATAGGCTTGCCGTAGCCCGTAGCTTGCCATTCTTGGACGCTGGATTCCGGCATCCATGACCGGAATGACGGGCTATTTCTCACACCTTGGCTCAGCATGGGAATTGCGGGGAGTGCAAGGCCTGCCTTGCCTTAGATGACACCGGGAGTGCAAGGCCTGCCTTGCCTTAGATGACACTGGGAGTGCAAGGCCTGCCTTGCCTTAGATGCCTCGCAAGGCAGGCCTTGCACTCCCCGCAGCACTTTTAATCATACCCTGGAAACCATACCTTACCAGAGTGGCAGTGGATGAAGGTATAATGCTTGCCAACATACTTTTCCAATGGAGAATCCATGAACACAGAAAACAAACCTTGGGCGGGACGATTTACCGAAGAGACCGATGCGTTTGTGGAAACTTTCACCGCGTCAATCGAATTTGACAAGCGCCTTGCCCCTTTTGACATTGCAGGGTCCATCGCCCACGCCACCATGCTGGGGCATATCGGCTTGCTCAGCGACAAGGAGTGCAAGGCGATTGTCCAGGGATTGGAGGGCATTCTTGAGGACATCGAACGGGACGATTTCCATTGGACCGCCGAATTGGAGGATGTGCATATGAACATCGAGGCGCGCTTGATCAATCGTATCGGCGATGCGGGCAAAAAACTGCACACAGGCAGGTCGCGCAACGATCAGGTAGCCACCGACGTCAGGTTGTTCCTGCGCAGCGAAATCGACTTGATCAGCGCGGAACTGCAACGCCTGCAGAGTGCGTTGCTTGGCCTGGCGGAACGCGAAGCCGATGCCATCATGCCCGGACTCACGCATTTGCAAGTCGCCCAGCCCATCACCTTCGGCCATCACATGATGGCTTGGTATGAGATGCTGAAGCGCGACGGCGAACGCCTTGCCGACTGCCGCAAGCGGGTTAACATTATGCCCTTGGGCGCGGCGGCTTTGGCCGGCACCAGCTACGCGCTGGACCGCGACCTTACCGCCAAGCTATTGGGCTTCTCTGTGCCAGCGGCCAACTCCCTGGATGCCGTCAGCGACCGTGATTTCGCCATCGAATTCGCCTCCTGCGCAAGCCTGACCATGATGCACCTGTCGCGCTTCTCGGAGGAACTGATCTTGTGGAGCAGCGGCCAATTTGGCTTCATCGACCTGCCGGATGCCTTTTGCACTGGCTCGTCCATCATGCCGCAAAAGAAAAACCCCGATGTGCCCGAGTTGGTGCGCGGCAAAACCGGGCGGGTTTTTGGCTCTTTGTTTGCGCTGCTGACCCTGATGAAAAGCCAGCCCTTAGCCTACAACAAAGACAACCAAGAGGACAAGGAACCGCTGTTCGACACCGTGGACACCTTGAAGCATTGCCTGCGCGCCTTCGCCGATATGATGCCGCATGTCCGGCCCAACCGCAGTGCGATGGTTGCGGCGGCAAAAAAGGGCTACGCCACCGCCACCGACCTGGCCGATTATCTGGTCCGCAAAGGCGTGGCATTCCGCGATGCCCACGAAATCGTCGGCAAGGCGGTGCGGCTGGGGCTGGACACGCAGCGGGACTTGTCCGAAATTTCCTTGGCCGAATTGCAAAAATTCTCGCCCAGCATCGAGTCCGATGTATTTGCCATATTGACCTTGGAGGGTTCTGTGACCGCCCGCGACCTGTTCGGAGGCACTGCCCCGAAGCGGGTGCGGGAAGCGGCCCGCCTGGCCAGGGCTGAACTGCAGGGGGCCAAAAAATCGTGACTACCGATGAAAGGATCACCACCCTGATCGACCTCATCCGCCACGGCGAACCCGTCGGCGGCAGCCGCTATCGCGGGCAGATGGATGATCCCTTATCCGCAACCGGCTGGGAACAAATGCGCCGTGCGGTGGGCAACCACCATCCCTGGGATGTCATCGTGAGTTCTCCGTTAAGCCGCTGCCTGGCTTTCGCCGAAGAACTGAGCGAACGCCACGGAATTCCACTGGAGGTGGACCCCAGACTGCAAGAAATAGGCTACGGCGCCTGGCAAGGCAAAACCCGCGATGAAATCTCCCGCTACGACCCCGGCCTGCTCCAGCGTTTTTACCGCGACCCGATGAACAACCGCCCCGAAGATGCCGAGGGCCTGGCCGATTTCCACCATCGCATCGTCACGGCCTGGAATGAAATCCTCAACCGCCACGCCGGCAAACACCTGCTGCTGGTCTGCCACGCCGGGGTCGTCCGCATGGTGGTCGCTTATGTGCTGAACATACCCTTGAACAATCTATTCCACATCAAAGTCGCCAACGCGGGAATTACCCGCATTGAGTGCCTGGAGCAGGGCGACGAGTTCATGGGGCAGTTGGTTTTTCACGGCGGGGGGCTATAATCCGACCTTAGTCTGCATTCCCAAGCAGGAGTTCTCATCGTTATACACCAGTCGCGCCGAGCCAAAAATGCCGTCATTCCAGCAGGGATGCAGGAATCCAGTGCCATGGACGGTAACTTGTCAGTTGCACAAGCGCTTGATTCAGGTCACGAAGCTCGACGGGGTTTGCAACCGCGTCGCTTACGTTTCGTGTATGCAACCATGCCTGCCTAACCACGAAACGTTACGGACGGGATTACAAATCCCATCCGGCGGAGGCAGGGGCTACGCCCCTGCACCCCAAAAAAGCCAAAAGCGCAAAGGGACAAAAAGCAAAGAGCAAAGTTACAGAGCCCTGGCAAGACGAAAGCCCCGGAAGTCGTACGCTCCACCTGGCCTGAACCAGTTGCGGATGGCCGAACGCAGGTACTGAGGGAGGCCGTCCCACGAACCCCCGCGAACCCCCCGGTTGCAATCCGCGGCCCCTCCCCAAGCCGAACCGTCGGTGGGCGCGCCTTGGTAACTGTCGTGCCAACAGTCCGCCACCCATTCCCAGGCATTGCCCAGCATGTCATACAAGCCGAAATGGTTGGGCCGGAAACTGGCAACAGGGGCGGTATACATGAAACCATCCGAACATTTGGCGTTCCGGGCATCTCCATCCAATTTAGTCAGTTCGGCATCGCCTAGATTGGCAAACCGACAACTCTGTTCGGCATCCTCGCCCCAATAATACGGGGTCACTGTCCCTGCCCGCGCCGCGTATTCCCATTCCGCCTCGGTAGGCAGGCGGTAGGCAGCACCGGTGCGCCGGCTTAGCCAGACGGCATACGCTTGGGCATCCTGCCAGGCAACGCAGACCACCGGGTGGGTGTCGTCCTGCGGAAAGCCGGGTTTATCCCAAAAAGCCTGTTTGTCCTGCTTCCAGGCTTTGGTCTTGGCATCGTAAACATAACATCCGCCGGTTTTCTCGGCGACAGTTTGGTAGTGTTCCTCCTGCACAAAGCGGCGGAACTGTCCTCGGGTGATTTCACAACGGCTGATGGCAAAGGGCTTGGTGATGCTTACCCAATGCTGCGGCCCTTCGGTGGCAATACGCTCCGCCTCGCTGGCCGGCGAGCCCATTAAAAACTGCCCCGGCGGTATCAACACCAGCGTGGGGGCCAACTCATTGCCGGGTTCTTGGCAGGCATTGGGTTCCCGCTGTGGCAGTTTGCCGGGGTCTGCGGCTTGCAGGGTATAGGCGGGAGGCGCGGAAGGCCGGGTTAAAATAGGCTTTTTCGCCCAAGCGGGGGACAATGAGACTAAGCAGGCCAACAAGGCAATAATGGCTATGAGGAAATGGCGGCGGCCCCGGAACTCTAGACCGGCACCGCCGCCCGCCAACCGTGGCAAGCTCTTTGGCTGCGCATCCTGCGCAACCGGGAGAACCGACCCGTGGGCACCCGCGGCACTCCCGAAGCATCCTTGAACGCTCCGGCTCCGGCATGGTTGCGGGCGTACTGGCAAGACGAAAGCCCTGGTTGTTGTTCGTTTCATCTGGCCTGTTCCTGTTGCGGTTGGCCGAACGCAGGTTCTGTGGGTTGTTGTTCCACGAACCCCCGCGAACCCCCCGGCGATCGTCTGGGCGGTTCCCCCCGTTGAAAGTATACACGATCTAGGATGGATGAACTCAAACCTTGGGCATCTGCTTGCCGGACATGTCCGAGCCAGCCTGCAACTCGGGTTTGCACGGTACCCAAGTCAATCCTCCATCGCCCGTAACCAGCCGCCAGACGTTGCAAACGACGGCGGAACTGGTAGCCGCTGCCCCGGCTCAGACGGACGAAGCCGGGAAAAACTTGGTAGCCGAGGATGTCTTGCCCCCGGCAAACGCGGAACAAGGATTTTTTGCGGGGGTGGACAGCTAGGCGTTCGGCGGCAAGAAAGCGTTCGATGGCGGCACACCATTGCCATAACCGGTTTTTATTGTCGGCCAGTAAAACAAGGTCATCGACATATCGCAAATAGGCCCTTGCCTGCAAATCTTCCTTAATGTAATGGTCAAGCGGGTCGAGATAAAGATTGCCAAAGAACTGGCTGGTGAGATTGCCCAAAGGCAGACCACAGCGGCGCAGCATCAGGTCAACCAAATCCTCATGCGGTTCTGCAACTAGGTTTGGGTTCAAGGGCGCGGGGCTATGGTCGATAATCGTGCCAAACAGCCACAAAACCTCGGGGTCGGCAATATGCCGCGCTAGTTTTGCCTTCAGGCGGTCATGGTCAATGCTGTCGAAATAACGCTTGATATCCAGTTTGAGCGCATAAGGGTAGCGCTTGGCCCAAACCTGATAGCGCCGTACTGCGGCATGCACACCCTTGCCGCGCCGGCTGGCATAGCTGTCGAAAATGAAGCGCCGGTCAATGAGCGGTTCCACCACGTTCATAAGCGCATGATGCACCACCCGGTCACGGAATGGCGCGGCTGAAATCAACCTGGTTTTGCGGTCGCGCACTTGAAACTGCCGAAATAATCCGGGCCGGTAAGTGCGTTGCAGCAGGTCTTGGCGAATGTCCACCAGTTCCCATTCCAAATCCAAACCAAACTGTTGGATAGCCGTTTGGCCTGATTTGCCACGCCGGGCCTTGCGATAGGCCAGCAGTAGATTTTCCCAAGCGGTCACCCGGCTCATCAAATCGCGCAAGGGTCGCATGATCCGGCTCTACAGATTAACGGCGGCACGCCGCCAACCACCGATTTGCCGACCTAGTTCCGCCAAACGTTCAGAACCTTGGCCGTACGCCTTGGTTGGAATGGCCTTGAGGCTGTGGCTCAAGCGCCATAAATGGCGAACCACATCCAAACGGAGGTTGGCTGCGCGAAGGATGTCTTCCCTCTGCTTAGTATAAGCCGCCTCCACCAGCCGCTCCAGCACAAACAATAACCCGCTTTCGATGCGCTCGCCCAAGGTGAAGCGGCGGGCGCGGGGGAAGCCGTCCAAATGCGGGATGATCCAGCCCAGCAGGGCGTGGCAGTCCTCCACGACTTTGGGATTGATTGAAGATTCTTTATTCATGCAGCACTCCCAAAAAAAATTCGGCAGGGGCTAAGCCCCTGCACCCCGAAAACACAAAAAAGCAAAAAGCGCAAAGGGACAAAAAGCAAAGGGCAAAGTCACAAAGCCCTGGCAAGACGAAAGCCCTGGTCGTAGTTCGAGTCATCTGGCCTGTACCAGTTGCGGAAGGCCGAACGCAGGATCTGAGGGAAATTGATCCACGAACCCCCGCGAACCCCCCGGTCACAATTCGCGGCCCCGCCCCAAGCCGAACCGTCCGTCGGTGCACCTTGGTAACTATCATGCCAGCAGTCCGCCACCCATTCCCACACATTGCCGGCCGTGTCATGCAGCCCCCAAGGATTGGCGGCGAAGGAACCCACAGGGGCGGTTTGTTTACCATCCCATACACTGCCACCACCGCCTCCATTCGCATGGTTCTTGCCCAAGGCATCGCCCCACCAATAGGCCGTGGTGGTACCGGCGCGGGCGGCATATTCCCATTCCGCCTCGCTCGGCAGACGGTAGGTCTGGCCGGTTTGCCGGGACAGCCACGCGGCGTAGTCTTGGGCGTCTTGCCAACTGACGTTGATCACAGGCCGTGTGCCCCGGCCCCAGCCGTTGTCAGCAGGCAGTTTTTTTCCGCTGGCTTGGGCGTAGCGGTCATAGTCGTCAAACGTCACTTCATCGCGGCCGATGGCAAAGGCGCGGGGTATGGTCACACTGTGTTGCGGGCCTTCGTCTGGATAACGCCCGTTTTCTGTAGTCGGCGAACCCATGCTGAACTGACCGGTGGGGATGGACACCATGACCGGGCCTAGGCCACCGTATTGCAACGGGTCTTGGAAGGTTTGCGGCTGGGCAGCCTGCTTATTCCACAGCAAGTCATTGAAAGCGGCCCGCGCCTGATAGCTATGGGCAAGGCTCACGCGCAAACCGGTGGACTCAGGCATGGGCAGCAAGCGGGCATCCACGCCATAGCCCACATGCCGCAGCGTCTTCGCCAGCCGTTGCGCCGCCGCTTCAGCAGCGGGGGGGTAACTAATGCTATCGGCCTGGGCACTCGTTACGGGCCGCAGCGCGGCGACCCGGAAGCCCTGCGGGACTAGACTGGCTTGCAGGGCTAGAGCCAACGCCTGGGTTTGGCCCAAATAGTCTATGCTTACCAGCCAGCGCCCATTTTCATGGGCCAACTGGGTTTGCCATTGCCGCACCAGCCAGTCCTTGCCCTGGGTTTCCCACCAGCCGCCGCCACCCCAACTTGCTAGGCCAGCGAACACGACAGCCCATACGGCGGGCCTTAAATCCCAACGGTTGCGGCCCTGAAGAAATATCCCGGCGAGGATTTGCGGCAAGCGGAATTGCCAAAAATCCAGCCGCTTGCCGCGCAGGATTTGCACAAAGATGGGGTCGCCCAGCGCACCGGCGCGGTCAGTGCGCAGTAGGTCTTTGACCAGTTTGCGCAAGGGTTCCAGCACCGTGATGCCACCCTGCCCAGTTTGACGGCTAAACAGTGCCTCCCAAGTGTCGCGGATGTGCAAGCGCTCGGCATCGCCGGCTTGGCGCAGCAGGTGTATGCGCATATAGCGGGGGAAATAGGCATGGGTGAACCAAGGCAATTTCAGCAAGCGCGTCAAACGGGCCTCGCGGGCTTCGGCTAGCCCGGCTTGCTGGCCTTCAAAGCATAGATAATCCACCGCCTGGGTGAGTTTCCATTGGCATTCCGGGAAGGCGACCAGGGTTTGCAACAAAGCCCAACCATCCTCATGCAGATAGGCGCGGAGTTCTCGGGCCAGCGTGGCCAACGGAATGTCACTGGGCGGGCTGGGTTTCAACCAGCGCTGGGGGTAGTCGGCAATGCTGTCGGGCAGGGGGTCTTGCGCCTCGCTTTCGCGCAGGGCCGACACCGGCCAAGCCTCGTCGGCGGACAAATAAACGGCCAAATCGGCAAGGCTTAAGCTGGCCAGGGGCAGATACAGAAAGCCTTTAAGCAACAGCAGCCGCGCATCCAAGGCATCCACCTCACCGGCACCCAGCCAGACCCGTTGCGGCCAAGCCGCAAAATCATCCAGCCAAAGGCGCGGCTGCCCCGTGGCCGGGTGGAACAGAATGCGGCCTTCGCTGATGATGATGAGGCGCGCGCAATCATGGCGCAAGGCCAATTCGCCCAAGCTTAGAGGCCCGCCCTCCGCAAGCGGCCAGGGGATGAGTTGGCTAGGGCTGTCGAGGAAACGGTAGCTTTCGGTCGTGAGTCTGGCCTCGCGGAAGCGCCGCACCAGTTCTTCCCCCAGCAGGGCCTGCTGGTCGTGGATATGCTGGCTGTGCACGAGGATCAGGTACACCGGGCGTTCCAAGCATAGCCTGTGACAGGGGACGAAATAACCGGCTTGGCGGGCGGTGGCTTGGACGGTCTTGGCGATGTGCAGGCGGCGGGACTCGCCATAGGACACCCGGCCCAAACTATTTAAAGCTTGCTCGGACTGGCCTCCGCCGTATAGCGGCTGAGCGGGGTTGGCAAAATCCAAATCCCGCGCCACCTCGTCGCCGTCCGGCGTGTCGGTTTCGAGTATCTTCGGCCGGCCGAGGTAGCATCGATAAAGCCAAAGCAGGGCCAGCAGGCAAGGCAACAAGCGCAGCGCCAGCCCCACCCGCCCTCGCGCCTGTTCCCAAGCCGGCGGCAGGCGGACGGGTTCCGGCAGGCGGTTGGGTGGTGCCCAATCGTCGACCTTGACGGCGGGCGGCTGGCCGGCTGGGACAGTGGCAGGCTGGGTTGCAATAGTGGGCAGTGGCGGCGGCGCTACAATTGGGTCTGCGGGCGGGTTTAAGGCCAGTGTCGCCCAAAGCCCTGCCAACAGCAGCAATAGTGCCAGCAAACCTATGCTTTGCCGACGGTCGAAGCGTCGCAACCTGTTCTGCCAACGCTGCCAAGGCGTACTGTCGAACGTGCTGAATTGGCCGGAGGTGGACAGCGTGTCCGTGCCGCTCAACCATTGCGCCACAATGTGGGGAAAGCGGGCCTGCTCCTCTGGTCCGCGACAGAGCAAAGGCCCGATCAGCCGGGCCAGTTCCTCAGGCTTGTCGGGCCCGGGTATGCGCCCTTGCTGAAAGCGCAGCGCCAGCAAATCATGCACCGTCTGCCAAGCGTCCGGGCCACGCGGCATGTCGTGCCGGCGCAGCAGCTCATCTAGCGCGGCCAGATCAAGCAGGGCATGCTGGCCGCTTGGAATTGCCTTAGGCATGGCCTGCCTTAAGGGGTTGGCCTAACAACTTTCCGAAAGAAATCAGGCAGACAAGTGCAGGAGACCCGTCATTTCGGCAGGGATGCCGAAATCCAGCGTCCAAGGATGGCAAGCTTGGGTCCACGACCAGCATCCGTGTGTTCGGGGATGTGAAACTGCGGGTTCGCATACGAACTGCTCCAAACACTTGCAAAGTCGATAGGCTACCGTCCCTGGCCTGGATACCGGCAGCCATGCCGGTATGACGACGCTTTTGGTTCTGTACGGCTGGCCTGTGACGATGATAACAACCGCTTGGAACCCTAAGCGTTTTCAGCCACATCCTAAGCACCGCCCCGGACCCAGGATTGGATCAGTTCCGCGCCTTTTTTTTGGTCATTTTGCAGTTTGAGCAGGGCATGGCGGGCGCTGCTGTGGAAAATCACATCCTGCCGGCCAGGGGCCAAGCCGGCCTCGGTTTGTTGGCGGCTAAGATAATACACCCAAGCCAACAGTTCCGCCACGGAAGGGGGTTTGTCGAGTTTCTTGCTTTCCCGCAGATGTTCGTACAGGGAAATGGCCTCATCCATCAGCCTCAGCTTATCTGCTGCTATGTCCGGGCCGAAGCGTTGGAACAAGCGGTTTTTGACTATGCCCTCAATGCTGTATTTCGCCCCGCGATAAGGCGGCGGCTGCATGTGCAGGTACACACAACGGCGCAAAAATGCCTTGGGCAAAGGGCGCTCGTCGTTGCTGGTGATGATGATGACGGGACGGTACGGGTTGTCCGCGCCAATGGCGACTGCATCGGGAAAATATTCAAACAGCTCGGGGATTTTGAAGCTAAGCCTTTCGATTTCGTTGAGGATGTCATTGGGCACTTCGCGTGGCGCTTTGTCGATTTCGTCAATCAGCACGACGGCACGGCAAGGCTGGTGCGGGAGTTTTTCCCAGTCGGCCTGGCGCATCAGTTTCTTGCTAACTTGCTCGCGGCCTTGGGCATATAAGATGGCCTTGCCCAACGCTTCATAGGTGATGAATTCCTGCGGTTTGGAATTACCGTCGTCTTTTTTATGGAAGCGGCCCAGGGTGTCAAAGCGGTAAAACAACTCGCTGCTGTGGGTGTCGGACTTGACGGTGAAGCGCAGCGGCTGCGGGTCTTGCTCCGCGTCCAGCCCCTGCTGGTCCGGCAGAATCGGGAAGTTCAACTCCCAAGCGATGCTGCTGGCCAGTTCGGACTTGCCACAACCCGGCTCGCCAGTGACCAGCAAAGGCATGCCTAAGTCCAAGGCCACATTCACCGCCGCCGCCAATTCCGGCGAAGCCACATATTTGCTGGGGTCGGTCAACGGCGAGGGGTCCACCGGGCGGATATCGGCCCAAGCCTGCCGGGATTGGACACCTTCGCCGTGGTAGAGGGGTTTCGGGGTAGGGTTTGACATTATGAACTTCTCCCGGAATGGGCAGGTTGGGATAATACGGCTAGCAGGTCGTTTTTGATTTCTGCACGGATATGGCGATAAGGCTTGGGCTTGTTCGACGCGAAATGTTGGTCAGTGCGAAATTCGAGTTCTGATTGTTGCGAGGGGTCAAAACCCTGCGGTTCAAGCTCTCTTATCCAAGCATGTAAATGCGCCTTGCGCAGGGCCGGTGTGCGGTCTGGCTTGATGACGCGGCCTGCTTGCGATAATTTTCCCTGCATACGAAAAACCCAGAATCTAAGCCAGCAGCGCCGCCACCCATTCAGCCAGCCACTGCGCCACCACGAAGTGCCATAGGGTTTTTTATGCGACAAAATTAAGCAGTGCTGATGCCCCTCGCCATCGCAGGTGAGCTTTTCCCAAGCCTCGGCCATCCCGGCTATCCATGCATGGTTGTGGACTTGCCGGCCAATATCCAACTCAAACACCATAGGCGTTTGCTTGCCTAGCAGGGCATTTTTGATGTTCGCCTCGGTGAGGGCTTTTTTGATATCCTCCTCAGTGAGGGCTTTTTTGATGGCCTCCTCAGTGAGAGCTTTTTTGATGTCCTCCGCGGTGACGGATGGCACAATAAGCTTGTTCCCGAGCAATTCCCATAAGACTTCCTCGGGCTTCCTAGACCCTAAGGAATCGCCGGATAGCGTGAGTGGTGCAGGGGCGAGTTGGTCGCCGCCCAATTGGTGTATAAGCTTGAACCCCAGCGAGTCGGGACACTCCACGTCAAAATCCGTAAACACACAAGCCGTGGCCTTGAAAGTGCCTAAGCGGCTCCGGTCGGGTATCACCAGCTTGATCTGCCTCGCTTGGGCCTCAGTCTTGACCAAGGAACTCAAAAACCACAAGTCGCGCTTGATGAGGGTGTCCTGCTGTTGGCAACCGCCAATAGCCTGGGCGAAGCCAGGAATAGTGTACAGTTTCCAGGTTGGGATTGCATTGAAACGCCGGCCCCGAAAGACTTTGGGCGCGGAAACAATCACTCCGATAATGCCGCTTCCACTGAACACCGGGCCACCCGATACGCCTTGCCACAAGGATTCATCGTTGGTGGCGTAATCCTCACCCAATTGGAACTCCCATTCCTTGTCTGCCCTCAAGAGGACTTTCCCGCCTAATGGAACCGGTGGGGAACGGCCATTGTCTTGTGCACCGGCGATGGCGAAACCGGCACCCTCCCACGGGTCACGGTTGCTTGGCTTGGCGCGGTTTAGCCTGCCATAAGCCTCGGCCCCGGCCGGGAACAGGCATTCAAGCACGGCCACATCAATCTCTTCGCCTCCGTGCCAATGAATCTTTTTGACTTCCTTCCAATCGCGAAGCTGGCCGTCCTGATGATACCAGCGCACTTGGATGGGCCGGTCAGGGTCGCGGTTTGGCGGAAACAACACATGGCGGGCGGTCAGGATGCGCCCTGGGGCCACAGGGTAACCGGTGCCGACTGTCCCTTTGCCGTCGCTGGTGGGGACGAAAATTTGCACCAACAGATTATTGTCGATGGGTCATCTCCTTTCGGGGGTTATGCCGTTCGTGGTGAGCTTGTCGAACCATGAATGGCTTAACCGTCCATCCTTCGACTTCGCTCAGGACGAACGGTTAAGCCTTATTTGCTAGGGCTTTCGGGCAGGAAAGTCGGGCAACGGAAAAGATGTTGCCCGACCTACATACTTGACGCGCACCGTACATTGCCGACCCGTCGCCCGTCTAATCATTCGGCCTGTCCGACGTTTGGCCGAGCAACACTTGCTTTGCCTCGGTTGGCTGCCGGGAACCAGCCTCCACTTGCTGCGGCTTCAACTTCAGCTTTAGCTTTTGCACGGCTTGCGTGGACATTTCCCCTTCCGCCTTGCTGTTGACGACCCAAAATTCGACCCCCGCCTCGCCACTGGCTTTCTTGGCCGATGTCACTGCGACCTCCAGTTCGACTTCCTCCAATAAGAAGCGGATTTCCCCGGCGTTGCCTTCGCTTTGGGCCTTGATCAATTCTTTGCGCAAATCGCCGATGAGTTGCGCAAGCCCGATTCGGTTGTCATCTTTCATAAGTTTCTCCATCTGTTAACAGACCAAAACATCCCCGCCCTTTTCGTCCCCGCAAATATACTCAAGCGCTTGCCGGTTGCGCGGCGGGCTTTCCTGCGTGGCTGAATAGGCTTCCAGAATGGGACGGAAGTATCGCTCCGTTGCAGGCGTGGCGTAGACGAGATAGGCCAGGCCGTCTTCGCTCCAGCATCCAAACAAAGCCATGCCCGGCGGACCGTTGCGGGACAGGTAGGCAGCGCGGAAGGCACCCCGGAGGATGTCCACTTCGCCCGATGCGTATTCCTGCCGGGTCAGGTGTATGCAATGCCACGCCATGTCCTTAGGCCGCCTTGCCGGATGCCTTAGGCATCGGGCTTCCCGCCAAACAAGGCCCAGTAATTCCGGGAACTTTGTTCGGCGACTGTGCCCAAGGGTATTGCGCGCAAATCGGCAACGAATTGGGCAACATGGCGGACATGATGCGGATAGTTGGGTTTGCCGCGATGGGGAATTGGTGCCAGATAGGGCGAGTCGGTTTCGACTAGGTAGCGGTCTTCAGGCACCTTGCGGGCCGCTTCTTGGATTTGCGCGGCATTTTTGAACGTGACGATGCCGGAGAAAGAGATATGGAAATTCAGGTCCAGGGCGCGGCGGGCGGTTTCCCAGTCCTCGGTAAAGCAGTGCAGCACACCGCCGACCTCGTCCGCGCCTTCTTCCCGGAGTATGCGCAAAGTATCCTCCCTGGCATCACGGGTATGGATAATCAATGGTTTGCCGATCTGTTTGGCCGCACGGATATGGCTGCGGAAGCGCTCATGCTGCCATTGCAAATCTCCCTCGCTACGGAAATAGTCCAGGCCGGTCTCCCCGATGGCGACAACTTGCGGATGGCCCGCCTTTTCGACCAATTCTGCCACGCCCGGCTCGTGGCAATCGTGCTCATTCGGATGCACCCCCACCGAGGCGGATATATTGGGCTGGCCATCCACCAGTTCCATCATGGCAGGCCATTTTTCCATGCTAATGGAAACGCACAGCATGTGGGCTATGCCTAGGGCTTGGGTTGCCGTGACGAAATGCCGGAAATCGCCGCCGTAAGGTTTGAGATCGAGTCGGTCCAAATGGCAATGGGAGTCGATTAGCATACAGCGTTCACATGGTATGGGTGGGGCGCTCTGATTCAAGGGCACCGGCAAGGTAGTTTTCGATGCGGTTGCGGGTTGTGCCATTATCCTTGTCGCTGAACTGCACACCAATGCCGGTCGAGCGGTAGCCTTCCGAGTTGCGCGGAGTGACCCAGATGACTTTTCCCGCCACCGGGATGCGTTCGGGTTCGTCCATCAGATTGAGCAATATAAACACATCATCACCCAATTGATAACTCTTGTTGGTGGGTATGAACAGCCCGCCATTTTGCACAAAAGGCATATAGGCCGCATACAAGGCATTCTTGTCGCGGATCGTGAGAGAAAGAATCCCCCCCCGGCCTTCAGATTGTTCGTCGGTCATTTAGGCAATTGGATTAAGTCTTTAGTTTGGCTGCGCTGCCAATGGATTAACAATTCTTCCAGAAGAAGTTGCCGGTTAACTTGGCCCAAAAGCATCTTGCGTGCGGCATTCAATCGGTCCAGAAACCTAAATAAATGGCGTAAGTTTGTTTTTTGGGCCAAGATTCGCAAGTGTTCTGCCAAATCGGGGTTTTCAACTCCCCTCATGCGGGTGGCGGCCCGCAGGCGGATCATATCCATGATCCAGCAAACCATCCAATCGACGAGAGTCTCGGATGAGTATTTGGACCATTCTTCCGCCAACACAGCAGGCTCCATGCCACCTTTCGCCAGATCGCACCAAGCGGAAAAAAATTCATCGCGCTTTTCTACGCTGCCATCATTGGCCAATCCTAAGGCCTTGAGCGGGGCACCACGCGCCAAAGCCAGCAAAACCCCGGCGCGGCTCCCATCCTGCCCCTGTTTCGCCAGCCATGCAAGTGCCATAGCCCGATCTGGAACAGGGATATCCATGCGTTGGCAACGGCTAAGGATAGTCGCCGGCAAAGCGTGTGGGGAATCGGTGAGCAACAACAGCGTAGTGTGTTCATCCGGTTCCTCCAAGGTTTTCAGCAAACTGTTGGCGGAAGATACATTCATTTGCTGCGCTGGGTTGATCAGCACCACGCGTCTTCCGCTATATTGGGGCTTAAGCGCCAAATTTGCAATCAATCCGCGAATGGCATCCACAGGGATGATTTTACCAGTTTCCTCGGGTTCGATACGGAGGAAATCTGGATGCGTCTTCGCCTCAAACAAACGGCAACTGGCACATTCACCGCAGGCATATTCTTGCGGGGCGCGGCACAGTAGGCGTTTGCTGAAAGTTTCCGCCAATAGTGTCTTGCCAATCCCAATCCTTCCGACAATCAGCAAGGCTTGGGGCACACGGCCACAGCGGACATGGGAGCTTAGCCTATGCCAGTGGGTAGCCAGCCAATGCATGTCATCCATCAGGTTCATTGCCCGCACAGATGGTTCAGATGAGTGGCAATGGCCTCCTCCACCTCTACAATTGGGCGGGAAGCGTCAATGAGTTTGACGCGGTTCGGAAAACGCCCGGCCAAGCGCAAATAAGTCTCCCGCACCCGTTCATAAAACGCTAGCGTCTCTTTCTCCATGCGGTCAATGGGACCGCGTTTTTTAGCCCTAGCCATGCCAACTTCTACGGGGGCGTCGAACAGCAGGGTCAAATCAGGCTGGCGGCCTTTTTGCACCCTTTCCTCCAAAGCGAGGATAAACTCGGCATCCACCTGCCGCCCGCCTCCTTGGTAGGCATAGCTGGCATCAGTAAAGCGGTCACACACCACCCATGCGCCCGATTCCAGCGCGGGTTCGATGACATCAAGCAAGTGTTGGGCGCGGGCTGCGAAGACTAGCAACAATTCGGTCTCAGGGGAGACTTCCCCATCCCCCAAAAAGAGGGCGCGGATTTTCTCGCCCACCGGCGTCCCCCCCGGTTCGCGGGTGGCAAGCACCCGCTTCCCCCGGCGTTCAAGGAATTCTCGCACAAACCGCAAATTGGTCGTTTTGCCCACTCCTTCCCCACCTTCCAGGGTAATGAAATAGCCCTTATTCATGCCGGTTCCTCAGAAATTGAGCCACGGCTTTGTTGTGCTCAGCCAGCGTATTGGAAAAAACATGTCCGCCGTCACCACGCGCCACAAAATACAGGCTATCACCCGAGTCTGGATGCAGGGCGGACCGAATGGCATCAATCCCGGGCATGCTGATAGGTGTGGGAGGCAGGCCGGGGCGGACATAGGTGTTATAGGGTGTGTCGCGGCGCAGGTCGTCCCTGCTGATATTGCCCGCATAAGCATCACCCATGCCGTAAATCACCGCAGGGTCGGTCTGCAATAGCATTCCCTTCGCCAAGCGGCGGCTGAAAACCCCGGCGACCTTGTTGCGCTCCTCTGCCAAGGAAGTTTCCTTCTCCACAATCGAAGCCAGAATCAAACCCTCGTAAGGATTACGCAGCGGCAAACCCTGCGCCCTACCCTGCCATTCATCGGCCAGCACTGCCTGCATTTTTCGGTAGGCTTGTTTCAATAGTTCAATATCCACGCTTCCCTTGGAATAAATGTAAGTGTCCGGGAAGAACCGGCCTTCTGCCTGCTCGCCCGGGGCATCAATCATCCCCATTATTTCGCTGGGCGACTTGCCATCAATTTGATGGACTAGGGCCGGTTGCCGGTTCATTGCCTCGGTCATTTGTTTGAATGTCCAACCTTCGACAAAGGTTAGGCTATAGCGGCGCACCTTGCCCAAGACGAATAAATCCAACAACTGCCGGGGGCTGGTATTGGCGGGGATATCATATTCGCCAAATTTTATCCTCTTTGAGGCATGTTCCGTCCATGCCATTAAACGAAACCATATTGGCCTGCCGAGCAAACCTTTGGTTTGCAAATCTTCGGCGATAGCCTTCAGACTTTGTCCTTTGCTGATTTCAAAATAGGCGGCTTCGCGATTGTGCAACGGCGAGTCCATGCTCAATCGGTAATCCACCCCTAAAAAGACCAAAATGACCACTGACGAAGCGGCTACGGCGGCGAAAAACCGTTTCATTTTGTCGCATCCCTGGCTAAACCTGCCTTCTGGGATTGAAGATCACGCGCAGCCATGCCATCAATCTGCCGGGTCAACAGCCGGGCTACCCTACCAGCCGGAAACTTCTTGCCACCCAAAAGACTGACTGGCCATATGCCAATGACCGAGTTAGTCAGAAATATTTCATCTGCGCCTAGCGCTTCTTCGGGGAGGATTCGAGCATGTTCAACTGCCAAGCCCAAATCCCTCGCACTGTCCAAAACCAAACCGCGCATTACGCCAGCCACTCCGCAACGATCCAGCAGCGGGGTGCGCAAGCCAGCATCCTGGACCAGAAACACATTGCTCATAACGCCTTCCACCAGAAAGCCTTCATGGTCCAACATCAAGCCCTCGCGTATATTCTCGTCGCGCCACTCCGCACGGGCAAGAACCTGCTCCAAGCGGTTCAAATGTTTGATGCCCGCAAGACTTGCATTAAGCCCTAAGCGAATTTTGCAGAACCGCGCTTGCACCCCCGACTCCCTGATTGATTTTGGAAAATCTGGCTTGCCATGTGCGGACAGAATACGCGTACCCTTGCTTGGTTTAGGGGCTAGGTAGCCGCGCCCACCCACTCCCCGAGTCAGCATGATCTTGAGCACGCATTCAGGATGGGTGCAAGCGATCCGCAGGACTTCCTCCGTTAACATTGCTTGGCAGGGAAAAGGGATATCCAGCCGCCTAGCATCGGCTTGCAAACGCGCAAGATGGCGGTCCAGAAATAGGGCAACACCTTCTTGAACGGAAAGCGTGGTAAAAACACCGTCTCCATATTGCAAGCCACGATCAGCAATATCCAGAAAACGCGTTGTCTCACCGTTGATTATCACAGTGGCCGAGCCTTCCGCAGTAACAGTCATGGTATAGTGGCTATGTCACCAGAAAATCTCGCAGTGCCCTATAGTATTACTATTCTTCTTTAGGGACACCCTGATATACTACTTAAATTGCCTGAAAATCAAAGTGCCGTTGGTACCGCCAAAACCAAATGAGTTCGACATGACGACATTCAGTTTAGCCTGTCTGGCAGTATGGGGAACAAAATCCAAATCGCATTCTGGGTCGGGATTATCTAGATTAATCGTCGGGGGAATAATTTGATCGCGCAATGCCTGCACGGAAAAGACAGCCTCAATTCCACCAGCAGCCCCCAGCATGTGCCCGGTCATAGATTTGGTTGAACTGACCGCCACTTTATAGGCTCCCTCGCCAAAGACCGTCTTGATTGCAAAGGTCTCGGCTTTATCTCCCGCTGGAGTCGAGGTGCCATGGGCATTGATGTAGTCTAGCTGCTCCGGCGTCAAGGACGCATCCTTTAAAGCATTAACCATGCATCTGGCCGCTCCCTCCCCATTCTCCATAGGAGAGGTCATATGATAGGCGTCGCTGCTCATGCCGTAACCGATCACTTCCGCATAAATATTCGCACCACGCCGTTTAGCATGTTCGAGTTCTTCCAGCACAAGCACCCCCGCACCGTCGCTTAGCACAAAGCCATCTCGGTCTTTGTCCCAAGGCCGGCTTGCCCGGGTCGGATCATCGTTCCTGCGGGATAAGGCACGGGCGGAGGCAAATCCAGCAAGCGAAGTGGTTGAAGTGGCCATTTCCGCACCACCGGCCAACATAACATCGGCATCCCCATACTGGATTAGCCTATAGGCATCGCCTATGCAGTGCGTTCCCGTGGCACAGGCGGTGACAATTGAATAATTAGGCCCTTTCAATCCATATTTAATGGAAAGGTTGCCGGAAATCATGTTGATGATATTGCTCGGGACAAAGAAAGGAGATATTTTCCTAGGCCCCCCCTTAAGAAAGGCATTGTGCCCTTGCTCAATCCCGTAGAGTCCCCCGATCCCCGAACCGACCACCACCCCGATGCGCCCAGAGTTTTCCTCGGTCACTTCAAGCCCGGCATCGGCAAAGGCTTGGCACCCTGCCGCTATGCCATAATGGATGAAAATATCCATTTTTTTGGCTTCTTTTTCGGGAATGTAATCAGTGATATCAAAGCCTTTGACAGCACCACCAATGCGGGTGACAAAATTGGAAACATCGAACCGCTCTATCGGGCCAATTCCGCTTTTGCCGTTAATGATGCTGTTCCAAGAATCAGCAACATTATTGCCCACAGGGGAAAGCGCCCCCATGCCTGTGATCACTACGCGTCTCTTACTCAAGATATTTCCTCAGGCAGACTGTTCGGTTCTGCTAAAAGAATAATGCCCCACGGAACCCGCTTTTCTTTGAATTCCGTCGGGGCGTTCTGGATAAATTACAGGTTCTTCTCGATATAATCGATAGCCCCTTGGACGGTAGTTATTTTCTCAGCGTCCTCATCTGGAATTTCGCATTCGAATTCTTCCTCCAATGCCATCACGAGTTCGACCGTATCCAAGGAATCAGCGCCTAGATCGTCTACGAATGAAGCCTCATTGGAAACCTCTTCGTCCTTTTTAACGCCTAACTGTTCAGCAACGATCTTTTTCACACGCTCTGCAATGTCACTCATCTTTTTGTATCCTCAAATGTTTAAGCTTTAAAGTTTCAGCCGGAAAATTTTAATTGGAATTCCAATAATTACAAGACTTGATTTAAGCCGGCCAACAGTTTTCTGGTTCCAAGGTGGCTTTAATTTTAACCACTGGAAATTCTAAGCGGTGAACAATAACACGAACCACGTCCTTAGTGAACGGCTTGGCTAATTTTGACGGTAAATTCCAAGCGTTTCCCATCAAGCCATGTACATGCCACCGTTCACATGCAAAGTCTCTCCGGTGATATAGCCACCGTCAGAAGAACACAGAAAGGCCACTGCACCGGCTATTTCCTCAGCTTGCCCCAAGCGTCCCAAAGGTATCTGCCCGACCAAAGCCTTTTTATGTTCATCTGTCAAAGAACGCGTCATATCGGTGTCAATAAAGCCTGGGGCCACCGCGTTGACGGTGATATTGCGGGAACCGAGTTCTTTCGCCAAAGACTTGGTAAAGCCGATTATGCCGGCCTTGGCCGCCGCATAATTAGCCTGGCCTGCGTTTCCGGTCGCCCCCACCACGGAAGTGATGTTCACGATACGTCCAAAGCGCACTTTGATCATACCTTTCATGGCCGCCTTGGACAATCGGTAGATTGATGTCAAATTGGTTTGGATGACTGCATCCCAATCTTCATCTTTCATCCGCATGAGCAGATTGTCACGGGTGATGCCGGCGTTGTTGACAAGGATAGTCGGCGTTCCAAACTCGTCAACCACGCCCTTGATAAAGCTTTCCACCGAAGCCGCGTCGGCAACGTCCAGCACCTTGCCGGTTCCTTTCAGGCCGGCCTCGGCTATTGCCTTGCCAATCGCATCAGCACCCGACCCGGTCGTAGCCGTGCCAATGACAAAGTGGCCTGCGGCGGCGAGGCGCATGGCGATAGCCCTACCGATGCCTCGGCTTGCCCCTGTTACCAGTGTAATTTGACTGCTCATTTTACCATCTCCAGTGCCTTATTGAGAGAATCAGGATCGAAAATTGCCTCCACCCTGGCATCCGTCACGATCCGTTTATTCAGACCGGCCAGTATTTTGCCCGGACCGCACTCGATGAAACGCCGGATGCCTTGGTCAAAGAGAAAACGGACAGTGTCCGACCAACGCACAGGGCTGTATAACTGTTGCTCCAAAACGGAACGAATATCGCCAGGGGTCGCATGGCTCGCGACATCGACATTATGCACCACCGGGGTATTGAGTTCATGGAAAGGGGTTCTGGCCAAAGTCTCACGGAACTCGATTGCCGCGCCAAGCATCAACGGACAATGTGAGGGGACGCTAACCGGCAGAAGCAGCGCTTTTTTCGCGCCTACTTTCTTCGCAGCCTCAATGGCACGGGACACAGCGGTCGCGTGACCGGCGATCACAATCTGTCCGGATGAATTGAAATTGGCCGGGGCCACCACTTCTTCATTGGTAGTAACTTCGCCGCAAACTGCAATTACCTTGCTATCGTCAAGGCCTAGAATGGCCGCCATCGCCCCCGTCCCCGGCTCCACGGCACCTTGCATTAGCCTGGCCCGTTCGGCGACTAGGCCCACGGCATCGCCGAAATCAATGGCCCCGGCACATACCAAAGCAGAAAACTCCCCCAAACTATGCCCCGCCATCCATGCAGGCCTGACATTGGAAACCTTGCTCCATACTCGAAACGCCGCCACACCGGCCGCCAGCATAGCCGGTTGGGTATGTTCGGTGAGGTTTAATTGATTGATCGGCCCCTCGGTGACTAGCCGCCACAAATCGTAACCCAGAACCTCGGAGGCGGCAGCAAAAATTTGCTCCACCTCGACATGGAGAGGGGCCAACTCCCGCATCATGCCTAAAGATTGCGATCCTTGCCCAGGAAAAATGAATGCTAAGCCATTATCTGTCTTGTTCATGCAATGCGTACAGGTAAATTAATATCGAACTAGCGCGGAACCCCAGGCAAACCCTCCGCCAAAGGCTTCCATCAGCACGGTATGCCCGCGCTGGATTCTTCCGTCGCGCACGGCCTCATTTAACGCCAGAGGGACGGAAGCGGATGACGTATTGCCCTGGGTCTCAATTGTGCAAACTACCCGTTCCATTGGCATTTTCAGTTTTTTCGCGGTCGCCGTGATGATGCGTATATTCGCTTGATGCGGCACCAACCAATCAATATCCGACTTTTCCAGATTGTTCGCCGCCAAGGTTTCATCCACAATCTTTCCCAAGGTATTAACGGCGATCTTGAAAACATCATTCCCTTGCATCTTGATGTAACGCTCCTCGTCTAAGTTGCCGGCCTTCTCGCGGGACGGATAGGGCAGATACAACAAATCCTTGTACTGGCCATCCGAACTGATATGGGTGCTCATAATCCCCGGCTCATCGGAAGCCTCCAGCACTACCGCACCGGCACCGTCGCCAAACAAAATGCACGTGGTCCTGTCCGACCAGTCAACGAGGCGGGAGTTGATTTCGCTGCCAACAACCAAAACGCGCCTCGCGTTACCCGCCCGGATGTATTGATCGGCGACACTGAGCGCGAAAATGAAACCCGAACAGGCCGCCTGCACATCAAACGAGGCACAGTTTCTGATATTGAGTCTCTGTTGTAATAGGCAGGCAGCGCTGGGGAAAACCCTATCGGGAGAACTAGTGGCGAGGACGATCAGGTCAATGTCGTCTGCCCCCCATCCAGAAGCCACAATGGCCCGCCTGCTGGCAATCTCAGCCATGCTTGAAGCCGTTTCATGGGGAGCGGCGATATGCCTGGAATAAATCCCCGTCCGCTCAAGTATCCACTCGTTCGATGTGGCTACCATTCGGGCTATGTCGTCATTGGTTCGCACGGTTTCAGGCAGATAGCCGCCCGTTCCGGCGATACGGGAATATCGACTCACGCAGATTTCCTTTCTTCTATCAATTCGGAAACTCTTTGTCCAATTTTATCGGGCACGCCATTTTCAATCTCCAAAACGGCTATTTCGATGGCTTTGGCAAACGCGATGCGATCAGCGTTGCCGTGGCTTTTCACGACTATCCCGCGCAAACCCACTAAGCTGGCACCATTGTACTGCCTAGGATCGAAACGATTTCTGAATGAGCGAAGCACAGGCAAAGCGATAATGCCCGCTATCTTAGTCAGCACGTTCGCAGAAAAAGCCTGCTTCAGAGCTATCCTGATCATTTTTGCCAATCCTTCGCTACTCTTCAGCGCCACATTCCCAATAAAGCCATCCGTGACGACAATGTCCACGTCACCGGTGTAAATATCGTTACCCTCCACGAAGCCGATGAAATTAATGTGGGAGTCCGCAATCAATTTCACTGCCTGCTTGACCTGCTCGTTCCCCTTGATTTCTTCCTCGCCTATGTTCAGAAGGCCGACCTTAGGGTTAGGAATGTTTTCCACCGCCTTGACCAGTTCGTAACCCATTATCGCGAACTGGAGCAGATGCTCCGCGCTGCAATCAACATTGGCCCCCAAATCCAGCACATGGGTATGCCCTTGGAGCGAAGGGACGACACCGATGATCGCCGGCCGGTCTATGCCAGGGATGGTTTTCAGCACGAACTTAGAGATAGCCATCAATGCCCCTGTATTGCCAGCGCTGACGCAAGCACCGGCTGTGCCGTCCTTGACCAGATTGATAGCCACTCTCATTGATGAGTCCTTTTTGTTCCGCAAAGCCTTGGAAGGGGAATCGTGCATTTCCACCAATTCTGAGGCATGGCGGATGCTGAGGCGCTTACCCAAATGGGACGAACCAGCCACGGCCGCCTTCAATACCACCTCGTCCCCTACTAGGATCAAGTTTAACTTCGGATTGCGGTCCAGACTATCCAGCGCTGCCGGAACCACAACCGTGGGACCGTAGTCACCGCCCATGGCATCAAGGGCTATTGTGGGATGGTCATACATTGGGCAAATCGCTCGCTAACCGGACTTTTTTCTGGCATTTGACTTGGACTTTGTTCTGATCCCCGCATTTGGCGGGGTGAAGCAATAGGCTGGGGAGAAACTAACAAGGATGAAATTAATCTTCCTTTTCAAGATCTGCCTTGGATACGATGACTTTGCGTCCCCGGTAAAAGCCATCGGGGCTGACGTGATGGCGCAGATGGGTTTCACCCGTGTTGGGTTCTATGGAAAGCGCCTTTGCGGTCAATGCATCGTGGGCGCGGCGCATACCCCGTTTTGAACGGGTTTTTCGATTTTGTTGTACTGCCATGGAATCAATCCTCGTAAATTCATTATTTCTTTAATTCGGCCAAAACCGCAAAAGGATTAGGCCGCTTCGGTGTGTCAGGCATCTTCGCCACTTCCTTTGGCGCAGATGCCTTACACTGCCCGTGCTGTGGTATAGAGGGAATCGCAAGCAGCAATTCCTCTTGGATTATGTCGGTCAGAAGTATGGTTTCCTCTTCCAGCAACAACGGCTCGTAGGACTCGGGAAGCAGATCGGCTTCATCAATCGAACCGACCAGAGCCAATTTAACCTGACTGTCCACCGGCCAGGCGATTGGCCCCAGGCAACACTGGCATTGCAACTCCAGATATGCCTCCACGCTACCCGTTACCGCCGAAAGCTTGCCGTCTTTCCCAAACCTCAACTCAAACCGCACCAACCCCTCCGGGTTAAGCAGCACATCCTGCAAACGGACCAGTTGGGATAAAGGCAATGACCCTTTAAACTGACGGCGTTTCTCCGCCAATGCCAAAGGGTCTATTCGCTCGGGCAAATGTTCGACCATAATCGGAGAATGATACCGACAAACCATCAAAACTGTCAAAAATATCTTAATACACAAACGGACGATACCATGAACACCCGCCCATCCTCACCCATTCGCCTGGTTCTTGCGTCAAGTTCGCCCTACCGGCGGGAATTGCTTGCCAAACTCGGCATCCCTTTCGAGACCGCCACGCCCGACATTGACGAAACGGCATTGGCAGGCGAAACCCCGGCCCAATTGTCCATGCGCTTAGCCGAAGAAAAAGCCCGGGCCTTACGGCTACGGTTCCCCGCGCATCTAATCATTGGCTCCGACCAAGTCGCCATGCTGGATGGGTTCCAACTCGGCAAGCCCGGCGACCATGCGCGGGCGGTGGCCCAGTTGCGCGCCGCATCAGGCAAGGCGGTTGAGTTTTTTACCAGCGTTTGCGTGGTGGACTCGGCAACTGGCCGGACTGCCTCCGCCACGGACCGGACTGTCGCACATTTCCGCCCGTTGACCGACCAGCAAATCGAGTTTTATGTGGCTAAAGAACGCCCCTTGGATTGCGCCGGCGGGTTCAAATCAGAAAGCTTGGGCATCGCATTGCTAGCCAAGCTGGAGACAGCAGACCCCAATGCATTGGTCGGCCTGCCCCTGATTAAATTGGTTGGGTTGCTGGAAAGCCTGGGCATGGAGATTTTGGGCTAGGGATATACAGCGTTTAGCGGTAATAGTAACCTAGCACCCGATCCACATAGTTTTGCGTTTCGGTGATCGGTGGAACCTGATTGCCGAACTTTTTGACCGTGTGTTCGCCGGAATTGTAGGCCGCCACCGCCAATTTTACATTGGACGGGAACATGACGAGTAGGTCGCTCAGATAACGCGCGCCGCCCTCAATATTTTCTTGCGGGTCGAAACGGTCGCGGACACCGTAGCGGCTTGCCGTCGCCGGCATGAGTTGCATCAATCCGGCAGCGCCTTTGTTGGAAACCGCCCCGGGGTTATAACCTGACTCGGCGCGTATGACCGCGTGCAATAGGGCTGGATCAAGGCTGTACTTGTTTGCCGCCGCATCAATCAGAGGGGCGAATTCTTCCTGCCTTTGCGCGTGCAAAGCGCTTAGCTGGGGCCTGGGCCTTTCCCCGCGGCCCTTGCCCACGAAACGCGTCACCCCGGCGTTGTTGCTGACATAAGAAAGCACCGGCGCACTGTGCAAAATCAACTTGTAGCCCGAATGCTTGGGTTTGTCGGTATAAAAAACATGGCCTGAGGCATCAACAAATTTAAAAACGTCGGCTTTGGCCTCGCTAAATAGCATAGTGGCAAACAGGGCGACTACAAACGGCACAAAGAATCTCGTCATAGCTCTTTTCCATTTTCTACATCATGGCGGGAAAGTGTCACACAAAACTGGAACTTTGCAAAATGAATCGCGCAATTTAAGAAGGCGGCTTGCGTCCATGGACCAACTTCTTGGCAAACTCTTGGTAAGCCACGTCTTCCAGCGGAGGATGGATAAGCCCCGCCCGCGCATCGCGAAACGCCCTTTCCAACACGCCACGCAAAAAACCCGGGCCTCCGGCGATGCGCAAAGCATGGTCGGTGGCGAAAACCGCCGCCTCGGTCACTTTCAACTTCGCTAGTGCAATATCAGGCAGGCATTCTTCGCGCCCTGCCCCACTGCCTGCATTCTCCCACCGGCGGGCGACCTCCAACAGCAACAGGCGGGCTGCCCGCAGTTCCGCATCCAGCTTACCCAATCGAATCCGCACAGCGGGTATGTCGGCGACTGCCGTCGTGCCATCTACGGGTTTGCGCTGGACCGCCCAGTGCACCAGAGCACTCCGTGCGCCTTCGCCCACCCCCAGATACACCGCCGCCACACACAGGCCAAACCAAGCCAGCGCTGATGCCCGGCGCGGGTCGTCCGCCCCGGCCAAACTGCTTGTGATAAGCCGGTCGCCCTCCACACAGACATCCTGCAAACGAAGCAGCCCCGAGGCTGATGCCCTCATGCCCAAGCCGTCGAAGGCAGGCAAGCATTCAACGCCTTGCCGGGAAAGGTCCAGCAAAAAGGTTCCAATTCTGAGGGATTTCTCGGCGCCATTGGCCTGCGAATCAATGATCCTCGCTGTTACCACCGCATAGCGCAAGGCAGGGAGCCAAGTGGTCCATCTTTTTTCGCCGTTGATGACCCAGTTTAAACCGTGCCGCCTGGCTGTCACCCACGGAATGGCACCCCGCGCAGGACTGCCGCCGCGTTCCTCGGTGGCCGCGAGATTGATCAATGCACCTTGTTCGCAAACGGACGAAAAAACCTCATCCAGAAGTGTATGCGGCCATGCCCCCGACTCCAGCGCGGCGCCCAGAGTATGGTAATGCATGGCCAGACCCAGCCCCGCCGAACCGTCAACAGCCCCAAGCTCAGCCAATACCCGCACCGCATCAGTCAGCCGCCCGCCCAAACCTCCGGCATCCACGGGCACGGGAAGCCGGTGCAAACCGGCCCGGACCAAGGCGGCGGGGATGGAAGGGTAAAACGAATCCTCGCCCGCCAATGGACGCAACAGTTCCAGACCTTCCGCCAGGGCTTCCGCTATTTTGGGTGGCAATGAGTCGTTCATTTTAATTTAGGTATATTTTAAAGATGAAAACACTGTACATGAAGATTTTACCATGCTTAACACATACCCTGCTCAAGAGGAATCATGTCTACTATTCCAGCCTGCCCATCAAACCGCCCAAGATGGGCACGGCCTAGTGGCCTTTGCCCATCCTACCAATGAGCTGTTTTTAGAGTGATACGGGAGTAAGACTGCAAACAAAAGAGGATACTGAATTAAGAAAAATCAAGGGCAGGGATCGAATATCGGCGATGGCCGAAGTTGCGGGGGATCGTCATGATTTAAGGGAACAGCAGCAGTCCGAGGTATTGCTGACGTTCATTTCGCTGATTTAGGCCATTAGCAAATGGCAAGAATTGGCCGCAGTTCTGCTATAGGTCGAGGCATAATTCCCAAACATGTAATCCTATCCTGAGAGGAATAGGTGCGATTTAAGCCCAAGAATCTTGGTTCTTAGGCAGAGCGCCAGCCGGGTCATGAACCTCGCCCCTGTCGGTAACCTCCAACAGATCAGGGTACAAAACGAGGTTGATGCCGTTTGGGGATATGCTGGATGGGAACAATATGCCTTTGGCCCCACCCGCTATCGCCTCATCCGCGAGTACCCAACTCGGGGGTTCAATGCCTTGGTTGAACCAAAGTTCGCGCCATTCGCAAAAGAAATCCTCCCAAAGTGCCGACCATTTCCCAGACTGGTAACCCTGACGAAAATCCACAACTGGCGATAGAGTCAGGCAATAGCTCACCAGCGTTCCCGGCGGCAGCAATGTGGAAACCTGCTTGTATTCTTTTATCGCCGTGTCAATGTCCAATGCCAAATACAAAGCTGCGGTGCCCGGGCGATTGGCCCGCCCCCCATGAGCGGCTGCCCCAGCACCGCTTGCAGGCATTACCGCCCATTTGGGCGTATGCATCCGATAGGCGGTAACTTTTTCGAGCGAAGTCAGAATCATCCGGTGGCACCGGCCTCCAGCGAGCTTACATATCTCAGTACGTCCTCCGTGCGTCCCTCAGACACCAGTTGCTCGGCTGTCTTGTAGCCGAATGCGGACAGGGGTTCGTTTCGGTACCAGAAGAGTGCCCGGTTAACATCACCCGAAAGGTCACATCCCGCTTTAATGACTTTCAAGGCTTCCCGGAGAAATCGCTGGATTCCCTGCGAAGTGGGGGCTCTGCTAATCGTATTGCGGTGGACATGGGCTTGCTCGGCCAGTGTCTGCAGATCAATGTGCAGAGCTTGGCTGAACCGCTTGGGGGAGAGCACGGGGCCGGGTGTGTCAGGATCGCGCAGGTACTCGACAAAATGTTCGTAGTTCTGGCCCGATACAGCAAGGGCATCTAAAGCTTGGAGGGTGGTCATATCAAAAACCCAGAAGTAGTATGCACATATTATGCACTAAATGTGCACTGATTCAGATTAACCCTATCTTGCGAATACGTCTTAAACAGTCGCGGCCGTCAAAATCCGCTCCCCCTAGCGCAACAGTGTGTCGGAATCAGCCGACCACACTTGGACGCGGTCGCTTTCGCTCAGCGTCCCAAAGCGGAGTTCCAGCATAAGCAACAGCAGTGATGCTTCACCTTCTTGTCGACCCTCTTGGCGGCTTTTCTTAATGCCTTTCTTCATGCCTTCCCGACGGCCTTTTTCCTCGCCCTGCTGTTTCCATTCTTCATGTCCACTCGATGACCCGTTCAGCCAACATGCTTTGCACCTCTTGCAAATCGTTCAGGTTGCTGAATTCCACGCCCGGCACACGGCCCGGCAGAAACACCCGCTTCAACCAGACCGTAAACGCTAGGGCGTTTCGCCCATCCTTGAACAAACCTGTCATTCGCTGTCATTTTTGGCCGTCTGGTCTTTATCGGCACCTACCGACCACACGAAACCGACACGAAGCGAGTCTGATGGTTTCAAACTACCCGTCTCCTTCATGATTCTTCCGTTCCGCACTGGTTTTCTCGGAGAGCAGCATCGCCAGCATGGCTTCCACCAAGTTTCCGCCTTGGCCGTCGCGCCCGCCGCCCAAACTGATGTTCGGCACCAAGGCCAGCTTGCCTTTTTCAACGGCTTCGGCGAAGCGCAACAATACTTGGCTGTGAAGCTGGTACTCTGGTCCGCCGTAGGCCGCCACTTGCTTTTCGGTGGCTTCGGCACTGGCAAGGCCGATGGCCTTGGTTTTGTCCGCCTCGGCGAGGCCGATTGAGCGGATGCGGTCCGCCTCGCCCTGCCCTTCGATGCGGGTGCGGTCGGCGGTGGCCTTGGCCGTGACCTGGATGGTCTCGGCTTCCTGCCGGGCCAAGGCCAGCTTGGCTTTGCCCTCGTTTTCCCGCACTTGGATGGACAGCGCGGAGACCGTGATTTGGGCTTGCTGTTCGGCCATGGCCTGTTTTTCTTTCAGGGTCCGCTCCTGCACGGAAGCGGCTTCCTGCAATTTGTATGTCTCCACTTGCTCCACGGCAACCTGCCGATTGCGCAGTTGCATCAATATCTGTTCAATGCCCTTGCCATGCTCATCGTCAGCACGCGGCGTGCCGATCAGCACCTCCTGCAATTCCAGGCTATAGGCGGCAAACTTGGAACGCATTTCCTGCGAAGACCGGTCTTGGATTTCATTGCGGTCTTGCAGCAGTTCGATCAAGGTCTTGGTTTGGCCGATGTTCTTGAAGTAGGCGGAAACCATAGGGTCCAGTGTCTGCTCCACCAGCCGTTTGACATCGCCGAAACGCTGCACCACATAGGGGGCTTTCATGTAGTCAATGTGGACGACGACGGACAGCGGCAGGGTCGGTTCGAAGGCATCCCGGGTGATCAGGGAGACTTCGGAGAGGTTTTCGTCGAAACGGTGCGGGCCGGTGTCCGATTTCGCCCATTTCAGCACGAAGTTGGTTGTGGGGACGCTGATGACCTTGCCCGCATAGGTGTTGAAGGCGTATTTCCCCGGCAGCAAGGGCCGGTTCCAGACACCCCTGAAGCCCGGCTCCACCAACTCTCCATGCCGGTACAGGTCACCCGAGGTGTCCTTGCCTTCGCCTCCGATGTAAGACACCACGACCCCCACGGTGCCAACCTCGACGATGGTCTTGCTGATCAGTTCAACGGTGGCGAACAGGCGGTTGATGTAGTAACTGCCTTCCACCAAGACATGGTGTTGGCGTCCACGGAACCCGCCAGCCTTGAGGAAGCGCTCCGGGTCTTGGAAGTTGTTGTGGAAGGTTTCCGGCTCCGCCGCATCGCCGCCCACTGTGGGTGCGATGATTTCGCCTTCGGGCAGGGCGGGGCCGTCATGGACGGTGATGATGCCGATGGAGTCGTCGGCATCCTTGATCACCACCGCGTCGTAGCCGCTCCGCTCGAAGATCAACTCGCCCATGTGCTGGATGAGGGACTCCTCGCTAGGCTCCAAATCCTTGGAATAGGCCCGTGCCTTGGTGAATACGATGAATTGCGCAAGATTGAGGGCATAAGTCCCCTCGCGCAGGATTTTGCGTTGCGGGCCTTTCTGCCCGCCCTTTTTAAGGAAGTCCTCGGTGTCTTGGAAATTGTCGGCGGCCTGGTTGGAACCCAAGGTCTGGGTCGGTGCCAGGGGGATGCCGTCGCGGGCGAAGACATACCCAATCTGGCCTTGGGGTATGGTCACCAAGGGTGCTTTGTGGACGCGGTATTGGAAGGGCACAAAGAAATGGAAGCCGCCGCGCAGGATGTGGGGTTGGAACCCCGCCTCTCCGTCCAAGGCGATCAGTCCTTCTTTGATCGACCCTTTCACGCTCCACATCTTTTCCAAGATGCCGATGCGGTCATTGGCAATATAGCGGATCACGCCGGCGGCGTAGACTAGGGCAATAGAGACTGCCACGATGCTTACGGTGGTGAAGCTTGGGAGGTTCTCAAACATGGCCAGTTCTCCTGCTTATGCGATAATTACAAACTGATGTTACGCAACCGTGTAGGCCGTAGCCCGGATGTTGTGGAGTGCGGCGACTCGTCGCCGCCTTTTGCGTCCAGCGGCGACGAGTCGCCGCACTCCTCAAGTTGCCATCCTCCAGCGATGACTGCGTAACGTCAGTTACAAATAAAGAAAATCGGGACTCCTAGCTGTGAAAAAATGGCACATAGGCCGTTTTGACAGTCAACAAAACACGTTGCCAAAACGACGGAACGCGCCTGTTGCTCCTTACCGCTTTGAGGGAAGCCCATTAGTGCATTATAATACGCGTTTAAATGATTGGCTGGCATACATTTCTGAAAATGGCATGTATTACTGCGTTTTCAACATCAAAGAGTTACTTGATAGTGGGTATGTAAGCGCAGGTTATTCGGTTAACCTGAAGGGTTAATGGAATGTCTGATTTGGGTATATTTTTTAAGATGAAAACGCTGTACATAAAGATATTTCGATGCCTCTTATACCATTACCATAAATGTACCTGATTAGGAAGATTCTTCGGTTATTCCGATTTCGGCATGGACCGCCTGAATCCAGATAGCAGAGATGCCCAAAGCCCCGCCGTACATGGAGCCTAGGTTCCGGCAATCCATGCCGGAACGACGGCGTTCTGGGTTTTGCTGAAACATCTTCCTAATCTGAATGGCCTATGTG
>CAIZPP010000178.1 GCA_903934875.1 uncultured Methylococcaceae bacterium
CATTCAGCATTCCTTCCATTTAAACGTATATCCAGCACCATCCATTAGCTATTAAGTAACTGACGTTACGCAGTCATCGCTAGAGGATGGCAACTTGTGGAGTGCGGCGACTCGTCGCCGCTGGATGCAAAAGGCGGCGACTCGTCGCCGCTGGATGCAAAAGGCGGCGACGAGTCGCCGCACTCCACAACATCCGGGCTACAGCCTACAAGGTTGCGTAACATCAGTTAAGTAACTCTTTGATGTTGAGAACGCTATTAAAAAGTCAAATTTTTAGAGTTTTTGGGGTTGCGGAAAACCAAGGGCTTCGCAACAGCCGATTCGGCATCATGGCGGGCCTGGAAAATCGCCTCATAGACCCTCTGGCGGTCTGGGGACAGGCTGCATGCGGGGTCCGTGCTGTTCATGTCGCCGGTGAGCAGGTAGGCTTGGCAACGGCAGCCGCCGAAGTCCTTGACCTTTTCGGGGCATGACCGGCAAGGTTCTTTCATCCACTCAAATCCGCGGAAGCGGTTGAAAGCGGGGGAATGGTGCCAGATTTCGTGTATGCTCAGGTCTTTGACATTGGGGCAGTTAAGCCCCGGCAATTCGCGGGCAGAGTGGCAGGGCAGGGCTGTGCCGTCCGGGGCGATGGTGAGGAAAGTGGTGCCCCAGCCGTTCATGCAAGCTTTTGGGCGGTCTTCATAAAAGTCAGGGACCACGTAATATATCTTCATCTTACCCTTGACTTTTTCTTTGTAGGCCTGTGCGATGGCCTCGGCTTCCTCGAATTGCTCTTTCGTGGGCAATAACTGGTCGCGGTTTAAGTGAGCCCAGCCGTAGTATTGGGTGTTGGCCAGTTCCAGGTAGTCCGCGCCCAAGTCATTGGCCATTTCCAGAATATCACGCATCTGGTGGATGTTTTTACGGTGGATCACTACACACAGCACCATCGGGTAGCCGTTCTTTTTCACCAGCCGGGCGACTTCCCTTTTGTGGTCGTAGGATTCGGTGCCGGCCAGTTCATCGTTGAGGGTTTTTTCAGGCGACTGGATGCTGACCTGTATATGGTCGAGTCCTGCCTCCTTCAGTTCGACGATCTTGGCTTCGGTCATGCCGTAACCGGAGGTTATCAGGTTGCTAAAGTAACCGAGTTTCCGTGCGTGCGCCACCAACACGGACAAATCCTGCCGGACCAGTGGCTCGCCGCCGGAAAAGCCCAGTTGCACAGAACCCATTGCCCGCGCCTCGCTGAGCACACGCAACCAGTCTTCGGTGCTTAACTCGTTATTGATGCGGGCAAAATTTATCGGGTTGGCGCAATAAGGGCATTGCAGCGGGCAACTGTAGGTCAGTTCCGCCAGCAACCAACGGGGAGGGGTGATCTTGCTGTTAACTGACCCAGCCATTTTCAATTGCGACCTCAATGAATCCGAATATGTCGTTTTTCAAGCCTGTCTGGTTGAATTTTTCTTCAAGTTCGACAAGGATGTCTTCCGCAGTGTGTGTGCCGTCGCACAATCTCAGTATTTCAGTGGACGGGACATTAAGCTCAACGATCCCTTCTGGATAAAGGATCACATGCTTTTGCTGGGCTTCCTCCCATTGCAAGCGGAGAAAAGGAGAGAAGCTTAATGGTTGGGTTGGATCCAGCGTCATTTATACATTCCTGTTGACGGGCAGTTCATGGAAGTGCGCCCTACAGATTGAAATAGGGCGGTTTACGGTCAATATAGGCCAGCCACATGGCATCCAGCATGGTCCACAAAATGTCTAACTTGAATTGCAAAATTTCCAGGGCACGCTCCTGCTGCTGCCGGGTTACGAAATGCTCTAGCGTAATGGCGAGTCCGTGTTCCACGTCACGGCTGGCCTGGCTCACACGCTTGCGGAAGTATCCCAATCCCTCCGCTTCGATCCAAGGATATTTGTCCGGCCAGCCGGCCAGCCGTTGCTTGTGGATGGTAGGGGCAAACATTTCTGTCAACGAGGAGCAGGCCGCTTCTTGCCAAGGCGCGTTGCGGGCAAAATTGACATAGGCATCGACGGCGAATCTCACGCCAGGCAGGACATGTTGCAGCGACCATAACTCGTCGCGGGGTATGCCCACCGCTTCGCCCAAACGGGTCCATGCTTCTATGCCGCCGGCATCTTCACCCCAGCCGTCATGGTCATGGATGCGTTGAATCCACTGGCGGCGGGTGTTGCGGTCTGGGGTATTGGCGAGGATGTTGGCATCTTTGACAGGGATTATGATTTGGTAGTAAAACCGATTTGCTACCCATCCTTGGATTTGTTCTTTGTCTAGCGTACCTTCGGCCATCGCCAAATGGTAAGGGTGATGGATATGGTAATACTTTTCTTTGGCCCGCAACTGAGCTTCAAACTCTTCGCGGCTCCAGGCTTGATTTTCGGTTGTCATGTGTTTGCCTCACAGGTTGATTTCCATGCCGTCGAAAGAGACTTCGATACCGGCTTCATCCAGCGTTTTCCTCTCCGACGAATCTTCATCCAAAATCGGGTTGGTGTTGTTAATGTGGATCAATATTTTCCGCTTTGTGGTGGCCGAGTTCAAGAATTCAATCATGCCCCCAGCTCCAGATTGGGGCAAATGTCCCATGTCCAAGGCCAGTTTGTCGCATATACCGGCTTGCGCCATTTCGTCATGCCGCCAGAAGGTGCCATCGACCAGAACGCAATCGGCTTCTTGCAGTGTTTGTGCAACATGCGGTTCGATTTCGCCCAGTCCCGGCGCATAATAAAGTTTCCGCCCGGTGGAAATCTGTTCGATGACAACGCCTAGGTTGTCGCCGGGATGCGGGTCATGCCTGTGGGGAGAGTAAGGCGGGGCCTTGCTTTTCAGCGCATGGGTGTGAATGCGCAGATCATCAATCAACGGAATGGAGAAGCCGCTTCCGTCCAAGTGCACAGGATGATGGTTCACCGTACAGTAATGTTCAAGCATCGCAAACAGCGGGAAACCGGTGGAGAGATCCTGCTTGACCATTTCGGTGCAATAAATTTCAAGTGGAACAGTGGATTCCCGCAGCATCAACAGGCCGGTTGTGTGGTCTATTTGACTGTCGATGAGCAAGATCGCCTTGATGCCGCTGTCCCTAATGCCTTGTCTGGGTTGGATTTCGGGAAAGGCTTCCAGTTGCGCACGAATATCCGGTGAGGCATTGAACAATAACCAACTGCTGCCATCGCTGCTGACTGCGATGGACGATTGTGTGCGGCGCTTGGCATTCATTTCGCCTGAGCGTACTCGCTTGCAGTTGTGGCAGTTGCAGTTCCATTGAGGGAATCCGCCACCAGCACCAGAGCCCAAAACTCTTATTTTCATAGACTTTGTGAAGTTAAATAGGCGGTCAGGTTGATTTCATGGGTCGACTAAAGTCGGCGCTTAAAGAAAAACGGGGCCACACATCCAAGGTGTGGACCCCGTTTCCCAAAATCAACACCGAATCAACGGTTGCAGATGTACATCGTGACTTCGAAGCCAAAACGCAGATCGGTGTAGCTAGGTGTTTCCCATTTCATGTCGCCTACCTCCAAAAGTGGTTGTCAGGGGTTTTCGCTTTTGATTAAGCTCACTGTAAAGTATACGTTGGGCGGTGGTTCAACGCAATAGTGGAACTAATCAATAGGAAGTGCAAGTTTTATTTGCATACATCCCGGTATAATGGACACATGAGATCAACAATGGTTCCATTTTGGCTTATGGCAACGGGGCGGTGCATGGGCGACTGCCGTCCACCTACAATTTCAACAATCTACACAGGACCTATTCAGTGATACACGAAGCAATCAATTGGCTGGTTTCCACCATCGGTGCGATGGGCTATGCGGGGATTTTTTTGCTGATGGCGATGGAAAGCTCGGTTTTCCCCATCCCCAGTGAAGTGGTTATGCCTCCTGCCGGCTATTTGGTCCAGCAGGGCAAGATGGACATGCTGTGGGTGATACTGAGCGGCACTGCGGGCAGTCTGGTCGGAGCCTATGCCAATTACTTCGCTGCCCGTTATCTGGGTCGGCCACTGCTATTAAAATACGGTAAATATGTTTGGATTACCGAGGCACACTTCCAACAAGTAGAGAATTATTTTAATCAGCACGGGGAAATTTCGACATTCATTGGGCGCTTGCTGCCTGTGGTCAGGCATTTGATATCCTTGCCAGCGGGACTGGCCGGCATGAACCATCTCAAGTTCACCGCTTACACCTTGTTGGGTGCTGCGATATGGGTGTCCGTGTTGACTGGGATTGGCTATCTCATAGGCGAGAATCAAGAATTGATCCTACGTTATTCCCACCAGGCGGTGGTTGATGTGATTATTTTCTGCGCATTACTGGCAGCAGCCTACATTTGGCTGCATAGGCGCAAGATGGCGCGGGCATCGGCGGGAGGGGAATAAACCATGCCTATGCCCCCATTCTCAATCAGCCGTTTGCCGTCCATCCTGTT
Organism: uncultured Methylococcaceae bacterium; assembly: GCA_903934875.1. GTDB lineage: Bacteria > Pseudomonadota > Gammaproteobacteria > Methylococcales > Methylococcaceae > Methylumidiphilus. The sequence goes on from CAIZPP010000178.1 coordinate 4,448, forward strand.
TGGCGAAGGGCAAATCAAGCAACTGCCGGCTTTGCTACGCCAGTTTGGCCAACAAGCCCTTGTGGTGACGGGTGCCCGTTCCTTCAGGCAATCCCCTGCCTGGGATCGGCTGATGCAGGGTTTGGCTGAAGTGGGAGTGGGCTTTGAGGAGTTGATCGTCAGCGGCGAGCCTTCGCCTGCGGTGGTGGACGAGGCTGTGGTCCGTTATATTGGCCGGGGGACGCAAGTTGTGGTCGGCATAGGCGGTGGCAGCGTGTTGGATGCCGCCAAGGCCATCGCCGGTTTGTTGCCGCACGGGAACTCGGTCATGGACCATCTGGAGGGAGTGGGGCGGAACATCCCCTACCTAGGCCCGTCCATTCCCTTTATTGCCGTGCCCACCACTGCCGGGGCGGGTAGCGAGGCCACCAAAAATTCGGTGTTAAGCATTGCCGGCAAATTCAAGAAGTCATTCCGACACGAATGCCTGGTTGCGCAATACGCGGTGGTTGATCCCGAGTTGTTGGTCACTTGTCCGCCGGATTTGATTGCTGCGGATGGCATGGATGCCTTCACTCAGTTGTTGGAGTCTTTTGTGTCCGCCCGCGCCAACCCGTACACCGATGCCTTGGCAAAAAGTGGGATACAGGCTTTCGGCGAGGGTTTTTTTGCCGCCTGGCACGGGGGTGATGGTGAAGCGGCCCGTTCGGGCCGGGTTTCCATTGCCTATGCCGCGCTGTTGTCGGGCATAACTTTGGCGCAGGCCGGCTTGGGTTCTGTGCATGGCTTGGCCGCGCCGTTGGGGGCGTTTTATCCCATCCCCCACGGCTTGGTTTGTGGAACCTTGGTGGCCGAGGCCACGGCTGTCAATATTCGCGCTTTGCAAGAACGCTCATGGGGGAACCCAGCGTTGGAAAAATATGCGCAAGTCCCCGTCCTGCTGTGTAGGCGGACTTTTGCCAACAAAGTGGAAGCGTGGACCGAACTGGTTGCTTTATTGCGTCAATGGACCGAAACACTGGGCTTGAAAAGATTGGGTGAATTTGGTGTCGAACCCGGCCATGTGGACAGGATTGTCGCCAATGCCCGTGGCAACAGCATGTTGACCAACCCGGTGCTGCTGACCGACGCGGAAATTGCCGAAATTGTCAGGGCGAGGTTGTAGTTTTAGTCAACAAGCGAGTTGACGGGCGGTGAGGAAGTCTTCTTCTGCCACATCGCGCAAGCCGGGCAGATCCGCTAAACCGACGTACCAGAGGTCTTGGCGCTGCTCTTCGCCCAGTTCTGCCTCGTCGTGCTCGTCGTGTTTGAAGTGCAGCGAGGGGGCTTGCCCGGTTTTCTCGGTGTCGATGACCGGCGACAAGTCGGGGTAGAGTTGTAGCTCCCACGACCAATCGACGCTATCGCCAGCACGGGCGTGGGCGCGTTGGCGGTGGACGCGCAACACGCCGTCGCCTTCGTAGCGCTCCCAACCGGCATCGAAACACCCCGCCGCCGCCCGCCAATCTTGCTCGGCGGCTTGCAACAAGGCGGTTTCAATCAGCTTGGCGCTGCTGTCCGGCAGGTTTTGCAATTCTTGCCTTGCCCGTGCCAAGCCACCGTTGAGCTTGCGTCGCCACACTGAGGTTCGGCCCAAGCCGGGGGATTGCGACAGGTCGATGCCGCTGATGTCGGCCAGCGCGGACAGACTGCCGCCGGGTTTTTCCTGATAGGGTCTTAGCCGTTGTGGCGGAAGGGATTCGCCGTTCTTGGCGAGGCGCAAGCGGTTTCGTATTTTGTCCAACGTATCTTTATTCTTTGGATCATCGTAGTTAGCCACATGCTCGGCCCACAGCAAGGCTTTCTCCGCCTCATCCAACCGACCCAAGTCGATCAGCGTGTCGGTCAAGGCCGTGTTCAGCACCGGTTCGTCGTTGAAATGTTCCTGCGCTTGGCGATACACCTGCACGGCTAGCTCTCGTTGTCCGCTGGTGCGCAGGGTGTTAGCCAAATCATTCCAGCAAACCGGGCTTTTGGGAAACAGCCGGATGGCCTCGCGGTAAACCGCCTCGCCCAAATCGGCTTGGTCGTGCAACAGCAGGGCGTGGGCTAATTCGGTGTGGCGGTAAACATCGTGAGGGAAGCGGCGGCGGGCATGCCATAGCACCGCTTCGGCCCGCCGCCAGTCGCCTTCGGCTTCCAAGGCTTTCGCCAACAGGCTCCAAGTATAAGGATTGCTAGGTTCCCATAACGCCGCTTCGTGGGCCAGTTCCCGTGCCCAAATCGGATCGTGGTCTATGAGTTGATCGCCGAGATTGCAGAAGCTGCGGGCCATATAGTAGCTGTCCCCGCTTTCGCGGCAATACTGGCGGCTGCGCTCGACAAAGGCTTGCAATTGCGGACGCACCCCTTGGTAATCAGTTTTGATGCGAGGTAGCAAATCCCTGAGTTCATCAACATGGGGCGCTCTCAAATAGCTTTTGCCACGGTTCTCCCCGCCCGCTTTGAAGGCCAATGGATAGCGCTGATTCAGCCAGTTGCGCACCGACTGCGAAACTTCCCGTCCGCCTAAAACCGTACGAAACTGCCGCCCCCATTGCTCCTTGTCGATCAGATACACTGCGGCGAGAAAATCCAATTCGTCCAGCCACAGCTTGCCTTTCTGGTCGCCATGACGTGCCAAGGCTTCGGCAAACTCCAACTCCCCGCGCAGCAGTGCCTTGGGCAGGCCATGCTCCACCGTGCCTTTGTCATCGGCGGGCATTTGCGCCAAACCCATTAGCGCGGTGCGGACATGGACCAAGGGCTTGCCGCGTTTGACGATGCCCAGCCACAGCGGCAGTAGCTTGCGGTTGGCTTGGCCGTGGGCCAAAGCCACGAGCAAAGTCGATTCCGGGTCGCGGCTGGAACCAAAATAAAATTGGCGTAGCCAAATGCGCAGGCTGGTGCAGTGTTCCGCGCACCAAGCGCGGGTTTGCGGCAGGGGTAGCAGAACCACAGCGCGGAAGGCTTCCACTAAAGCATCGGTGAAACGCTTCCCGCGCAAATTTTCAGGTTTAGGTTTGTTATAGTGTTCCTGCAACCAAAGTCCCATTGCTTCGTCGGCTTGGTGGACTTCGTCTGGTTTTAGTAAGCGTTGCAAGGCATCAGCGGGCCGTGCGCGGTTAAACGGACCTAGATACACGCTCTCGGTGAGCAGGTTATCCAGCGCAGCGACGGCGTTTTCCTTGAAGCTTTGCCTCCAGCGCAACACTGCAGGGCTTTCCGCGATTACCGCATTCATAGTGCGGCACTCGATAGATTGCTGCCGAAATCTTCGCGGTCATATTGCAAGCGCAACCAAGGTAGATGGAAACTCCGCGCTCGTTCAAAGGGCATGGCTAGCGGCTGCTGGATGACTCCCACCCGATAGAGATGCTCCGGTTTATAGTCGATGCGTGGGTGCAGAAGCTCGATCCCCATCTGATAGTCGCTTTCGGAATCTTCCAACCCAAGGTTCAGTGTATGGCCGTAGGGGGTTTCGCCACAAGTAGGCGCGGGGATGGGGGTGGGGAAAAAGTATTGCGAAAAACCGCCATCCAAAACGGTGGGAATAGCCGGATGCCCCATGTTGTTTTCTAAGGCTTGGATGACTTCTTCTACAGTATAGCGCATCAGGAAAATATCCACAGGCCCCAAGAAAGCAGGGTCATAGTGTCCCAAGCCTAGCCGGTTGCGCAGGCGGTCAGCCCAGTCGCCCGTGGCATCGGCAAGAATATCCTCGACTTCCAGTTCGGTGGTCGCAAATAGCGGGCGCTGGTCACGTTCTTCATTCCATACCGTCAACAGGCGCTCCAAAAATGCGCGGGCATTGCCGTCACCTTTTCCGAACGCATCAATTTGCGTACGGACAAACTCAGGAGATGTATTGTTAACTAGGCTGCAAGGCCAAGCTGCGCGCTCAACGCGTACAAGGTAAAGTCTAGGTTCAATTTGGCGCAGGCGGTTGAACTCGTTTTCTCGGCGAAAAGTCCAAAGAAGTTTCGATTCTTTACGGTCGATTTCCAATTCTTCCTTAAGATAATCAGCATGTTTGTCTTGCCAGTCGTCGAATCGGCTAATCGAGTTTCCATCCAAATACGTCCGATACAGTGCCCTGACTGCATCGATAGGGCGTTCATCCAGCAGAAAATTTTCAATCTGGGCGTATTCTTCCCTATCCGTTGTCACGTCGGACAGCCGACTGGTGAAGTAGGGTTGTAGGCTTGGAAATAGCTTAATGTCCATTACCGTATCAAATATATATGATTTTTCTAACCTATTGTTAAAGCAGAGGTTAAATGATTTTGGCGAGGGTCCCGGTTCTGCCCTCAAAACAATTTTGTATACTACACCCATTTAACCCTGCGGTAAAATCCCACTCAGGAATTTAACAACTCTTCTGCCTCGACATTCTCAAACACCGCCGCAAGTGGCATGGACAGCCCGATGCTGGCAAATTCACATTCGGCGTCACCGGTAAAATCATACAGCACCCAATGGTTGTCGGCATTGCGGCGGAAGCATTCGACCCGCCGGGCGGCGATGTCCACGATAGCGTATTCTTGCAGGCTGGGCAATTTGCGGTAGTCTGCAAATTTGTCGCCCCGGTCATAGGCGGCGGTGCTGTCGGAAAGGACTTCGACCACTAGCACGGCATGGCGCAAATAGAGGTCGGCGGTATAGTCGCGGGCATCGCAACTGACCATCACATCAGGGTAAAAACCGCTGTCGGCGGCCTCCACCCGCAGCTTCATGTCCGCCATGTAGGTCCGGCAAGGGGTTCCGCGCAGGTGGATTTTGAAGCCTGCGAACAGATTGCCGGATACCGTGACGTAGATACGCCTCGCCCCGGCCATCGCAAGGTATTCGCCCCGCACAAACTCGTGCTTTTCCAGTTGCCCGTCCTCCCAAGCTAGGTAATCAGCAAAACTAAATGCGGTCGCGGGGGGGATGCTCATGATCCGGTCCTCTTACAGCGTTTTTAACATCAAATGCTCGATTATTAGACCTTATCAGAAACCATTTTCCGATGCAGCAGAGGCGCGACCACAAGCTAGGTTTCCGATAATGTCTATTGACTTAGGCGACATCTTGAATGGTTGGTTTGCGGGGCGGGCGCGAGACTAACTTGATATTAGCAGTTGACTGCTTTTTTCGCAGGTCTTCACAAATTGCGTGGAGGTCGTAGTTAAATTTCTTCGCATGTTCGTCTCTGATGCGATGAATTTCTTCGACGATAGCGTCTTTCCACATGGTTTAGTCCTCCATTAGCTCAAGCGGGGTGCATATAATAGGTGGTTCGTATCCAGATGATTTGCATATGGATTCAATTTTTAAGCGCATCGCTGCATTGGCGATGTGCTTGCAATTCCAAGTCAACATATAGTCCATGCCATGTACGGTGGCGATGGCAATATGCAGCGCGTCAGCTTTTGCCTTTGCGGGTAAAGCGGCAGCGGCAAGCAACCGCGCCGCCAACTCTTCAGCCTGTTCGGAAATATCTAGGGCCGGTATATCATTTATTATCGCCAGCCTGCGCTTAACCGCTTCTGGATCGCCGCTACTCGCTTCATCAAATACCAGAACGGAGATGAAAATCTCAAATTTCGGGCGGGCGGTATCCCACCAACTACGCGTCGTTTCTTGGTTGGCGGCCATCACCAACTCAGGGCTTCTCCAGGCAGTGAGATAACTTGGAATGGTGGTTTCGAGATAAACCGAAGGTTTCATGCCTTTGACTCAGGGTGCGGGCGGGTTTTGAGGTGGTGCCGCGTTGCCACTGAGTTGGCCTAGTAGATTGGCATCGCCCAAAGCCGTGTAAATGGCTTGGGTTTTTTCCATAATCATCTCAGCCATTGCGCCGCTTTGAATGTCGAGCCAAGGTTGTGTGTTTATACTCCAATCATCGTAGGGGGCGGAGAAGTTCCTGTACCAATGATACCACCTTGTTTTCCCATCAGTATGAAAGATATTCTGATTTAAGCACTTGCGTACATCCGGCAAGTCAGGTAATGTCGTATTGTTTTTACAGATACTGTAAGAAAACCCCGAGTGGCGTTGCGTAGAAAATTCAAAAATAACAAAATATAAACCAGCTTGTGGATGCCAGAATTTGATGCATCGGTGTTGAGGTATAACCCATTCCAGTGTCCAGCCAAGTGCATCTGCCCTATCATTTAATTCTTGTTGAAGCTGATCAAGTAAAACGCTGTGGATTTGATCTCTCGTATTGGCAATTTCCAAAGCGGCTTCCAGCGTCTCACGCCTTTCCAGCGCAATATTGACAACTTCTTGCATTTCAGCCATTTCAATCCCCACAAATTGTTTTTGGATATAGTCGATAAATTCATTGAGAAAAGTGTTTACCCTGTCGGCTTGGCATTCCCGGCGGCAGTCTTTTAGCCAGTCAATGAGTTGCGGATAGCCAATGGCTATGAAGCGTCCGTCATTTTCTGCCTGTTTCCTGTCAACCTCAGAAATACTATCGGGTGAAGGTGGCTTACCCAGATTAGGCAATTCAAGCGTGGGTGGCTGTGTGCCAATTGTGCCAAATAACGCGTACATTGATATTTCTGATCACCAGCCCTTGGCTTGTTTTCGATGGTTATGGCCGCTAAACCAAAATTGAGATGAACATCCATCCGCCCATCGTGGTGGTCAGTCGTTTTTTTCAGTGCTGACTATAGCCCTATCGGCCAAAGGCAGGAATTTTTCCAACTCAAAGAATTGCAGAAATAACTCAAGAAAAATCGAGCCTTGGGCGTGTGAACCGGTGGGCGAAAGCAGTTCTTTCAATAGTTGCGACAAACGCAACTCGTTCGGGCCAAACAAGCCAATGGCGTTAAATTCTGGGGCAAGTTTTGGAGCATAAAGCTTACGGGCTTGCCGGAGCGCATCCAAACGGTGGTGAATCCCTAGCAGAAGATCACGGTGACACATCATTAGCTCCATATATTTGGTTTATTCAACGCATCCCAATCCACAACCCTGATTTGCCCACTCGCGGCCTTTGCCAATTGCAAATCGTTAGTCAAAAACTCCTCGTAAGCTCCTTGCAACGCTGCCGCCAAATGCAATGCGTCCGGGGTTTTCAGGCGATAGATTAGACGTAATTCCGTTGCCTTTTCAAACACAGTCCGGCCAAACGGCACTAATTGGCATTGGGAGAAATAGTCATCGTAAGTTTTGAGAAAGTCCTGACGGTTCTCTCGCAACGCTTTGATGCGGGATTCTAACCGTACCAATTCACTGCTACAAATCCATTTGCCAACAAGATGGCGGCTTATTAACGATTGCTGCTGGATATTGCCTTCTACCAAGTCAATGACCATGCAGGAGTCCAGATAAGTTTTTGTCACGGCCCGTCCTGCCAACTGTCCCTTTCCTCTTGAACTTGGCGCAAAATATAAGTATGGCTTCGTCCAGTCTGATTATGTGGCAAGGCGGCTAGAAAAGCATCTAGATTTCCAGCCGTTTTGGATGTTTCATTTTCATCATACAAAATAATGACCCTCGCTCGACCCGCCCGTGCTTGCTCTGGCAGTTTCAAACGTATTTCATGCTGGTTGTCGATGATGCCCTCTAGCTCAATGGCTTGCATAGCTTGATCTCAATCTTTGCTGCTTTCAAGTGTGGGTGTGATAGCAATACTGTTGACATAGTCGTCATTCCGGCATGGACTGCCAGAATCTAGGCTACAGGGATGCAGTAATTCTCAGTTTAAGCCAAAACATGAAATATAACCCGTCATTCCGGCAATCCCTGCCGGAATGACGGGGAAAATATTAACTGATGTTACGCAACCGTGTAGGCTGTAGCCCTGATGTTGTGGAGTGCGGCGACTCGTCGCCGCCTTTTGCGTCCAGCGGCGACGAGTCGCCGCACTCCACAAGTTGCCATCCTCTAGCAATGACTACGTAACATCAGATATTAATTCAACAGTATTGGGGTGTGGTAGGGGCGGATTCTGAATCCGCTCCTACGAACAGCATTGTTTCTCTTTGCCGTCCCATTGGTGCGCTTCGCTACGCTCAGCGCACCCTACAGTCAAAGCTTCTGGTAAACCTGCGCACCCGCCTTCAAAAACTCCTCTGACATTTCCTCCATGCCTTTTTCCAACGCCTCCTCCTCGCTCAAATGATGGGATTTGGCATAGTCGCGCACGTCCTGGGTAATGCGCATCGAGCAGAAGTGCGGGCCGCACATGGAACAGAAATGGGCTTGCTTCGCGCCTTCCTGCGGCAGGGTTTCGTCATGGAATTCCACCGCCTTTTCCGGGTCCAGCGACAGGTTGAATTGGTCTTGCCAGCGGAACTCGAAGCGGGCTTTTGACAAGGCATTGTCACGCGCCTGTGCGCCGGGGTGGCCCTTGGCGAGGTCGGCGGCGTGGGCGGCGATTTTGTAGGCGATGATGCCGTCGCGCACGTCTTGCTTGTTGGGCAGCCCCAAATGCTCTTTAGGCGTGACATAGCACAGCATCGCAGTGCCGTACCAGCCTATCATCGCCGCGCCGATGGCGGAGGTGATGTGGTCGTAACCGGGGGCGATGTCGGTGGTCAGCGGCCCTAGCGTATAGAACGGGGCTTCGTCGCAGTGCTTCAATTGCTCGTCCATATTGGCTTTGATCATGTGCATGGGCACATGGCCCGGGCCTTCGATCATGGTTTGCACATCGTGCTTCCAGGCGATTTTCGTCAATTCGCCCAAGGTGCGCAGTTCGGCAAACTGGGCCTCGTCGTTGGCATCGGCAATCGAGCCGGGGCGCAGGCCGTCACCCAGCGAGAAAGCCACATCGTAAGCTTTCATGATCTCGCAGATGTCTTCGAAATGGGTGTAGAGGAAACTTTCCTTGTGATGGGCCAGGCACCATTTTGCCATGATGGACCCGCCCCGGCTGACGATGCCGGTGACGCGCTTGGCGCTCAATGGAATATGGGCCAAGCGCACGCCGGCATGGATGGTGAAATAGTCCACGCCCTGCTCGGCCTGTTCTATCAGCGTGTCGCGGAAGATTTCCCAAGTAAGCTCCTCAGCCTTGCCATTGACCTTTTCCAAGGCTTGGTAAATCGGCACGGTGCCTATGGGTACCGGCGAGTTGCGGATGATCCATTCGCGGGTTTCGTGGATGTTTTTGCCGGTGGACAGGTCCATCACGGTATCGCCGCCCCAGCGGATGGACCAGAGCATTTTTTCCACCTCTTCTTCAATCGAGGAGGTGACCGCCGAGTTGCCGAGGTTGCAGTTAATTTTGACCAAAAAATTCCGTCCGATGATCATCGGCTCGGATTCGGGGTGGTTGATGTTGTTGGGGATGATTGCCCTGCCCCGCGCCACTTCATCGCGGACGAATTCCGGGGTGATGATTTTCGGGATGGACGCGCCGAAGGACTCGCCGGGATGCTGGAAATTGTAAAGTTCGCTGGCCGTTGCCAGTTTCTGGTTCTCGCGGATGCTGATGAATTCCATTTCCGGGGTAATGATCCCCTTTCTGGCATAATGCATCTGGGTGACGTTGGCCCCCGCCTTGGCGCGGCGCGGCTTGCGGATATGCTCGAAACGCATATCGGTCGATTTGGGGTCGTGCTGGCGCTCATGGCCATAGGCAGAGCTAGGGCCGCTGAGCGATTCAGTGTCGCCACGCGACTCGACCCAGGCTTCGCGCAAGGAGGGAAGGCCCAGACGAAGATCAATGGAGACCGTCGGATCGGTATAAGGGCCGGAGGTGTCATAAACATATACCGGGGGATTTTTTTCCGCGCCAAAGCTGGCCGGTGTGTCCGATTGGGAGACCTTGCGCAGGGGGACACGGACATCGGGGCTTGAGCCTTCGACGTATATTTTCTCCGAACCTGTAAACTGCTGGATTGAGGCTTTTTTGGCGGTTACCGCCTCATGGAATATTTGTTTTGGAACTGCGCTCATCGCTTTCTCCCGGTATGGGTAGATGGAAAAAGGGGGCGCCCGTGAGACAGTGCTTCGGCTTCGATTGCGATTCAACTCGAAACGGCTTTCCTACGCCGGTATTAACCGGAATCAGGTTCGAAGGGTGTCTCTCAGCCCGGAACAAACGCCCGAGCACCCCCAGCCTTTTTGTATACCGGCTAAACTATAGCATTCTGCTGGGTTTTGCAAGAGATGAGGGCGCAGCATGTTTTCCTTGGGGTGCGATTAAATGTGATGCAGACGAACCGGGCAGTCTTTGAGTTTATACCGGGAGTGCAAGGCCTGCCTTGCCTTTAGATGCCCTCGCAAGGCAGGCCTTGCACTCCCGCATCACTTTTAATAGCACCCGTTTTCCTTAGAGTCCGCGCAAAAAAGCTCGTCAGGCATTGAATAGAGGGGCGGCAAGGTTTTACCATATCGACAATCTGGATTTTTTGGCTGAGATGACGTCCACGCTTTTCCACAAGCTATGGACCAGCCACCAGCGCCATATGGCTTCTGGTACGGGAGGCAGTTCGTAACTCGATCGGGTGTTTTCAAAGCCCAATACGGTTTCAAAAACATGGTGTCCCCGCACCGCTTCCAACGTTAGGGGTTTGTCAAGCAACATTTCGAGTTGTGGAGCGAGTACGATTAGCCCATTGCGCCATTCTTCCTCGGTTGCGGAGAGCGTCGCCTTGCCCCGCCGGATAGCTCGTTCCTTGATTAGCTCGCCTCGGGGTCCAAAAAGATAGAGATGGATATCGGCCAGCAGCGCGTGAACTTTTTCGAACGTGGGAAAGATAGTTACCGTTTTATATTCAATGTTTGTCGATAATGATGCGTTCATATTTCCGCCAGTTTGAATCTTCTTGCGTATTAAGGCAGCAACCAGATTGACGGCTGCTGTATGCTAGTGCCAAATCAGCGTAACAACAGGAGAAAAAAAAATCTGTGAAATATTCACCATTTTCGAGGAATTTTGACCGTTTCTTTAGGGTGCGGCAAAACACATGAGAGGGTTCTGGAGAGGCTGGCGAACCAAACGGGGTGTGTTAGGCATAGTCCTAGGGCTAGGCGTGGCTTTGCTGAGTCTCGCGCCCTATTTTTCTTTGCTGGAGGAAAAAATTGGTCTTGGCTTGCTGTTTGCCTTGCGCGGAGAGCATCGTCCTCCCGCCGATGTGGCGATTGTCAGCATAGACCGTGAATCGGCAAGGGAACTGTCCGTTTCGGACAATCCCGAGCAATGGCCGCGACGGCTTCATGCCGAGTTAATCAGGCGTTTGCAAGCCGCCGGGGCGGAGTTGATCGGGTTTAATATTTTTTTCAGCACCCCTCAGCCCCAAGACGATGAGGCAATGGCAGCCGCCATGCGTGATTCCGGCACGGTAGTTTTGACAAATTACCTGAGGTTGAAATACCTGCAAGGCGATGCGTATGTTGAAACGCTGGAGGAGCCGCCGAGTGTGCTTGCCCAATCCGCATTGGCGACAGCTCCGTTTCTGCTGGCACAAGGCGAGGAGACTGACCGGTTTCTGATCCGTTATGGGGCAAGCGGCGAACGCCCCACCTTCCCTTTGGTTATGCTGCGCCTATTCGTCGCAAAAAAGCTCGGTGGCGAATTGGAGAGCTTGTTGCCGGATGGCGAACCCACTAACCAGGGTGCGCCCTTGCCGAACCGGCCTATGTCTGCCTATGCGCCGTTTCTCAGCGGATTGGAAAGTCTGTTCGAGCGCAGGCCTCAGATGCTCGAGCGGACGCTGCGGCGATTGCGCGGGATAGCCTTGCCTGATGCCCAGCGAGCACCATTAGATTCTCTACTGGAAACACTACCCGGAGCAAAGAACCTCTATTTCAACCACTATGGAGCGGAGGGGGCAATCTCCCGAATTTCCTACCATAGTCTGCTTCAGCCAGAGGAGGGCAGGCCCCAACCTGATTTGCGCGGCAAAGTGGTCTTGGTTGGTTTTGACGAGGACTTCCAGTCCGATAAGTCCGAAAACATTTTCTTTTCCCCCTACTCCCCGGTGAGTTCGTTGGAACTCGCCGCGACAGCCATTGCTAATCTGCTTGAGCATGACGACATACATCCGGTTTTCGACCGCTGGGGCCAATTTGTTTGGCTGTTTATTTGGGGGAGCCTGCTCGGCTGGCTGTCTTCGAAGAAATTGCGCGTGGGCTTGTCTTTCATTGCGCTGCTAGCGCTTGCTTATTTTGCCGCCGCTTACTGGTTATTCAGACAATTGTCACTCTGGCTACCGTTAATATTGCCATTTTTTTGGGGCACTCCCTTGGCGATGATCAGTTGTTTAATAGGCAACTATGTTACGAGGTCTCTGGAAAACCGGAAAATCCATTCGGTCATAGACCGTTTCATCCCTGACGAGGCCACTACCCGGTCCAAAGATTCCGATGATGATGACCATTGGGAAAGCAAAGTTTCTTTTGGTGTCTGCCTCGCCACTGATGCCGGCCAGTACACATCCTTGGCGGAAAAAATGAATCCCATGGATCTTGGCGAGTTGATGAACGATTACTATGGCACCCTGTTTCCTGTCGTCAGGCAGAATGGTGGCTGGGTTTCCGATGTGACCGGTGATGCCATGATGGCGATCTGGACGGTTCCTACCCGGCAAACCGACATTCGCATTGACGCTCTACGCGCTGCTTTGGAAATTTTACGCGCTGTGGATGATTTCCAACTGAAATGCCAAGTCAGGCTTCCCATCCGTATGGGCTTGCATTGCGGCGAAATGCGCGTCGGTTTCGTCGGGGGCAAAGAAAATGCCGCTTATCGGGCTGTGGGTGATACGGTGAACACATCCGCCCGCTTGGAAGGCCTCAATAAACTGCTGGGAACCCGTATTCTGGTTTCTCTGCCGTTAATCGAAGGAGTCGCCGGGTTTGTTTCCAGACCAATGGGCAGTTTCATGCTGGCGGGCAAAGCCCATCCGGTGAATGTGCATGAGTTGATTGCTCCCATTGCAGAGTCTGATCCGCGCTTAATTGATATGATAGCCCGGTTTGCCAATGCCCTGGCGCAGTTCAAGGCTGGGGAGTGGCAAGCTGCGGCGGATGCCTTTGAGGCATTGTCAGGCGAGTTCCCCGATGACGGTCCAATCCAGTTCTATGCAAAAACCGCCCGTAGCAATGCTGCAAACCCAATGGCGACGCCAGATATGGCCGCCATCTATGTCGGCAAGTCGCCCCCCGGCGCTCTTGCCATTACACGACCTTAAGAGCAAATGAATGACAGCCATGAGCCATTCCGTCAAAACCGGTCCCTTCTACCAAACCCTCTACTTTCAAGTCATTGTCGGCGTGATTTTAGGGGTGTCCGTCGGTTTGCTGTGGCCAGAGTTTGGCGCGAAGCTCAAGCCCTTGGGCGATGGCTTCATCAAACTGGTCAAGATGCTTATCGCCCCCATCATTTTTTTCACCGTTTCCTTGGGGATTGCCCACACCGGCGACATGCGCAAGGTGGGCAGGGTCGGATTGAAGGCTTTACTGTACTTTGAAGTCGTTTCCTCGTTCGCATTGCTGATTGGACTGATTGTCGTCAACCTCTGGCAACCGGGCGCTGGAATGAACATAGACCCCAAAACCCTGGATGCCGGAGCCGTGTCAAGTTACACCGCCGGGGCAAAGGCGATGGGCACGGTTGATTTTCTGCTCAACATTATTCCAAATAGTGTGGTCGATGCGTTTGCCAAGAATGAGATACTGCAAGTGCTACTGTTTTCTGTACTATTTGGTTGGGCGCTAGGTGCGCAAGACGTTCGCGGTAGGCCAGTGTATGATTTGCTGGAACGCTTGTCCGCGATTTTTTTCAATATGATAGCCATGATTATGCGCTTGGCTCCGTTAGGCGCTTTCGGTGCCATGGGTTTCACCGTGGGCAAGTATGGGTCTGGGGCGCTGTTGTCGCTGGGCAAGCTGATGGGCGGGGTATATCTCACGTGCGCTTTGTTCGTCGTCGTGGTGCTGGGGTTGATCGCCCGCTTCAGTGGCTTTAGCCTGTGGCAGCTTATTAAGCATATCAAGGACGAACTGTGGGTGGTGCTGTCCACCTCTTCATCGGAAGCGGCGCTGCCGGGCCTGCTGGCAAAGCTGCAAACCTTTGGTTGTGCAAAGCCAGTGGTGGGTTTGGTCATCCCCACAGGTTACTCATTTAACTTGGATGGCACCTCAATCTACCTGACCATGGCCGCAGTATTCATAGCGCAGGCCACCAATATCGATCTGAGTCTGGTCCAGCAGTTGACTCTTCTGGCGGTGCTTCTGCTAACTTCCAAGGGCGCGGCAGCGGTCACTGGTGGGGGATTTATCACATTGGCGGCAACCCTTTCGTCAATGGATGTGTTGCCGGTTGCGGGCTTGGCCTTGTTGCTGGGAGTGGACCGGTTTATGTCCGAGGCCCGCGCCATCACCAACCTGATTGGCAACGCCGTGGCCACTGTGGTCATCGCCAAGTGGGAGGGGGCATTCGATGACAGTGAGGACTCTATGTAGGCTTCCCCAACATGTCCGGTAGCAGTGCGCCAAGCGCATTTTTAACCGCCGAGGATGCGGCCAGCAAATCTTGCCGCTCATGTTCGTTAAGTTCTGGTTGGAGAGTGCGGATGACACCGCTGCGCCCGACCACCACCGGGATGTTTAAGCAATTATCGGTGATGCCCATCCAATCGTCGAAGCGGATGGCCAATGGCATGGTGCGATTTTCGTCTAATAGGATGGATTCAAGCACCATGCTGGCGGCGGTGGCAATGGCATGGTTAGTGTATCCCTTCAGATGATAGACTTCGAAACCGGCTGCTATCACTTGGTCAAAAAGCTGCCTGTGGTAAGGCGTGTCGCCTATGAGTTCCCCGCCGGCTTGGGCATTGCCCAACACCGGAAATTGATGCGGCCCATGTTCACCCAGCACATAGGTGCGCAGGTCGTCGGGGTGGATGAGCAATTCCTTCGATAGCAGGAAGCGGTAGCGCGCCGAGTCCACCAAGGTTCCCACGCCCATGACCCTGTGGGGCGGAAGCCCAGTCAATTTGACCACGGCATAGGTCAGCACCTCCACCGGGTTACTGAGGATGACAAATAGCGCGTCGGGATTATTGCCGGATAATACCGGGATGAGTTCCCGAAACAGGGCGACGTTTTTTAAGCCAAGTTCTAGTCGGTCAGACATCTTCGCGTCCATTGGTGTCGAGGCCGTGATGACGACAATGTCGCAGTCTTTAACCTCGCCGTTGGTACAGGCTTCGATGCGCATAGGCCGCGGGCAAAAGGCCAGAGTGTGTTGCAAATCTAGCGCGTCTCCTTGCGCTTTCTTACTCGTACGTCCGGCAATCACCAGATGGTCACAAAGTTGTTTGAGAACCAAACAATAGGCTAGGGTGGAGCCGACTCGTCCGGTGCCGATGATGGCGATTTTCATATTACAGCATTTTCAACATCAAAGAGTTACTTGGTAGTGGGTATCATAGCGCAGGTTATTCGGTTAACAAAGAAAAATAATAAAGGGCACCCAATCAAACCATCCTGCGTTTGAATTGCTTTGCAAAATGATATAACTTAACAAGTAACTCTTCGATATTAAAAACGCTGTAGCTTGAAACATTATTCCCTTATTACTACAGAATTGGACAAAGTGTAGAAGGATGGGCAAAGGCCCTTTGGGGCCGTGCCCATCTTGGGCGGCGCGGTTTGATGGGCACGGCCTGACGGCCTTTGCCCATCCTACCAATCAACTATTTTAGAGTGATACGGGAGTAAGTAGGTGGCCAAATACTTATGAACGCCTACTTACCAACAGATATTGACCAAAGAACCGCCAAGGTTGAATAGTAGGCACGGGTCAGGCGCTACTGGCTGATAAAGCTTTACTGCAAGGTTAAAGCTGTTAGTTGGAGGAGCACTACTTGCTGTGCAATTCTTGTCTGTTGTGGAATCGCAGGGTATCAGCTCTTTACCCGGAGGAAGCTTTGTCGTACCATCCTTTGTTACGTTATTATGAGCACTAAGTGCCCTGACATTGCCTTTGGAATCAATCAGTAGAATAACCCTGACATCATCTTTTTGCAGAATGTTCGCTATGCCTTTGCTGAAGTCTTCATCACGACCCTTAGATTTAAAACCGCCATCGGCGTAGCTTATTCCAGGGGCAGTTAAGGCAAGAGTAAAGGCAAGGGATGAAAAGACAATTTTGCATTTGTGCGAGACTATATTCAACATTTTAACAATCCTGATTAAGTGTGTTTAAAAAAGGGTTTCACCCGTCTCAATTACGGGTTTATGTTGGCTGGTTTAATGGCCCATACAACTAGTGCTGTAGGGGGGTTGTCTATCCAACTTGACGTTAATCTTCGCTTAGAAGGATAGTGTGATACGGCCATAGAATGCGCGACTCGGAAAAAAGGGTGCCTGTTCATAGACTTGGGAGCGCAAATAGTTACTCTGGTAGCGGAAACTATGGTCGAATAAATTGCGTATATCGAACTGGATGATACCCAGGCGTTGCGGCAAGCGGTAGCCGATGGAGGTATCGACTAGGGTGAAGCCCTCCTGCTCGTATCCTGCTGCGTCATTGACATAAACCTGCTGGTTAATATAGGTTGTTGTCACTTGGCTAAACCAGCCAATCGGGTCGAAATAAGACAAAGTCAGGGGCAGGGTATGGGTTCGGGTGCTTGGCGGCTGATTTCCAACAAAATCACGGTCAAAAAAGTCTTCGTAGGTATAATCTAAATGTGCACTTATCCTGTCGGTGGGCATCCAATAAAAATACCCATGATAGAGCTGCTCCCTCCAAGAGAGGTTGCCGGTTTGGTTGCTGCTGCCAGAGGAATAATAGGGAACAGCCAGATCGCGCTGGCTAATTTCTAGACCCGCCGAAGCCTGCGAGTTGATATGTTGATCCAATGCGAAACCATAACGGGTGGCCCTAGTACCCAAGGGATCATCATACAATTGATTGAAGCCTGAAATTTGCACGGGTTCCAAGGTTTGCTCCCCAATTCTAACCTGGCGTAGGGTCTTAAAATAACCCAAACGCAAGGCAGTTCCGTCAAAAATCTGCCAAGTTAGGCCTGCTTTTGGATTGACTTTTGTCAAATCCACCTGTTGTGCGTCTAGTTTGAGGGAGTCGACCCCCAAGCCCAAGGTCCATGTCATGCGGTCGGGAAAGCGGGTGTGGAAATAGGCATACCCGTTGGTTTCGACCCTATGCTGGTCTGTGGAGTTAAATCGATTTTGTTGAATGGCAATAGCTGCCGCTCCAGGCACCGGGGACGGAATCAGCAGGTTGATACCAGTCAGGGTGTTGAGTTGTCCATTTGTCTCAATATGGCCAAGCCCGACGACAGAGTCAAACCACTCGTGGCGGTAAACGTATTGCATTTCGCCGCTATAGGAATGCCAGCCCAGTGGAGTGTTGGTCTGGACACCAGGGGCTGGACTGGAATTAACTTGTTGGTTATCGTCCTGATAGGCGAAGGTAGTCAGTAAATTGGAAGACAAAGTGGGTGACCAACGGCTGCCTATTCGATAAGTATTGGAGGTTTCGTGGTTTCGGTAGGTATTTTGTTCTGCCATTTCGGTCGCCGTGGGTGCGAATTGCAGGGGGAGGAAGCCGTTTTCGGTTTCCCTGTGCCGGTATTCGGCCATGACGTTGAAATTTGGCACCACTTGGGCCTGTAGATAAGCCGTGTAGAGATTTTGGTCAATGTCATCGTTTTTGCGAAAGCCCGAGGTGGCGTAATGCATTTGTCCCAGGCTGCCTGACAGGTTGTTGTAAATGCCCGATAACACCGTTTCATTGCCATAGGTGTTGAAACTGCCGACGGTGGCCGAAGGGAGCAGGGAAACTTGGTTGCGGGCAAACAAGGGGTTGAATTCGTTCATCGAGGGATCGGTTGGCCCTAGTCCAGAGACGGTCAGCAGATTCCTTTCCGCTTGTTGCGGCTGCAGCGGAGTGATGTTGATCGGTTGCAGCATTTGGGACTGTAGCAAGGCACTGACACGGGCCACATCTTGCCGCGGGACATTCAGTAATGAGTCGGAGAGTAGGCGGTGCGAAGTGTAGTCGGACGGGTCGGATTCAAGCGCATTGAAGGCTTCCAATTGCCCCAGCCGTTGAAATCCCAATTGGTTGTAGATGCGGCCCAAGGCCGAACCCCGTGCGGCGAGGTCGTCATCCAGCAACAGCTTGGAACGGTAAACGGCCCGGTTGCCGTTCAGTTCAATGGCTTTCCGCATGTCTTGCACGGCTTCGACTTCCCGGTTCTCGGTCTGTTTTTTGATGGCACCATAAAACCAAGGTGTCGGGTCTTTGGGGTCTAGCTGTTTTGCCAAGTCAAATTCCGTCGCCGCAACCTTGCTATTTTTCTGTTCGTAATAGGCTTTGCCCAGATAACTGCGGTTTAGGGCATTATTGGGGTCTAGGTTGGTGGCGATTTCCAAATCGGCGGTGCCTGCCTCCAAGTCACCCGCACGGATTTTTGCGAGTCCCAGGCCGAAGCGGGGCAGGGGGTCGGCATTGTCTAGGTCAATGGCTAGGCGAAATGTCTTGGCCGCCTCGGCATAATCCATTTCAGTCAATTGGGCGTAGCCTAGCACCGCCCATGCCCGTGCCAAGCGTGGATTGATTCGTGTGGCCGCCTCCGCCGCCTCCCGCGCTTCTTCACGTCGGCCTAAGGAGGAGAGCAATTCGGCCTCGCGGGCGCGGGCCAAACCGTTATCCGGGGCCAAGCTTGCGGCCTGGGTCGCCGCTTGCAGAGCGGCATCCAATTGGAAATCGGCCTGCCGGGCATAGGACAGTGCGGTCCAGGCTACCGGCGATTGGGGTTGCAGTTCAGCCGATTGTTGCGCTAGCTTCAAGGCTCTGGCTTTGTCGTTATGAGCCAAGGCGGTGATGGCTTGCAAAGCCAGAACCTCGGCTAGGCGGGGGTCGGTGTTGCCTATGCCTTCCAATAGTGGCCGGGCCTCTTCCACCCTGCCCATGCCAATCAGCAAGCCAGCGCGTAGAATTTTGTCGGGGTTTCCGGCAGAATCCAGGGTTGCCAACGCGCCCAGACTGTCGCCATCAAGGTAGCGTGAGAGAGCCTGTTTTACGGCTGGATCGGAAGCATTCTGCCGCAGGCTTTGCAAGTCGATGATCGGCGGGTAGTACAGCGCCCATTGCACGGCGTCTTGTGGAGAAACGAGCAGTTTGCGCACAGGTGCCTGGCCTGCCTTGGCGACGGCAGCCTGCCCGCCGGTCAGCGTGACGCTTCCCTTGTCGTTGGATGATTCCACCGTGCCTTCCAACACAGTGACCTGGCTTTGCCCGTCATCGGCTGAAACAAGGAATTCAGTGCCCCGGATGGTGGCATTGACATAATGGGTGCGGACATCCAACGAGCTAGGCGTCCGGCTGCGCACATACATGATGCCTTTGAGCAAGTCCAGCCAGGAAGGGGCTCTGTTTTGCAGGCCGGAAAACACGATGGTGGTTTGTTGGTCTAGAGAGATGACCGTCTTGTTGTTCAATTCCACGGTGGCACGGCTTTGCGGGCGGGTGTGTATCCTGTCACCGGGGCAAAAGTCTCGTTCGGGCGACACAGGCTTCCATTTTTCCGGCCCCTGCTCCTGGATATCCAGCGCACCTTGCAGTGTCACCAGCCGCGCAGCTTTTTGCCCGCAACTTGCCCTTGCCTGCTGCGGGGCGGACAAACCTGCTAAGAGTGCCAGAAGAAATAAAGGCGTACAATGATGGAAGGAACAGCGGCGCATATTCTTATCTCTAACTTTGTTGGATAAGATTGTGCTTCCATTTGCCGCCAAGAACAAGAGAAATTTGTTTGGAGACATCCCCATGTATGCCAAATGGGAATTGCTGGCGCTACATGGCTTCCACGGGTGCAATTAAAAGTGATGCAGACGAACCAGCAGTCTTTGAATTTATACCGGGAGTGCAAGGCCTGCCTTGCCTTTAGATGCCCTCGCAAGGCAGGCCTTGCACTCCAGCATCACTTTTAATCGCACCCGGCTTCCACGCTATACCTGACCCACAGCTTATACTCTTCCCTGGGAGCGATGGCCACCACATCATCGGCGGCGTTGGCAGTTTCAACACAGACCATATTGGCATGGCAACCCTCGTCCATATCGGCCATTGCCGAGGCCTTAGCGGACCACGGGTTCCAGACGATGGTGGAGTGGCTGCCTTTTTTACTGATACGGATGCGGCGGTTTAAACTGGGATCGTCGATTTGACAGTCGGTGCCGGAATCCAGGTAAATGCGATCTATCTCGGCGGCTATGGTGATCGGTCCCTGCTGTTTTTTGCGCTGTCCATCTTCAAGTTTGTCGATGTAAGTACAGCCGTCCAAGCCTTGGATAGAAATTTGCCTGATATCGCCCACTCGAAAATAGGTGTGCAACGCCTGGCCGATGACGACAGGTTGCAAACCCTCGTTGCGGGTGGCCAGTTCGATTTCCAAGGTGTTGCCCAGGGTAAACCGAACCTCCACAGGTGTCGGATGCGGCCAGACGGTTTGGCTGGCTGCTCTTGGCGGCAGGCGTAAGGCGATGAAAGTAGTGCCGTCATCCAACTGGGCTGTATTGGCCACTTCCCAAAGCGAGGTGCGGGCAGGCCCATGGAAGGGGTAGCCTGGCTCGGTGGGATGCGATGCGAACCAAGGCCAGCAGATGGGCACCCCGCCGCGTATCGGCTTGCCCGCGTTAAATTGCGCCAAGGGCGACAGCCAAATAACCGGTTGCTGTTTGCGTGGTGTCCAACTTGCCAGATGGGCACCGTGCAGGAAGAGGGTGGCACTGGCGTGTAGGTTGCTGATTTCGGCGATTGCCAGCCCGCCGGGGCCTCTGCGAAAACTCAAATGGCCGTCTATGCCGAATTTGTTGTTTAGGGCGGGTAGGTCAACGGTATTCATAGCAGTCCTGTTGGTACGAGTGGTGAGTGGCTGGTGGTCGAAGAGGCTTGCGGCGGTTGCTCCTAAATCCGGCAGTTGGACAAAAAACCACCAGCCGCTACCGCCCTCCCCAATCGCTTTCCCAATGCCATGCTGGGAACCTCGACAAAGCGGTAAGAGAGTGCTGCGAGGCAAACGGAGCAGGCTATGGTCGAAACGAATCCTAGCCACCAAGCAAACAAGAACTCATCGTCGGATGCATTAAGCTGGCGCAGGAACCATGGCGTAGCATTGATCAGCACCGCAAAATGGATGAGATATATACTATAGGAAATCTTTCCGAGATAGCGCAGGATCGGTAAAGACAGTATTCGCTGGGATTTTTCCGATGCAATCACAGATGCTAACAATACACCTGCGCCTAGGCCAGTCAGCCAGCCGATGGCATCGGGGCTGACCCAATCGTCGGAAGTCTCGCCCATGGTGTACAAAAATAGCCCGGACAACCAAGCCAAACGCTTGTAAACGCGGTTGGAGCGCAGCCATA
This sequence comes from uncultured Methylococcaceae bacterium, assembly GCA_903934875.1. GTDB lineage: Bacteria > Pseudomonadota > Gammaproteobacteria > Methylococcales > Methylococcaceae > Methylumidiphilus. The sequence continues at coordinate 25,802 of CAIZPP010000178.1, forward strand.
GGGAAAGCGTATGCTTGTGCTTGGCCATCACTATCCCGAGCATGAAATGGAATAGAAAAGCGGATACGCCTAGGGGAAAAATGGCGAACAAACTAAAGAACACCAGCCAAGTTGTGCTTCTGGCAACTAACAAAATACCGACAGGCACAAGCAAAGACAGGGCTAATTCGATACTCAGCGTCCAAGCCTGCGGAACGAATACCATTTTCATCCTCATGCCCAGCAAGAAACTGTCTTTGAGAAAATCAGCCCATCCCGCAGGCTGTCCCCACAAAGTGGATAGCCAGCCGTTTTGCCTAGGCACAGTGGCGGGAAAATTTGCAAAGCACCACTGGTATCGCTGATATAACAAGGCACTTACGACCAAAACCAACAGGTAAGCCGGCCAGATTCTGAGGATTCGCCCCAAGATGAAGGCGAGGATATGGTAGTTTGACAGGTCAGGGGTCGTTGTCAGTCGGAAATGCTTCAGCGAAAGCACCAAACCGCTTAACACAAAAAAGAGGGACACCGCCGCTTCTCCATCCCACCAAATATGCAAGGGAGAATAGGTCAGCAGTCGGTCGCAAAAGTCGCTACGGCAGGGAAGATCATAAGCGCGCACATAATGCGAGCCGATGACCGCCAGTGCGGCCAAGCCACGGACGGAGTCCAGATAAGCTACATGGGGCTGAGTGGATGGCAAGCCAATTTCCTTAATCTAATGGGGTTCCGGCTTGCCCGAGCTTAGTCCGAGCCTTTCACGCACTCGATCCTTGGCTTTTTCAGATTTGCGCAACAGCAGGTAAACCGCGCCAGTTCCTCCATGGAAACCCTGTGCGCTGTGGAAGGCCATGATCTCTTTGAATTGGGGTAGCCAGCGGGCGAGGTAGCTTTTGATCATTGCCCGGCTGTCTTTGCTTCTTGTGCCTTTGCCGTGGTTGATCAGTGCCGTGCGGACCTCGTAGCGGATGCAGTCGCGTATGAAGGCAAACACTTCAACCCTGGCATCCTCCACTGTCATCAGGTGCAAGTCCAACGTTGCATCTATCCTGTAGCCGCCGCGTTGCAGAGTTTGGAAAACGCCATTTTGAATGCCGCTTCGCTTGAAACTGAGCACCTCCTGGGGATGGACGAATTCAACAAATCCAGTGGTGAGGAAATTATCATCTTTTTCGGCAGGGCGTTGTGCCGCTGCGCGCCGATATAGCGTACCTGGTCCAGGCTTTTCACGGGACCGTTGCACCGGCTGGGGGGCTTCGCCTTTCAATGGACGCACCCCCGCCATCTCCTGATCGAAAAAAAGCTTGTCTTTGTGGTTCATTTCCGCTCACCCCGCAATCAAGGTTCTTATTATAATAAACTTGAGGAACTTGGGGTGCGGGGCGTTTTTTAGCCTGGTCGTTTGGTGTTCGGCAGCCCGCCCGCCACGGCACAAAACGTGGCGGGCGGGACGGCAAAAATATCCCGTCCGGCGCTTTTTTAGCTTTCGCCGACCACTACGATTTTCTTCGGTTGTGGCGCTGTTTTTTTCGGAATGGTAATTTCCAGTACGCCGTTGGCGCAACGGGCTGTGATTCCCTCCGAGTCAACCGTGTCCGGTAATGAAAACCGGCGGTGGAAACTGCCGTACAAACGCTCGACGCGCTTGTAGCCCTCGCGCTGGGTTTTAGCCTCCGTTTCCCGTTTGCCACTAAGGGTTAGAATGCCGTTTTCCATGCTCACATCAATGTAGTTGGGGCTTACGCCCGGCAGGTCGGCCAATAGAATATAGCGTTCTGCCTCTTCTTTGATGTCCACAGCAGGCACCCATTCGGCAGTGGCCGCTGTGCCTTCCGGGATACCGTTGTGTATTTCTTGCTTGCGCTCCAACTCCCTCTGCAATTGTGTCAAGAGGTTCCAGGGTTCGTAAAGTGATGCCATGATCTTGGTCCTCGTATGGGGGTTAACGATGTGTCCTGATATGGCCCCGCTAGGGAGTTAATTCAAGCGGTAGGTGCGGATTTTTTTCGGCCTATGCCGGTTTTCGAAACCTTGATTTGGCCCACTGGTGGGTGTCCAATCCAGTCCAGCCTCATGTCACAAGGGTTTTCGAGTTGAAACTAACCGGTTCGCAAATGATTTTGTCCCCCCACGCCCCGCCATGACTGCTTGGCTTGGGTCAGGCGTGTGCAAAACAAGAAAAGCAGTATGATTGCATAAATTGATGGATTGGTAACATCCCGCTTTACCAGCCAAAAGTAATGCAGCACAGCGGCCGTGGCCACTGGATACGCCAGTCGATGCAATAGTATCCAGTACCGCCCTCCCATGCGCTTCATCATCGCCGTAGTCGAAGTGATCGCCAATGGAACCATCAAAGCGAAGCTAATGAAACCTGCCATCATGTAGGGGCGTCTGGTGATGTCTTTGTTGATTTCAGTCCAATCGAATAATTGATCGAAAAGCAAGTAACCCAGCATGTGCAAACTGGCATAGAAGAAGGCATAAAGCGCAATGGTTCTTCTCAAACGAGTTAACCAATTCCAATGGGTTAGCTTGCGCAAAGGACTAATTGCCAAGGTTGCGATTAATAAATTTAACGCCCATATTCCCGTTGTGTGGGTAATATCTCCTATCGGGTCTGGCCCAAAAGTATTGGTAAAAAAGGCGATTGGAAGTTTAGCAAATGGGATTAGGCAGGCAATGAACAAGGCATACTTGATTTGGTTTATTGTTGTTATTGACAAGTTCTTCATTGGTATAGAATTTTTAATATAAAAGAATTACTCTTAGGTTATATGATATTGCAAGGCAAATACACACAACATGGTTTAATTGAGCGTCCTTTATTATTATCCTTTATTAATATAAAAATGCTGTACATAAAAATTTCTCCAATTTCACATACCCTTTTCATAAATGTATGCCAAGCAATCATTCAAACTATCCTGTGTGTCTGTGCTTTGCAGAATGATATAACTCAACTAGTAACTCTTCGATATTAAAAACGCTGTAATAGGATTGAAAAAAAAGACCCGCCAACAGACGGGTCAGTTGCATACCGATGCAAAGACTCCAAGAGGAGGAACTGATTGTATGACTGTTGGGGGAAAAGCAAGTTCCATATCCCATAATTTTTTACTCTATGTACTAGTAAGTTGAGTGGTTTATCCTTCATAATATCTTTTTTTACCTTGCATTTCTTTGCTAAAGTACATCCAACTAGGTTGATTCGATGAAAAAAATCATGATCGTGCTTGTTGCCGTTTTGCTGCTTTCTGCCTGCGGCAACAGCAAGGAGCAACAGGATCTTAAACAGGTTCTTACTGAAAAATTCAAGGATGACAGCGATTTGAAGGATTACAAGCTGAAACCGGAGGATATAGCCGACTGTGTCGTGGCTAACATTTCCGAGGAAGCCCCCCCCGTTCCCGGCGACCCTAAACGCGTGCGCTACTTTGAGGCATTTACCAAGTTCGCCTCTGTCAAATCGCCTGCCGATTTGGAAAAGGCCGTCAAGGACTATCAGGATATCTTCGGCGGCACCAAGGAAACCTACGCGGCTGCCAACAATGTGACTGATTACATCATGAGTTGCATGGGTTTGGCGATAGAAAAAGCCACGCCCGCAGAATAAATCCTGCTGCAACAGCTTCTTGATGGGATGTTCTTGATCAGGAATCGCCTAACCGTCCACCCTTCGACAAGCCCAGGGCGAACAGTTAAGCCTTTGGTAAGAAATGTCCCGCCTTAAGTTGAGCGGGATTTTCTGTCCCCCCTTCGCTAGGGTTCAGAACGAACGGAAAATCCTTAAACTTAATGGCGGTGGGCTAGCGCCTGCGCCCTAGACCGCCGTCTTGTTTTGCTTTAGCGGCACTCCCGCCCCCGCTTTTGCGGCCGCGAGGTGCTTGTTGGCCACGGCGGGATGGGCCATCGCCCGTCTGTTGGGTTCTGCCCGGCAAGGCTGACCGGGGTAAGTTCGGGTTGCGTGTGTTCAGGGAGAATGATGGCTCGAAACCGGGCGCTACCAACCGGGGGATATCCTTGTTCAACACCTGTTCAATGGCTGCCAGCAATTTTATTTCCTCCAGGCAAACCAGCGACACCGCCTCGCCAGTCGCCCCGGCCCGCCCGGTTCTCCCTATCCGGTGGACATAATCTTCTGGAATATTCGGCAACTCATAGTTGACTACATGCGGCAACTGGTCGATATCAAGCCCTCGCGCCGCGATATCGGTGGCCACTAATACTTCTACTTTGCCGTTTTTGAAGCCCGCCAAAGCCTGGGTGCGTGCGCCTTGGCTTTTGTCGCCATGCAGCACCCCAGTGTTGATGCCATCGCGTTCCAATTGCCGGGCCAGGCGGTCAGCGCCATGTTTGGTGCGCACGAACACCAGCACTTGCTTCCACCTTCCGCTGCCCACCAGGAAGGAAAGAAGCTCGCGTTTCCTTTCCTTCTCCACTGCGTAAACCAATTGATTGACAAGTTCCGTCGCCGCGTTTCGTTTGGCGACCTCAATCATAACCGGAGCATGGAGAATTTGGCCGGAGAGACTGCGGATTTCGTCGGAAAAGGTTGCCGAAAACAACAAATTCTGCCGCTTTCTTGGCAGTAGGTTAATGATTCTCCGCACATCGTGGATGAAACCCATGTCCAACATGCGGTCTGCCTCATCCAGCACCAATATTTCCACGCGGGAAAGATCCAATGCCCGCTGGCCGACCAGATCCAACAGCCGCCCCGGGGTCGCCACCAGTATATCCACACCTCTGCGCAGACGGTCGATTTGCGGGTTTATGCCCACTCCGCCGAAAACCACGGCGGCGCGAAGGGGCAGGTACCTTCCGTAAGTCACCACACTCTCATGGACCTGGGCCGCCAGTTCGCGGGTGGGGGTTAAGACCAGTGCGCGAACCATGCGCCTTGCTTCCGGGGCATTGGGTGTCTCATTGAGCAATTGCAACAGTGGGAGCGTGAAGCCGGCGGTTTTTCCAGTGCCGGTTTGGGCACCTGCCAGCAAATCTTGCCCGTTCAGAACAACGGGAATGGCTTGTTTTTGCACCGGGGTGGGTCGTTCGTAACCCTGTTCCGAAACGGCACGCAACAATTCGGCGCTAAGGCCGAGTTGGGAAAAAGACATTAATCACCTAGTCGATAGATAAAGGTAGCCGCGTCTGCCGGAATCAATTCCGGGCCGGTCCAGACGGTTGGGGGGCGCAGCGAGTTCGCCGGTTGCGGGAAGCTTAATGCGGGGGAGGAAAACGCCGACAGGCAGGCGGATGGATTGATGCTATATTATAACTTACAGCGTTTTCTACATCAAATAGTTACTAAAAGTCCCCCGTCATTTCGGCATCCCTGCCGAAATGACGGGGCTGGCAAAACGGAGAGTTGCTGCTTACAAAGCACCGCCCGTAGTCGGGCAATCGCCTAGGTAGCTGGCGTGAAGCTGGTTTTGCATGTCGACTTTTTCTTCCCCGCCCACCGACACATTAAGAAACCCATCCAGCGATGTCGCGGTGGAGGTAACCTGTCCATGTCCCTTGATTCCCAAGGTGCCTGCACAACTGACATCAAATGTCAGCGTATTGCCCGAATATTGCCGGTTCAGGAAGTCGCAGCCTGTCGCACCGGAAGAACTCATGCCAAGCAAAAGCCGGTCGGGGTTTTGCGCGTCGGCTGCGGTCAGGCATTGACTTAACTCAAAAGGCTGGGGCTTCCAATCCGGCGTGGCAGCCACCCCCGATTCCAGGGATATCTTCCACAGCCCTGGCTTGATATCCTCCACAGCGAAACTGCTTGTGGCCACGGCAATTAGGCCAAGCGCGGGGTATGCTAAAAATTTATTCATGGTATACAGCGTTTTTAATATCGAATAGTTACTTGTTAATTTATATTATTTTGCAAAGCACAGACACACAGGATGGTTTGATTGAGTGTCCTTTATTATTTCTCTTTGTTAAGAAAAAACGCTGTACATAAATGCAAATCGGGACTCCCGGCAATGTAATGGCACATAGGGCGGTTTTTGTAGAGCAGCTAAAAGCCATGCTAGAACTATGGTTTACACCTATTGCCCCTTACCGCGTTGAGGGCAGCCCATAAGTGCATTATTATATGCGCTTAAACGATTGGTTGGCATACATTCATGAAAAGGGTAAGTATCAAGCATGGAAAAATCTTTATGTACAGCGTTTTCATCTTCAAAATATATCTAAAGCTGAAATTCAGTCAACCCTTCAGGTTAGCCGAATAACCTACGCTATCATACCCACTATCAAGTAACTCTTTGAAGTTGAAAACGCTGTATTATGCCTATTGCACCTTACTTATCGTCGATTAAGACCCGCGTTTCCGCTGCGACCCTGTCGAACAGGTCCACGACATCGGAGCTGGTCATGCGGATGCAGCCGTGGGATTGGAATGGGGTGTAGACCCCATGCTCGGGGCTGCCATGAATATAGATGTAACGGCTGGCAGTGTCAACCTCGCGGTAACGGTTGAAGCCCGGCTCCAGCCCACTTAGCCAGAGTATCCGGGTCAGTATCCAGTCACGCTGCTGATATTTCCCGGCCAACTGTGCGCTGTACCTCTCGCCGGTGGGCCTCCTGCCGACGAACACGGCATCTATTGGCCCGCCCCCGCCAATTTTGGCGCGGATCGTGTGCCAGCCGCGTGGGGTGCAGCCAGAGTTTTTAAGCTCGCCAGCTCCGTTTTTGGCGGTTGAAACCGGGTAGCTTTTTATGGCAATGCCATTCTCAATCACATTTAAGCGTTGCTCGGGGATGCTGACGTGGAGAAAAAAGTTGGGTATTTCCATCATAGAGCGTTTTTCAACATCAATCGGTTACTTGATAAGGCTTCTGGTTGTTGCTAGATATTTTTTTCAAGCAAAAGTTGTTTGAATATTCATTTTTAGTTGGTTTTTAAAGATGAAAAACGCTCTACATCAAGATTTCTCCAGCCTCACATACCCTTTAAGAAATGTATGCCAACCAATCATTTGCTATTAAAAACGCTGTCACGCTCAAACAGCGCGATGGATTCAACGTGGGCGGTGTGCGGAAACATATCCATGACACCGGCTTTCAGCAAACGGTAGCCTTGTTCATTGACCAGAAAGCCAGCGTCGCGGGCCAGGGTTGATGGGTTGCAGGAGACATACACGATGCGCTTGGCGGACCACAGGCCGGCATAGGCGAGGATTTCCAAAGCCCCGGCACGCGATGGGTCGAGCAGCACTTTGTCATAACTGCGGGTGGCCCAGGCTGATGAGTCCTGCGCCAAGGTCAGGTCAGCGACATGGAAAGCCACATTGTCCAAGCCATTGTCCAGTGCGTTTTGCCTTGCCCGTGCCACCGCGTCCGCCCCGCCTTCGACGCCAAGCACATGGGCCGCTTTCCGTGCCAAGGGCAGCGTGAAATTGCCGATGCCACAGAATAGATCCAAAATTTCTTCGGTCGGCTGCGGGTCCAGCGCCGCCAGCACCCGGTTGACCATTTTACGGTTGATTGCCACATTCACTTGCGTGAAATCGGTGGGCTGGAAATGGAACTCAAGCCCGCTTTCCGGTAAGGAGTAAGCCAGCAGCGGCGGATGCTCCGGCCACAGCGCGAAGATCGAATCCGGCCCCTTGGGTTGCAAGTAAATGTCAAAGCCAAAACGCAGCCCGAAGCCGCGCAGCAGGTCCAAATCGGCAGGGCTGGGCGCTTCCAACACACGAAACACCAAGGCCGTGCGTTCGTCACCCACCGCCACTTCGATTTGTGGCACCCGTTCCTTGATGCTTAATGTGGAAATCACTTCTGCCAAATCGCGCAAGTGCATGCCCACTTGCGGGTGCAGCACGGCGCAGGATTCGATGTCGGCAAGAAAGGCGCTGGCCTTTTCGCGGAAGCCGACCAACACTTTCTCCTTCTTTGCCACCCATTTGACCCCTAGGCGGGCTTTGTGGCGGTATCCCCAGTGCGGACCCGTCAAAGGCGGCCAGACTTCCTCAGGCTGGACTTTGCCGATGCGGCGGAATTGTTCCATCAGCAAATTTTGCTTGGCGACGATCTGTTGGACCTCGTCCAAGTGTTGCAGGCTGCAACCGCCGCAAACACCGAAGTGCGGGCAGCGCGGTTCGATCCGGTTGGGGGCAGGGGTGATGACCTGCCAAACGCGGGCCTCGGCATAATCGCGGTGCATGTCGGTGTAGACGAACTCGACTTCCTCGCCGGGCAAGGCGCCATCGACAAACACCGCCTTGCCATCGACATGGGCAACCCCCCGCAAGTCGTGGGTAAAAGACTCAATGCGGGCGGCAACAGGGGCCTTGGGCAGGGATTTACGGTTGGGGCGTTTGGACATTACAGCATTTTCATCTTAAAAATATACTTAAAACAGACATTCCTTTAACCCTTCAGGTTAACCGAATAACCTGCGCTAGCATACCCACTACCAAGTAACTCTTTGATGTTGAGAATGCTGTAATAGGTGTATGGCTGAGCTAGATACCTTTTCAAAATATTTACCAAAACCGCTGGCGCAAACAGTTGCCGCCCGACTGGCTGGGCGGTTAGTAACTGACGTTACGCAGTCATCGCTAGAGGATGGCAACATCCGGGCTACAGCCTACACGGTTGCGTAAC
>CAIZPP010000179.1 GCA_903934875.1 uncultured Methylococcaceae bacterium
CCAGCGGGGAGTGAACGCTTACGTTGAAATTAGGGGTTCTTCTTATCCTGATTAGGAAGAGGTTTCAGCTATTCCGTCATTCCGGCATGGACTGCCGGACAAATCGGCAGGATAGCCGATTTGCACGGCTTCGCCGCCCGAAGGGTACAGGACAAGGATGTCCTGTATACATCCAGCGTCCAAGGATGGCAAGCTACGGGCTACGGCCAGCCTATCGTAATCTTGAGGCTTCACGTCCCTGTGACTGGATTCCTGCATCCCTGCTGGAATGACGGCTTTTTTGCCAAAATGAGAGTTGTTGTTACGGTTGTCAGGATGATTGTTGTTGCGGTAGGCGCAACGGGCGTTGTCTTGGTTGTTGTTCCAGGACCCACCGCGCAGCACACGCCGGATCGTACCAGGCTACCCCGCTGGCAATGCCAGCCATGACAGCATAACAATATCGGATGGAATTTGCCATCCATTGCAGAGATTTAAGTTGGCAAAAAAAAAATCGCGAGCCGCTGCGCGGCAAAAAAGACAACAGCAAGAGCCAGTGAACAGCAAAGCAGAGCAACAGAGACCAGTGCTTCAGTGGCCAGCGTTTCAGGATGGGGGCGAAACACAACACACCAACCGAAAGCCGAAGTTGACGTTACGGAGGTCAGGATGATAGAAGTCGCGGGAGGCGCAACGGGCGCGGACTTGGAGGCTGAGCCAGGACCCACCGCGCAGCACACGCCGGCCGTCGGCAGACTCGGCATTTTCCCGGCCATCCCTGCCATCGTAGGGGTAGGCTTGGTAAAGGCTGCCCGTCCATTCCCAAACATTGCCGCTGAGGTCAACGATGCCATCCGGGCTGTCGCCAGCGTGGAAAACGCCCACCGGGCTGGTGCCGCGCAGATGGCTTTCAAACGTGTTGCAACGAAACGGTTCAAAGGTATCCCCCCAAGCGTACACCCTAGGCTTGCCGCGAGCTAATAACCAGCGCCGGCCTGGCAGGCCCCGCGCCGCCGCCTCCCATTCGGCCTCGGTCGGGAGCCTATAGGTTTGCCCGGTTTGCGCTGTCAGCCAAGCACAATAGGCTTGCGCCTCATGCCAGCAGATGCCCACCACCGGCTGGGTCGGCGCATTATATGCTGGGTCGTCCCAATAGCGGGGCTGGCTCTGCCGACCCGGCGGATACCATTGTTCCAACTGGGCATCGAACTCGGCATCTGCGGCAGTGCGGACGAATTCCAAGTAGTCCACTTGTTGGGACGTGATACGGCCTTGGTCAAACAACTGCTGGATTTGCGCCGGGTTGTCGCGCAATTGCAGGCGAATTTCCCGCTGTCGCTGTTTCGGACCCTCCGCCGTGCCCTCGCCCAGCCGCCAGCGTTTCGCCTCTGCGCATTTCCACCACTGTTCGTCCTCGTAACCGCCTGCCTGTTGGAAGCAACGCCACTCGGCATTGGTGAGCGGAAATTGGGCTAGGCTGAAACCCTTTATTTGCACGGCATGGACGGGGGCTTCATCATCGTATAAGCCCTCGTCGCTACCTATGGTGTAAACGCCGCCCTTGATTGGCAACAGCGGCGGCTTCAGATAAACCCCATGCGGCCCTTGACACTGTTGGAAGCGCGGGTCGCCCAACTCGCCCAGCGCATGGGCGGCGGCAATGCGGGCGCGCAAATCCGCCGCCGGGTCGCGGCTACGGGACAGCAGATTTTGCCGCAGTTGCTGGCAAAGAGAAACCCTCACCCTGCCCTCTCCCGAAGGGGGAGGGTTTTTTGTTTGAAGCGCGTTGACTTGTGCCGCACAGCGTCCGGCCAGCGGCAGGTTGACCTTGGCCAGATCGCCGATGAAAGCATCAGGCTGGTCTAACATTTCGGCAGCCAGCAGGAACGTCTCCTCCCAGCCGGTGGCGGGGGCCGGGGGCAGCGGGTCGGAATCGGCCAGGGCTTGCAGGGTCTCGTGCAGGCTGGGCGACATCTCATTTGCCCGCCATGCGGTTTTCGCCAGTCCGGTGTCCGGCGCGGCGGCAATGGCCCTAGCAGCGAAATATTCTTGAAACAACTGGTGCACAAACAGCACGTCCGCTCCATCGACATCCAGCACTTGCAAAGCCACACCCGCTTCCAGCAAGTCCTTGCCCTGATCCTTGTCCAGCATCGCCAGTGCCTCCAGGCGCTTGACGCGAATCCGCGCCTCCCGCACCGCGCCGCGCTGTTGTTGCAGTTGGCGGGCGAAACCGGACAAGGCCGGAAACAGCGGACTCTCCCCGGCCAATTCATGCCCCGGCATCCGCCCGCGCTGCACAATGCGCCCGTGATCCCACGCGCCTAGCAGGCCACCGGGGCGGAACAGGGGGTTGTCCGCCTCCACCTCGCGGATCAAAGCCTGCCGCACGAAGCCAGTGAACAGCGCAGCGCGGCTTTGCGGTGCCGCCCCGTCGGCACTGGCCTGGGCCAGCAACAGTTTGAGGTAAAACGGCGAGCGGAACAGGTCCAGTTGGGGGGTGCCGCGCAGTTGTCCCCACAAGGCCGGACCCTGCACGGGATTGTAGAGCGCCAGAAATTCCTCGACCTGCGCGTCGTCCAGGCTTTCAATGCGCACATGGGGGACGGAAAACCCAGGCGTGGACAGCGAAGCACTGTAGTCCAGGCTGCGGCAGGAGAACACCGCCCGGACACAGGGGCCGGTGACGGCCAGATGGGCCAGATAGTCGCGCCAGCGGGTGATGGCGTTGCGGTAGCCCTCCGCGTCGGCGTGGGGCATTTCATTCACTGCGTCCAACAGCAGGACCAAGCGCCCGCCACGCAGCAGTTCGGCGAATGCTGGCAGATGCCCGTCACGATTGCGCAAAGCCCATTCTTGCTCCAGCCATTCCTGCGGCGTGGGCAAGGGCAAGCCATCACGCGGAGGCCGGTACAGGTTCAGCGGCAGGAACAGGCTCAACCACGCTGCGCCGGGCTTGCTCAATGCATCAACAGCCAAGTCTAGTTCCAAGCGGCGCAACAGGGTGCTTTTGCCGCAACCGGGTGGCCCCAGCAAAACCAGCGCCGGTTCGCCGACTTCAGCCAGCACCTTGCGCAAATCGTCGTAAGTTTGTTGCGCCTGCCAGCGCACACCCTGCGCCTCCGGCCCTTGGTCCACCAGCAGGGTCAGCCGGGTGAAGCGCCGGTCCAGTGCATAGCGCGGCTGCGACCACTCGGCGATGCGGGCCAGCCGGTAGTCCTCCAGATTTGGGCTTCTGCCAGGCGGATTCGCGGATGTTGCAAGTTCAACAGGTTCGCCGAAAATCATCTTGCGTATGCCCTCGTTTCCGCTTGGAAACCGATGCCCGTTCCACCAAGATTTGAGGGCTGTGGGTATATCTTCTTCACTGCCGTCGTCGGGCAGAATGGGATAGATTTTGTCGTTGCGCATTACGTTATCGTAGATGTGCTGCGTCACAATCGCACCCTCAAAAGTGGCACCACGCCCGGAATCTGGGGTGGCTGCCTTTTCATAACGTTGTTTTAGCTTGGGGGTGCAAACGACCAACACAGTCTGGGCTTGCCGGATGCCATCTTGCATCCACGCCTGCCAGCCCTCGGGTGGCGGGCGGTAAGCAAAGTCATGGTCGGTCAGTAATATACAGCCATGTTGTTGCAACCATTCGGCCAGCGTTTTTACAGCGGCACGGAGTGCGTCACTTTCGTGGGCATAGCTGATAAACACGCTAGGCGGCGGATTCGTTTGCGGGTGTTCCGGCACTACGACCTCTTACTTTTACGGCGTTTTCAACATTGAGGAGTTACTTGATAGTGGCTATTGTAGCGCAGGGCATTCGGTTAACTGACGTTACGCAGTCATCGCTAGAGGATGGCAACTTGTGGAGTGCGGCGACTCGTCGCCGCTGGACGCAAAAGGCGGCGACGAGTCGCCGCACTCCACAACATCTGGGCTACAGCCTACACGGTTGCGTAACATCAGTTACACATGGAGTGCAAGGCCTGCCTTGCCCTTAGATGCCCTCGCAAGGCAGGCCTTGCACTCCCGCATCACTTTTAAGCGTACCCAGTGAAGCCGCATAAACTCTGTTCATGATCTAAGCGTTCACTCCCCCATGCCTTTTCCTAGGATCGCGGCCATCTTAGCCACCATTGCAGCGGGCGGGACGCCCGCGCTCCTAAGGGGGAAGAGAACTAACCCTGTAATTGATTGTCATTTGTATTGGAATACTTAGGTTACGTTATAAACCACATAACAACGGGCATCATGATGAAAATATTTTACGGGTTGTTATCCTTTATGCTGGTGTCGGGCTTGTCCGGGTGCGGCGACGGGGCCGACATTGGTGATCTGAAATCGACTATCGGCATGAGCAAAGAGCAGGTGGAATCAAAATTTGGCAAGCCACTATCCTCCGTCTTGGAAGCCTCTGCCAACCATCCCGGCGGCTATTGGATATACAAAGCCAAATCCGGGGTTAGCTGCAAGTTGCGGTTTGATCTTCCTCCTCGGGTCATTGGCGCGGATTGCTAGTAGGATTTGGTCAAAAACAACTTCCCGCAGGCGGCGGGGCGGCAACGCCGTCATTCCAGCAGGGATGCAGGACAAATCGGCAGGATAACCGATTTATTTACTGATGTTACGCAGTCATCGCTAGAGGATGGCAACTTGTGGAGTGCGGCGACTCGTCGCCGCTGGACGCAAAAGGCGGCGACGAGTCGCCGCACTCCACAACATCCGGGCTACAGCCTACACGGTTGTGTAACATCAGTTACTTAGG
>CAIZPP010000180.1 GCA_903934875.1 uncultured Methylococcaceae bacterium
GATCGTAGACAAATTCAGCGAGAAGGAAACCCCACGCATGGAAACAGAAGTCGAATCGGGGCAGCGCCGTTCCGCTGCAAGTGATACGGTTACCATCTTAAATTAGGCAGTAAACTGTCTTGACGTAAGGGTCCACTATACACTTAGTTAAGGATATGGCCGGGAACATTTTCCCTGAATTGAGTCTGTGGATGGAGTTAGCGCACTTTTTCCTAGGCCGGTTTTCGGGAAGTTGTTTTTACCAAATCCTAAATTGTAGCGGATAATTTCATCTATAAAGCTGTCTTCATAAACCATGAACCTCAGAATACATCATCGTGTTTGAACTACAACAGGAGTCATTCAATGTCCTGGAATGAACCGGGCGGTAATAAAAAAGACCCTTGGAGTGGGCGGGATCAGCAGGAACCACCTCCTGATCTGGAAGAAGTCATGCGTTCCTTGCAGGAAAAGCTGGGCGGTTTGTTTAGCGGAGGCAAAGGCCTTGGAAAAGGCGGAGACCCAAAAAATACCTTGGCTGTATTGCTTGCCATTCCCTTGGCCATCTGGGCTTTGACGGGCATCTATATCGTTGACGAAGGCAACCGCGGCGTGGTTACGCGTTTCGGCAAATACATCGAAACGAGCCAGCCGGGACCGCATTGGCGTTTGCCAACGCCCATTGAAAGCCACACTATCGTCAATGTGGAGCAGCAACGTTTCATTGAAGTCGGATATCGTTCCAATATTCGGCAGCAAGCCGCGCAGCCCTTCGCCAAGGAAGCCTTGATGCTGACCCAGGACGAAAACATTATTAGTTTGAGTTTGTCTGTCCAATATAGGATCAAGGACGCAAAAAGTTATCTGTTTAACTTGAATGACCCCGACCTTACCCTAAGGGAGGTGACCGAAAGCGCGGAGCGCGGTGTCATTGGCAAGAACACCATGGACTATGTGCTGACCGAGGGGCGCAGCGGTTTCGCCGATGAAGTGAAGGACGATATACAGCAAATTCTGGATCAGTATGACGCAGGCATTCAGGTCATGGCGGTGAGTGTCAAGGATGCGCAACCGCCCGAAGAGGTGCAAAGTGCTTTTGAAGATGCCATCAAGGCCCGCGAGGACGAGCAGCGCCTGAAAAACGAGGCTGAAGCCTACGCTAACGATGTCATCCCCAAAGCCCGTGGTGCGGCGGCTCGCCTGACAGAAGAGTCCGAGGGTTACAAGCTCAAATTGATTGCCAAGGCAAAGGGGGAGGCCGGACGTTTTGAGCAACTGCTGACCGAATATCAGAAGGCCCCGGAAATAACCCGTGAACGGCTCTATCTTGATACGATGGAAGAAATCTTCAGCAAGACCAATACCGTCCTGTTGGACGTGAAAGGCGGTAACAATATGATCTATCTTCCCATTGATAAATTGCAGCGGCCCGGGTTTTCGGCGGAGCCGGTCAAAGATAGCGACAACACGCAAACCTTCCAGGATTCGCCCGATAGCGTGATCAAGAATGTCCGCGGCGCGACGGTGCGCGGTCGTGAAGGGAGGACACAATGATGGGTCGAAATTCCTTGCTTGCCGTTTCGGCCTTGCTGGTGCTGCTCATTTTGGGCAGCTCTTCAGTTTACACCATAGGCGAAGCCGAAAAAGCCATCAAATTCCAGTTGGGGGAAATCCTTGAAACCAAATCAACCCCAGGCTTGCACTTCAAGATTCCATTGATTAACAAGGTCAAGGTTTACAATGCGAAGTTGTTGACGCTGGAATCCAAGCCTGAGCGTTTTCTGACCTCGGAGAAAAAGAATGTCATCGTTGATTATTTCGCCAAATGGAAGATCAAAGATGTGGCAAAGTATTACACGTCCGTGCAAGGTGATGCGACCCAAGCCAACATACGGCTGGAACAAATCGTCCAATCAGCGCTGAAGGACGAATTCAGCAAACGGACCATCCGCGAGGTGGTTTCGTCGGAGCGGGGCCAGATTCGTGATCTGTTGATTACCGCCGCAAACCCGTCAGCAGACAAGTTGGGGATAGACATAGCCGATATCCGCATCATGCGGGTGGAGCTGCCTAGCGAAGTCAGCAGTTCGGTATTCCGCCGCATGGAATCCGAACGCGCCCGTGTGGCCCGTGACTTCCGTTCACGCGGGGCGGAAATGGCGGAGCGGATCCGGGCCGATGCCGACCGGCAGCGCGAAGTCATTCTCGGGGACGCTTATCGTGATGCCGAATTGAAACGTGGCGAGGGCGATGCGACCGCCGCCGATATTTACGCCCAAGCCTACGCAAAAGATAAGAACTTCTTCTCTTTTTATCGCAGCCTCACCGCCTATCGGCAATCCTTCAAGGGCGAGGGTGACACCATCGTACTCGAACCGGATTCCGAGTTTTTCCAGTATTTCAAAAAGTCGAAGTAAAATAATATGTTGTCGGAAGGTCGTTGGTTACTTCCCGAGGGAATAGAGGAGGTTTTGCCCGTCGAGGCAAGGCGTTTGGAGCATCTGCGCAGGCAGGTGCTGGACCTTTTTGAATCGTGGGGCTACCGCCAAGTCATGACCCCGATGATCGAATATATCGAGTCGTTGTTGGTTGGCACTGGCCATGACTTGGATTTGCAAACCTTCAAACTCATTGACCAAATCTCCGGCCGGATGATGGGCGTGCGTGCCGATATGACACCCCAAGTGGCTAGAATTGATGCCCGCAACAGCCACCCTGACCATCCTGCCAGACTTTGTTATCTCGGCACGGTGTTGCATACCCAGGCCGACCATTTGGAAAAGACCCGAAGCCCTTTCCAGGTGGGGGCAGAGTTGTATGGCCATGCCGGTTGTGCCAGTGACTTGGAAGTCATTCGCCTGATGCTGGAAATGTTCTCTGTTGCCGGTTTGGCAAACATCCACCTTGATCTCGGCCATGTGGGCATTTATCGTGGTTTGGTGGCCCAAGCAAGATTGAGTGCGGACCAAGAGGCCGAACTGTTTGATATCCTGCAACAGAAGGCCGCCCCCGATTTGTCCGATTTCTTTGTTGCCAACCGGGTTGATCCGTCCTCTGAGCGGATGTTTTCTGCCCTGATTGAATTACACGGCGATAGTAGCGTCATCACTGAAGCCTATACCCAACTGGCCGGGGCAAACGGTCAGGTGCGGGATGCCTTGGCCGATTTGGAAATGATTGCCCAGTCTTTGTCCGCCCGATTTCCTAGCCTGCCTATCCATTTCGATTTAGCCGAATTGCGCGGATACCACTACCACCGTGGCGTGGTATTCGCCGCACTGACGGAAGGCTACGGACGCGAAATCGCCAGAGGGGGGCGCTATGACGGAATAGGCAAGCCTTTCGGCCAAGACCGGCCGGCAACTGGTTTCAGCGCCGATTTGAAAGTGTTGGCGAGGCTGGCGGAAGCAGATGCCGGTTTGTTTTCTGAGCGGACGGTTTTCGCCCCCAGTGTGGACGATGAGACCTTGCACGGCAAGGTTGCTTCCCTGCGCGACCAAGGCTGGTGCGTGATATCCGAATTGGCCGGACAAACCGCAACGGCATCCGATATGGGGTGCCGGTTTGAATTGCTGAAGCTGCCTGAGGGGTGGGAGCCTTGCCCCATATGACAGGCTGCTGAGACCAAACGGGAAAAATCGCAAGAACAACAACTATTGATTTGGAATTATCAAAAATGGGTAAAAACATCGTAGTCATCGGCACTCAATGGGGAGATGAAGGCAAGGGCAAGCTGGTTGATTTGCTAACCGAACAAGCCGATGCAGTGGTCCGCTTTCAGGGCGGGCACAATGCTGGCCACACCTTGGTCATAGACGGCAAGAAAACCGTTTTGCACTTGATACCCTCGGGAATTCTCCATGAGGGGAAGCTTTGTGCGATTGGCAACGGTGTCGTTTTGTCGCCGCAAGCCTTGTTGGAAGAAATTGAAGTGTTGGAGAGTGCGGGAATTCCTGTGCGTGACCGGCTGCTTATCAGCGAGGCCTGTGCGTTGATTTTGCCAGTACATATCTCGCTGGACTTGGCTAGGGAAAAGTTCCGTGGCAGCAAGGCGATAGGCACGACCGGGCGCGGCATAGGCCCGGCCTACGAAGACAAAGTCTCCCGCCGGGGACTGCGGGCCGGGGATTTGCTGAATCCGGCGGGTTTTGCCGAACGGCTTAAAGAGTTGCTGGAATACCATAATTCCATCCTGACCCATTATTACAAGGCACCCGCGCTGGACTACCAAAAAACCTTGGCCGAAGCCTTGGCGTTTGGCGATCAGATGGCACCCATGCTGGGCGATGCGTCAGAGATGCTTTATGCCTACCGTGACGCGGGCAAAAACGTATTGTTTGAAGGTGCCCAAGGGGCGATGCTGGATATTGACCACGGGACTTATCCCTATGTGACTTCTTCCAACACCACCTCCGGCGGGGCGGCTTGTGGGACCGGCTTGGGGCTGTTGGATTTTGATTATGTGCTGGGCATCACCAAAGCCTATTCAACACGCGTTGGCAACGGGCCGTTTCCCACCGAACTAGCCGACGAAATCGGCGGACATTTATCCACCCGGGGGGTCGAATTCGGTGCCACCACGGGTAGGGCGCGGCGTTGCGGCTGGTTTGATGCCGTGTTGATGAGAAAGTCCGCCCGCTTGAACAGCCTGAGCGGCATTTGCCTGACCAAATTGGATGTGCTGGACGGGTTGGAGCAACTCGGCATTTGCACAGGCTATATGGTGGATGGCAAACGGGTCAACACTGTCCCTGTCGGAGCGGAAAAATACGCCCTATGCCACCCCATCATCGAAGACTTGCCAGGTTGGACAGAAAACACCCTGGGCATTACCGATTATGACAAACTACCGACCAATGCGAAGGCCTATATCAAACGCATAGAGGAATTGGTCGGCGTTCCTGTGGATATCCTCTCCACTGGCCCGGACCGCAACGAAACCATCATCTTGCGCAATCCGTTTGACAGCGTTTTCGACATTTAACAATTACTTAAAAATGATTTTAAGTAACCGTTCACCCCCCCCTTGGAGCGCGGGCATCCTGCCCGCAGGAATGGCGGTCAAGATGACCGCGTTCCCAGGAAAAGAAAAGGGGGGCTGAACGGTTACGATTGTAAAGGAACTGACATGAGCAATCGTATTGTCACCGCCCATATCCCCCTTGATCTTGCCGAACAAGTTGACTTGCTTGCCGCACGTCTTGACCGTCCCAAGGGTTGGATCGTCCGTCAGGCTCTGGCCTCATGGGTCGAACTTGAAACTAAGTGCTATCAACTCACTTTGGAAGGTTTGGCCGATTCCGGGCGTGTGGTCGATCACGCATCGTTTGTGGCTTGGGCCAAGAGCCTAGCTCAAACGGTGTAATCCTCTTGGTACTTCAATGGACAACAAGTGCCAACCGTGATTTGGTGAGGCTCTATGACTTTCTCTATCCGCTCAACCATCGCGCAGCCGCCTGAATCGTGCGGCAAAACGATACCTCTTTTCTGTGATGGTTGTACTCAGAATGAATAAGGCAAATGCCATCCAAACCTATTCCTGTTGTTGATTTGTTTGCTGGACCTGGAGGACTGGGAGAAGGTTTTTCAAGCATCAACGATACTTATGGAAACAGGGGGGTTGATGTCCGTGTGTCCATCGCACCAGGTGTAGACCATCCGCTCCGGCAAATGCCGATAGGCCAGCAATTGGATTTCAATCTGGTGCGGCTTGGTTTCCATTGTAAAGCCTCCGTTTCCATACGCATGGTCCATTGTAATCGTGCATGGGCCATTAATGAAATACCATCCCCCTAGCGTTGCGATATTTCCATAGGTTATGATGATATTACTAAAAAAGACTTGCTATAAAGCAGTCTGGGAAAAGCTGCCGTAGGCGGGATTGCAGAAGCACAACAATACGAAAAAAAACCTATATGAAACAAACCTTACTGGATATTTCCAAGCAACATCCATTCGAAGCTTATAATTCTTGGTGGGAAATGGGCAAAGAATGGTCGTGTTTCATGTCTGAAGCGATTGTGCCGGAATGGCTTAATCTATCCTGCAACGACAACTTGGATTCAGTCAAAGCCGACGTAGACGACTACATCAAGACCATCTATAAACGTGAGGCACGGAAAAATCTGGTCGATGACTTTGTCGCCAAGTCAGCTTCAATTCCCCTACAATCCGGTGAATTTGACGCGTTATCCTATAGTTTCTACAAGTCAGCTTTCACCATGCTAGAGAAGAAGCATAGCAATAATGTGGATGACGACTGTCTGTCGCTCGAAAAAAGGCATTTCACACAGAAAACCGGTAAATCATTTTTCACACAAGTGCGTGATCACCTTGATCTAAATGTCCCTATGCAACTGGCTAGTGAGCGAGACTTCTCCCAATTGCAGGATTGCTTGCGGCAGTTGGGGGCATTCATCCATAAGCAAGGTTATCTGAGAGACCATTTTTCTTTCACGTTTGATCTGGATTTGCAACATGCCGGTAAAAACATCCAGCAGGCGCAAACAGACTTCCTCGTCAATGCAAACAACAATGTTGCCTACGCCGTTTATGAAATGGGCTATCCTGTCGCGCTGCCATCTGCAGTGTATCTTTACCATAGCTTGGGCGAAGCCCAGCATCATTCCTCCCGCATGATTGAGGAATTGTTTGCTTTGACTGGAAGTAAAGCCAGTGAGACCAGTGATTTCGACCCTCTCGATTATCCGGCCGACAGAGTAGTGGAGCTATGGGAAATCAGAACGGCGTGAAAACACTGCTGGAAAAACTGAATATCAAACCAGTCAACCCCGGAGCTTGCACGGGTCCAAATGCTTGGATCGCCGATCCCAAAGGTACGGAACTGATTTCAGTTGACCCTACGACTGGCGAAGCTATCGCCAGTGTCGTGCAGGCAAGCCCGGAAACCTATAATATTATTATTACTAAGGCCATCGAAGCTTTTCAGGCTTGGCGTATGCTACCTGCTCCACAGCGCGGTCAGATGGTACGGGACCTTGGCAATGCCTTGCGTGAATTCAAGGAGCCACTAGGTGAGCTAGTTTCTCTGGAAATGGGTAAAATCCGTGCTGAAGGGTTGGGTGAAGTCCAAGAAATGATTGATATCTGTGACTTTGCAACCGGCCTATCGCGCCAATTATATGGGCTGACCATGCACTCCGAGCGCCCTCAGCATCGAATGTACGAGCAGTGGCATCCGCTAGGCGTTACGGGCATCATCAGCGCTTTCAACTTTCCAGTGGCTGTTTGGTCGTGGAATGCCGCCATTGCTTGCATTTGCGGCAATACTACAGTCTGGAAACCATCGCCCGACACGCCTCTGACAGCCATTGCCACCCAGCATATCGTGAATCGTGTCATGGCTGATTATGGGGTGGATGGCGTGTTTAATTTAGTCATTGGCGCTAATGAAGTCATTGGCGAATGCATAATCAATGACCATCGTCTGCCATTGGTCAGTTTCACTGGATCAACCCAGATTGGCCGCCATGTCGCTGGATGTGTTGCGCAGCGGCTGGGTAAAAGCCTGCTGGAATTGGGTGGCAATAATGCCATGATTATTACCGAAGACGCTAACTTGGATTTGGCTGTGCGGGCCATTGTTTTTGGGGCTGTGGGCACTGCGGGGCAGCGTTGCACCAGCACCCGCCGCATCATCATGCATCAGGCCATAGCCGACGAACTGACCGGGCGTCTACTCCATGCCTATCGACAGATTGTCGTGGGTGATCCGTTACAGGCCAATACCTTGATGGGTCCGCTAATCAATGCGACTGCGGTGAACAACATGCTGCTTGCGCTGGAAATGGCCCGCTCCCAAGGCGGCGAAATTTTGTTTGGCGGTGAAGCGTTGCCAGAAAAAGGCCCGCATTTTGTTACCCCCGCACTGGTAAAAATGCCCTCGCAGACGCAAATCGTGCGGCAAGAAACCTTTGCCCCCATCCTTTACCTGATGACTTATCACAATCTGGAAGAAGCGATCTTGTTGCAAAATGAGGTTTCCCATGGCCTTTCCAGTGCGATCTTCACCAGCAACTTATTAACTTCCGAACAATTTCTATCTGCCCGTGGTTCCGACTGCGGTATTGCCAATGTCAATATTGGCACCAGTGGAGCCGAAATTGGGGGCGCATTTGGGGGTGAAAAAGATACCGGTGGAGGACGGGAATCCGGTTCCGATGCTTGGAAGGCCTATATGCGCCGCCAGACCAATACCCTCAATTGGTCGAACGCACTACCACTCGCCCAAGGCATCCAGTTTAACGTTTGAAACCAGTCTAACCCAAAGAGTATTTTCAATGATATTCAGAACGCTGGATGAGATTATCGGCACCGAAAGAGTGGTCAATGGTGGCAATTGGATCAGCCGCCGGTTGTTATTGGCGGACGATAACATGGGAATATCCGTACACGATACGCTGATTCAAGAAGGCACTGAAACCCTTATTTGGTATAAACACCACCTTGAAGCCGTATACTGTATCAAAGGGGAAGGCGAAGTGGAAACACTCGTAGACGGCAAGGTCTATCCAATAAAATCCGGCACACTGTATGCCCTCAACCAGAATGATCGGCATTTGTTGCGTGCCCATAGCGAGATGCGGCTTGTATCCATTTTCAATCCGGCGCTGACGGGGCGCGAAATCCATGACGAAAGTGGCTCGTATCCGCCCCCGAACGCCTAAATACAGGTTGAATCAGCTTTATGTGTGGGATTCTAGGCATTCTTGATCTTGGACAGGAACTGGGCGAAGATTTTTATGCCCGGTTTTCTACCGCCTTTGGTTTTATGCATGGTCGAGGCCCCGATGGTTACTGGATTTATGCTGAAGACAAGCTGTTGATGGGGCAGGCCGTACTACAAATTACCGATCCTGATGGCGATATAAAGCCGTATGTCAGCAATGACTTAAATATTATTGCTTGCGCCAATGGTGAAATCTACAATTCAGCCGAATTACGCTGTCTGCTCGAACGGGAGGGTGCCCGATTTGAAACAGACTCGGATTGTGAGGTGATCGCCCACGGTTATGCACACTGGCAAGAAAGTCTGTTTGAGCGGCTGGATGGCAAGTTCGCCATTGCTATTTTTGATCGGGCAAGGCAAGCTTTGCTTATTGTGCGTGACAGGGTCGGTATCCGTCCCCTCTATTACACTCTAAAACCAAACGCTTACCTGGCATTTGCATCAGAGCCACGCATGTTGACAGCTTCGGGACTGGCGGGCAGGGAAATTTCTCCAGCGGGTCACTTCCACGCGCTATTACTGAGAAGGCCCATGGAGCCCAATACTATGTATAAGGATGTCTTTGCTGTGCTGCCAGGGCAGATAATCCGTATCCGGCAATCCCCCGCTTATCCCGTTGTCCGGCAATTTGCCACCACACCCAAACCAATATCGCAGTCCCCAAGCGTTGTTCAAAATCAAGCAAGCCAAGATCAATTGGTTCAGACGCTGACGGCGGCGGTCAACAAGCGTGTGCCAACAAGCTGCGATTACAGCTTGTTTCTGAGCGGGGGATTGGATTCCACTCTGGTTAATTATCTGGTGCCAGCGGGCCATGCGCGTCGCTTGCCCTCCATGGTGGCGGGCTTTTCATTTGCCGGCGGTATTGATGAAAGGGAATTGGCGCAAAAGGCCGCCAGTATCATCAAAACCCGACTTATCAGCCGGAGTATGGATATGGACGAATTCTTGGCGTTGTGGCCCTTGCTGGTCTGGCTCAACGACGAGCCGCTGATGTTTAACTCGTCAGTCCCCCTGTTTTCGCTATGCCGTGAAGCCCGTCAAATGGGCGCAAAAGTGATGCTGTCCGGCGAGGGGGCTGATGAGATGTTTGTTGGCTATTCCCATTATCCGGCTTACCAGCAACATCAGGACGATGGCAGCCCAGACTATCTGTTTAGGCATGACCAGGAAATTATTCCACTGGCTACCGTCATGGAAGACTGGGTGGTTGACAGGCACTGGGCCAGGCAACAATGGGATCAGCTACAAGAGCAAATCACTGCGCACCTGCCTTTCCAGGGACGGGAACATGGCTTGGCGCGTAAATTAGAGTTTGACCGGATGACCTTCATGAGAGGTCTGCTGATGCGCCAAGATCGAGTCGGACTTAATGCCAGTATCGAAATTCGCGTTCCGTTTCTGGATGTCAAGCTTATGCAGACAGCCAATGCTTATCCATCGGGCATGCACCTGCATAACGGACTGGGCAAGACTCTGCTGAGGGATGCATTCGAACCCTTTCTCGGGCGGGAACTAACCCAGACTCCAAAAATTGGCTTTCCTTTGCCATTGCCAGTCTGGCTGCTGGAACCTAGATTCAAACGTATTTGTCTGGCGCTTAACGAGATACTCAACCGCAGCGAATTGGTTAAGCCAAATGCCATTCTTAGCATTATGTCCGCGAACAATAATTATTCATCAACCAGTTACCGGCACATATGGACACTGCTGAATCTGGCGTTATGGTGGCTTAACTCACGCAGCAGTGAGCTACCTCCCCGTGGCATTTGGGCCAGTATCATTCCGTCTGAGTCCCTCTCCTACGCAGAAGGGATTGTACAGGAATCCTGCCGCCCCTTTGCGCCTGGCTTTGTATACGCGGCGTTAAAAGCGCAACCACTGCCCGGCATTCTGCATGCAAAACGCTGGAAAAACCCTCAGGTCAATCGCCTGGAAGAATTTTTCTCCAAGGCTGTATAGTCTAACCACAACATATGACCGCTACTCCACAACAAACGGCTTCCCTAGCGACAGCCCCCTTATCATTTGAACAGGAACGCATGTGGCTGCTGGATAATCTGGTTAGCGGCAATCCGGCCAATCACATCGGTGCGGCAATTGAACTGCGCGGCGAACTGAATGTGGGCGTTCTGAAGAAAAGCCTCCAATTGCTAACCGTACGCCATGAAATTTTACGTACCTATTTTGTCGGAATGGATGGGCAAGCCTGCCAAGTCATCAATCCAACAATAGAAGTTTCACTACAAACCGATGATTTGCAGTCGCAACCTGTCAATTGCCAGCAACAAACAGTGCGCGAGTTGGCACAGCAACTGATACAAAAAGCCATTGACTTGAAGCAGTCCCCATTATGGCATGTCCGACTGATCCGGCTGCATGAGACACATCATGTGATGGTATTGAGTATGCATCACATCATTTGTGACGGCGACTGGTCGGCCCGTCTGTTTTTTGAAGAGGCTTTTACCATTTATTCGGCATTGCGGCAGGGCAAGCCTAGCCCGTTACTCCCGCTGCCATTGCAATATCAAGAGTTTGCCAAACAACAGCGCGCGTCACTGACCGATGCGGTCTTGCAACCCCATCTGCACTACTGGAAGGAAAAACTCGGACAAAACCCAGAAATACTGCAACTGCCAACCGACCACAGCCGTCCGGCAATACAAACCTACTCGGGTGCTACCGAACTGTTGCTACTGGACGTGAAGCTGTTGCGGCAATTAACACGGCTGGCAGAACAAACCCATACTTCATTGTTCGTCCTATTGCTCGGTATTTTAAAAGTCCTACTGTACCGCTATACCCGTCAGGAAAGTATTACGGTTGGCACTCCTAGTGCCGGGCGTGATCTGGATAATTCCTCAAAATTAATAGGTTATTTTGGCACACCGTTAGTCTTGAATACCACGATAACGCCTGACATGCCTGTTCAGGATGTGCTCAAGCAAGTCAACGACACCCTCACCCAGGCCCGCCAGCACCAGGATTACCCGTTCCAGAAACTATTACAGGCGTTGAACCCGGAGAGGGACATGAGTTTCCCTCCCCTGTTCCAAGTTCTATTTGAGTTCAGGGAAGACTGTTTGCAGCCGTTTGCGGCAGGCGATGTGCAGATAGAACCGCTAGATATCACTAGCACATCAGTGCCTTATGACCTAGTGATTTCCATCAAAGAAACCACACAAGGGTTGGTGTGGACTTTTAACTATAATTCCGACCTGTTTGAAGCATCGACTATCCAACGGTTGGCCGGACACTGCCAAACCATCGCCCTAGCCATAGTCGAAAATTCGCAGCAGACCGTTAGCAAGCTACCGCTGCTTACTCCTTCAGAACAGCAGATGTTCATGCGGGAATGGAACCCGATATCGCGCACCGACTACCAACGGATTTGCATCCACCATCGTGTGGAAGAGCAGGTGCGGCGAACGCCGGATATACCGGCTGTCCAGTTTGAAGGAAAAACCCTCAGTTATCGCCAACTCAACGAACAGGCTAACCAGTTAGCCCATTACCTGCTAAAACAAAGCCTTCAGCCTGATGACTTTGTCGGCATCTGTATGGAGCGCTCCATTGAACTGCTGGTTGCGATTCTGGGCACGCTCAAAGCCGGTGCGGCTTATGTGCCGCTGGATGCCGCCTATCCCGCAGACAGGCTGGAATTCATGCTGTCGGACTCTAATGCAAGCATTGTGCTGACCACCCAAGCCTCACTGGCCTCCCACCCTCAGTTTGCCAAGATTACGCACAACCACAATACCATTTTGCTGGATGCCACGCATCGGTCTTTTGCCGAGGAGAGTACGGACAATCCACAAACCGCTGTCCAAGCCGACCATCTGGCTTACTGCATTTATACCTCCGGTTCCACAGGCATCCCCAAAGGGGTTGAGATGGCGCATGGTGCGTTATCCAATCTGATTGAATGGCACCTTGATCACTGGCTGGCGGAGGTTGGGGTACGCACCCTGTTGTTTTCCCCAATCAGTTTCGATGTGTCTTTCCACGAAATTGCCGCAGCTTGGTGTTCTGGGGGCACCCTGATCCAGATTCGTGAAGACATCCGGCGCAATGCCATCCACTTGCTGGATTTTATTCAAGCTAACCGGATAGAGAAAGCTTATTTGCCTTTCATTACCCTTCAACAATTGGCAGCGCTGGTTGCCGAGGGCCGTCCGGTCCCCGGCTGCCTGCGCGAAATCATTATCGGTGGCGAACCACTGCAAATTACCCAGGAAATTGGAACTTTCCTAACAAGAACAGGATGTGTGCTGCATAATCAATATGGCTCAACCGAATGTTTGGTGGTGACGGCGTATACACTGGATGCCAGCAAGCTTTGCCGTCAGCAGGTTCCTGTTGGCAAGCCGGACATTTATAACACGCGTGTATACGTTCTGGACGATTACCTGCAACCGGTGCCGGTAGGCGTGACGGGTGAAATTTATGCTGACAGTGACTGTCTGGCGCGGGGCTATCACAATAGGCCGGAATTGAACGCCGAGCGCTTCATCCCTAACCCTTTCAGTCCCGACTTTTCGGGACGCCTTTATCGCATCGGCGATCTGGGGCGCTATCTCAGTGATGGAAATATCGAATGTTTGGGCCGTGCAGATAATCAAGTCAAGATTCGCGGGGTGCGCATTGAACTGGGCGAGATTGAACAGGTATTGGCGGGGCATCCACTGGTGCGTGAATGCGTTGTTATGCCTTGTGAAGACACAAACGGCTACAGACGGCTGATTGGCTATATTGTTCCGGCGACTGATGGGGGAACCGATCAACTGACAAGCCTGTTGCGCCACTACTTACAACAAAAACTTCCAGATCCGATGATTCCATCGGCGCTGGTCATGCTGGATAAGATGCCGCTGACCCCTAGCGGAAAAGTGAATCGCCGCCAACTGCCTGCGCCGGACCAGTCCCGTCCGGAGTTGTCCAGCACACTGATACCGCCACGCTCCAGCACAGAAAAACAGATCGCGGAAGTCTGGCGGCGGATACTGCAATTGCATGAGGTTGGCATCCACGACAGCTTCTTCGAACTCGGCGGCAATTCTTTGCTATTGGTGCAGGCACAGCAACAACTGGAAAAAGCACTGGGCATCCGGCTGGCGCCCGTCGCCTTGTTTCAGTACCCAACCATCCAGGCGCTGGCGCAGCATGTCACGGCAAAGGCGGACGAAAAGGCCGGGCAACATGCAAAACCGATCCCTAAGCCAGCCAGCCCGCATGACCATGGCGGCGATGCCATCGCTGTCATTGGCCTTGCCTGCCGCTTTCCCGGTGCGGACAGCCCTGAGGCATACTGGAATAATCTGAAAAACGGCGTTGAATCCATCACCATCTTTGCAGACCATGAACTGGATGTCCACAACCCTGAATGGCTGAGCAAGCCCAACTATGTCAGGGCCGGCGCACCGATAAGTCATATTGACGAATTTGATGCCAGTTTCTTCGGTTTCAATGCACGGGAAGCCGCTTTGACTGACCCCCAGCAACGTTTGCTGCTGGAATGTGCCTGGGAAGCACTTGAACATGCCGGTTACAATTCCGACTCCCGCCAGAATATCGGCAGTATCGGGGTATACACCGGTGCGGCGATCAGCACCTACTTGATCAACAATGTCGCTCCTGCACTGGGTTTTTCGGCCCACCAGCCTTTCTTAGAAACTGAGGCATTGCAAGCCAAGTTGAGTAATGACCGCAACTATTTCGCTACCCGAATTGCCTATAAACTCAACCTGACCGGCCCCGCCCTGAATATACAGACGGCCTGTTCCACGTCATTGGTTACTGTTCACATGGCTTGCCAAAGCCTGCTGCAAGGGGAGTGCGACATGGCGCTGGCAGGCGGTGTATCCATTGCCGTACCAGAAAAAACCGGTTATCTATACCGAGACGGCATGATCAACTCACCCGACGGCCATTGCCGCGCCTTTGATGCCCAAGCAGAAGGCACACTATTTGGTAGTGGCGTAGGCTTTGCGGTTTTGAAACGCTTGAGTGCCGCCATAGCAGATGGCGACCAGATTTTTGCTGTCATCAAAGGATCGGCAATCAACAATGACGGTTCAGCCAAAGTCGGTTACACCGCGCCCAGTATTGATGGCCAGGCCGATGTAATCAGCAAGGCATTGGCCAAAGCCTGCTTTGATTCCTGCTCTGTGGGCTATGTGGAAGCGCATGGCACTGCGACCAAACTGGGGGATCCTATCGAAGTTGCCGCCCTGACCCAGGCATTCAAGGCCAATACCCGGAAACAGACACTGCCAAAACAGCATTGCGCACTCGGTTCGGTGAAAACCAATGTGGGACACCTGGATGAGGCCGCAGGCATTGCCAGTTTCATTAAAACGGTATTGTCGCTGCACCATAAACAAATTCCACCCACTTTGCATTTTCAAACGCCTAACCCCCAGATTGATTTTGCCAACAGTCCGTTCTATGTTAATACCCAACTGACTGCCTGGGATAATTCCCAGCAAGAGACACCACGCCGGGCCGGTGTCAGTGCATTTGGCATGGGCGGCACCAACTGCCATATTTTACTGGAGGAAGCGCCAGACAGGCAGCCTGTCAGAAACCAGCTTGAGCGCAGCCATCACATACTGGCACTATCGGCAGACACCGCGCAGGCACTACAGGCATTGGTCGTAAAATACCAAGATTATCTGAATGACAGCCCATCAGGACAGTTGGCTGACTTATGTTTTACCGCCAACACCGGGCGCAAACATTTCCCCTATCGTATGGCGGTGGTGGCGGACAGTTTAGCGGCGCTAACAACACGCTTGCGAGACTGGCAAGGACATGCAGGGAAACCGTCGGCCAGCCCGGTCAAACAAATCGCCTTCTTGTTTACCGGACAAGGTTCCCAATATGCCAATATGGGGCGCACTTTATACGATACGCAGCCGGTTTTCCGTGAAGTCCTGAATCAGTGCGACAGTTTGCTGCAAGCCTATCTGGACAAGCCGCTCCTCAGTGTCCTCTACCCTGAAGATGGCGGGTCATTGATTGATGAAACGGCTTATACCCAACCAGCCCTGTTTGCAATCGAATATGCACTGTTCCAATTGTGGAAGTCTTGGGGGATTGAGCCGGATGTGGTGATGGGGCACAGTGTGGGTGAATATGCGGCCGCCTGTGCCGCTGGTGTCTTCAGTCTGGAAGACGGCCTCAAACTGATTGCCGCACGAGGCCGACTCATGCAGGCGCTTCCAAACCATGGAGCCATGATTTCAGTCATGGCCTCCGAAGCGCAATTGGCAGAAAAGCTGGCGGCCTATCCGGGCGCTATTGCCGTCGCCGCCGTCAACGGACCCAATAGCATTGTACTGTCGGGCGAGTCACGGGCCATTCATTCCGTGACTGAGTCATTGCAGGCGGATGGCTTCCGCTGCAAACAGATCAAGACATCCCATGCCTTTCATTCGCCATTGATGGAACCGATGCTGGACGAATTTACGCAAATTGCCCAAGGCATCCGGTTTGCCTTGCCCCAATATACGTTGATTTCCAACCTTACATCCAAGGCAATTGATGCGGAAATTACCGATGCCGATTATTGGGTACGCCATATCCGGCAGCCTGTGCGTTTTGCCGACAGTGTGCGCCATATCGAACAAATGGGTGATGTCGGCACATTTGTGGAAATCGGCCCGCAAGCCGTGCTTCTGGGCATGGCCCAACAGTGTGTTTCGCAGTCTCCGACACACTGGCTGCCCAGCCTTCGACTAGGGGAAAATAACTGGGAAACGCTGCTTGGCAGCTTGAAGACTCTTTATCTGCACAAAGCCCCTATCAACTGGTCCGGTGTCGACCAAGCGTATCGCCGTTACCGCCTATCACTGCCAACCTATCCTTTCCAGCGCCAAAGTTACTGGGTAAAAGCCACCGGGAACAGTGTTCCAAGGTCTTGCCAGATGCCGCAGGGCATCGCCAAACCAGCCAATGGGCTGTTCTATCAGATAAGCTGGATAGCCAAGGCTATTGAGGATAATGGCATTACCTCCATTGCCGGACAAACTTTTCTGATATTGGCTGACCAACAGTCGTCCCTAGGCCATGCATTGGCAGTCCAACTGGAATGCCTCCAAGCTGAATGTGTTTTGGCTTATCAGGGTTCCCGCTTTGAACAACAGGGGAACACGCGTTTCATGCTATCCCCAAGCCATCCTGATGACTTCAGGCAACTCCTTGCTGCCATACCTAGGCCTGATGGAATTGTCAATTGCTGGAGTCTGGATGGCAAAGAAGAAAACTTGGATACTGTTATCTTGAACAGTTGCGGCAGTACATTGCACCTAGTACAGGCTCTGGCTAATATGCCAAACCGGCGCTCCCCGCCCCGGCTCTATTTGGTGACCCAAGGCGCACAAGGCATTGATGGACAAGCCGTAACCCATGTGGCCCAAGCCCCGCTATGGGGGTTTGGCAAAGTCATAGCACTGGAACACCCTGAATTAAATTGCGTCAGAATTGACTTGGATAGCGTCAACAGCCAGGAGGGTGCCGCCCAGTTATGTAGGGAACTACAGTACCCAACGAGTGAAGACCAAATTGCCTATCGCCTGCAAAAACGCTATGTCGCAAGACTTGAGTCAGCCTCGCCACCGCAACCTTCTGCCACGCCACTGGTCGTTCGAGAGGGGAGTTACCTGATTTCAGGTGGGCTTGGTGGCCTGGGCTTGAAGGTTGCGGGTTTTCTAATTGAGCGCGGCGCAAAACACCTTATCTTGTTAGGGCGCAATCACCCCAAACTTGCCCAACAAGACCCGATTCGCCGATGGAAGCAACAAGGCATCCATATTTTTATTGGGCAGGTGGATGTTGCCGACCACGGCCGACTGCGAGGTGTGTTAGAGGAAGCAAGGCATGGCTTCCCGCCCTTACGCGGTGTGATCCATGCTGCTGGCTTATTGGATGACGGCATCATCCTGAAACAAAGCTGGCAGCGCTTCCTTGATGTTATGGCGCCAAAAGTCCAAGGCAGTTGGAATCTTCACCAGTTGACCCAGGCCGATGAACTGGATTTCTTTGTACTGTTTTCATCCAGTTCATCACTGTTGGGTTCGGCAGGACAGGCCAATTACGCCGCAGCCAACCTGTTTTTGGACGCACTCGCTTCTTACCGCCAAGGAAGGGGGCAAGTAGGCATGGCCATCGACTGGGGAGCTTGGAGCGATGTGGGTATCACTGCACGTTTGCAGATGAATGCCTGGCTGGAAGAAAAAGGGGAAGGCAGTATTAGTCCGGACAATGGCTTGCTGGCATTGGAGAGGCTGCTGCAAGAAGCAAGCGGCACCTGTCAACAGGGAGTCATGGATATCGATTGGCCCAGATTTCTGACGGGGCAATTGCTGAATATGCCTTTTTTTCAAAACTTTGCAAACCATGCATCAACAGAAAGACAGGCCCAGCCAAGCAACAGCCAAACGATATCCTTATTACAGACCTTGTCCGGGCTTACGCCTGAGGCGTGTGCGGAACAGTTGCATGGGCATGTCTGCAAGTGCGTCAGCCTCATTCTTGGAACCGATAGGGATGTGCTTGAGGATGGCAATGAAGAGACCGGCTTTTTCAAGCTGGGCATGGACTCGCTCGGTTCCATCGAATTGCGCAATGAATTGCAGGTCAGCCTGTCGTTACCGCTGCCAGTGACGATTGCCTTTGATTACCCGACAGTCGAAGCCATGACACACTTTTTGGCTGGTGAGATCGCAGCACTGGGCATGGCAAACACATCAAGGGAAAGGCAACCGACTATGCCATCGGCCAACCATGACCCGATGGCTGGAACTGGATGTGCAAGCTCTGGCACTGGTAAAAAGGACGGCCTGGAAAGCATCGCAGAGCAATTGGCCAGGCAACTTGAATTTTAACATGGCGAGGCTTCATGCAAGACCCAGAACAAACTAACATTAAACGCATCGGTATGTGGGCAGTCCCACGCAGCATGGGAACGGCCTTGCTCTGCGCCTGGCAAAACCGTTGTGACACCGTCGTCTGGGATGAACCCCTATTGCCAGCCTATGTCCAGCACTATGGCGATGACCTTGGTTTTACCCGCGAACATTTGCTAAACAGCAATCTGGAAACCGACTACTATAAACTGATAGCCCAACTGACAGGCCCCTTGCCGGAAGGTAAAACGATTTCCTATCAAAAACACCAACCCCATAACCTAGCCCTTGAAATCACGGGTTTGGAGTGGCTGCAAGCACTACAGAATTGTTTCCTGATCCGCCAGCCCAAAGATATGTTGCTTTCCCTCCATAAACTGGTGCCCGTCTTTACCCTGGAGCAAACGGGTTGGCCGCAGTTAAAACAACTCTTTGATCATTGTCATGACACAACCGGGAAAGCCCCTCCGCTGATAGACTCTCGCGATCTGCAAAATCAGCCCAGAGAGACCCTCTCACTGCTATGCGCTGCTGTGGGCATAACATTCAGTGAAGCCATGCTGGAATGGCCGACAAAAGATATCACTGAAATGCCTGACCATGAAAGAAATTGGTATGAATCCGCTTGGCGGGCTACACGCTTTGAGCCTTACCAACCCAAACAGACCCCACTGCCCGAGTCGCTTCAGTCGATTTTCGAAGAATGTGACGCGATTTACCAATACCTGTACACGTATCGTTTAAAGCTCTGAATATCACCCTATGGCCATGAACGAGCAGACAGAAGCGTACTACACCCAACTCATGCAGAAAGCCGTGCAAAAGATTGCCGCTTTGCAGGACGAAATAGCACAGTACCAGGGTAGTCGGCAGGAGGCCATCGCCATTATTGGTCATGCTTGCCGCTTTCCGGGCGCGAACTGTCCCGAGGAGTTCTGGAAATTGCTCGTTGAGGGAAAAGA
This sequence comes from uncultured Methylococcaceae bacterium, assembly GCA_903934875.1. Classification (GTDB taxonomy): domain Bacteria; phylum Pseudomonadota; class Gammaproteobacteria; order Methylococcales; family Methylococcaceae; genus Methylumidiphilus. The sequence goes on from CAIZPP010000180.1 coordinate 19,602, forward strand.
TGCGGTTTGTGAAGTGCCACTGGAACGCTGGGACAACAATCAATATTACGATCCTGATCCCGATGCGCCTGGCAAAATTTCTACGCGTTTTGGCGGGTTTATCCAGCAAGTCGATCAATTTGACCCACAGTTTTTCAATATCTCGCCCCGTGAAGCCTTGAGTATTGATCCGCAACAACGTTTATTGCTGGAGGTCAGTTGGGAGGCACTGGAGAATGCGGGGCTGCCACCTTTGCAATTGCCACCTCAAACGGGTATCTATGTGGGTATCAGCGACCGTGACTATTTCCATCTATTGCTGCAACAGGGTGAACACAAGTTGGATGGCTACCTGTCTGCCGGTAATGACTCCAGTGTAGCCAGCGGACGCTTGGCCCATTTCTTTGGGGTGCAAGGCCCTGTGCTATCACTGGATACGGCCTGCTCTTCATCACTGGCTACCGTCCATCTGGCGGTGCAAGGCCTGCGCCGCAAAGAATGTGATTTGGCACTGGCTGGCGGGGTCAATCTCATCCTCTCCCCTACGGTTAGCATAGGCACATCCAAAGCGCACATGTTGGCTGCCGATGGACGCTGTAAAACCTTTGACGCCAAAGCCGATGGCTATGTGCGCGGTGAAGGCTGCGGCATGGTCGTGCTAAAACGCCTGTCTGATGCCAAGGCAGACGGTGATCGCATCATCGCCGTGATTCGTGGTAGCGCCATCAACCATGACGGGCGCACCAGCGGTCTGACCGTGCCTAGCGGCCCATCGCAACAGGCTGTCATCCGCCAGGCACTGCAGGATGGCGGTGTTGCGCCTGAAGACGTGGCCTACGTTGAAGCACATGGCACAGGCACTTCATTGGGTGATCCCATTGAAGTGGGCGCTCTGGGCAATGTATTTAAAAATCGCACACAAGCACTGCTGACAGGTTCGGTCAAAACTAATATCGGCCATCTGGAATCGGCTGCCGGTATTGCCGGATTGATGAAAGCCGTATTGGCACTGCGCCATTCGTCCATTCCACCCAGCCTGAACCTGACACAAGCAAACCCGCTGATTGCCTGGGATCGCCTGCCGGTTGAAGTGGTTACGGATAATATGCCATGGCCGGAAAACAAGCAGCTTGCAGGGGTCAGTTCTTTTAGCTTTAGCGGGACAAACTGCCATATCGTCCTGGAGGCTTATCAACAGCCGGAGTCCAATCAGGCAGTAGAGTGTGCTTCCCCCCATCTGTTCACCCTATCGGCCAAAACGCCCGCCGCCCTGGCCGCGATGGCGAAACAGTATGTCATTTACCTTGGCAGGGAAAAGGCGGGGGCCGTGCAGGACATCTGCTTTACGCTAAACACAGGACGGCAAGCCTTCAAGTCTCGACTGGCACTGGTTGCTGACTCCCGGCAGGCATTGCGGGAAAAACTGTCGGACTGGCTCAACGGCAAGTATGTTGCCCCCAAAAAAGCTTCCGGTAAAACCGCCTTCCTGTTTACCGGGCAGGGTTCCCAATACGCCGGCATGGGCAAACAGCTCTATGCGACATCCAGCCTGTTTCGTAGCACATTGGACCAGTGTCATGATATTCTGAAAACCCTGCTGGACCGTTCCCTGTGTTCGTTGCTGTTTGAAAACGACAATGATGCCATCAACCTGACCCTCTATACGCAGCCAGTCCTGTTCAGTTTTGAATATGCCCTGTGCAAACTATGGCAATCTTGGGGCATAAAACCAGATTATGTCATGGGCCATAGTGTCGGCGAATATGTCGCAGCCTGCATAGCCGGCGTTTTCAGCTTGGAGGATGCGCTCAAACTGGTTGCGGCACGGGGCCGCCTGATCCAGTCCTGCGCACCGGGCGGCATGGTCGCGGTAAGGCTGGACGAGCACAGAATGCAAGCACTGCTGGCCGCCTATCGTGAAGATGTCGGTGTTGCCGCGATCAATGGCCCGCACAATACCGTGATTTCGGGCAAGAAAAACGCGCTTAGACACATCGTCGCCGAACTGGAAAAAGAAGGGGTGAAACATACGGCCCTGAATGTTTCCCATGCCTTTCATTCCTCCTCAATGGAATGCATCCTGGCAGATTTTTCCCAGATTGCCCAGCAGGTTACCTATTATTCCCCAACAATCCCCTTGATCTCCAATATGACTGGCCGACAGGTGACGGATGAAGCCACTCATGCTGATTACTGGGTGAGGCACATCAGGGCGAGTGTGCGTTTCGAGGATAGTATCAAGCACCTGTACCAGCAAGGCTGCCGAACCTTTGTTGAAATTGGGCCTACGTCCACCCTGACCGGCATGGGGCAACAGTGCATAGAGGAAGACGATATACTTTGGCTGGCCAGTCTGCGAAAGAACCAGCCGGACTGGCAGGCATTGCTCGACAATTTAGGACAATACTACACTTCAGGCAGAAAAATTGACTGGAATTCACTTTGGCATGACCGGGGAGCCACTGGACGCAAGCTGGAACTCCCTACTTACCCATTCCAGCGTGAACGCTACTGGGTGGACTTACCCAAAACACCCCCTTCATCACGCTTAAGTCCTCTGCTGGACAAAAAAGTCTACCTGCCCAGGGACCATCAAACCCTGTTTGAAACAAGATTTAGCACAGAAAGCATTCCTTTTTTGGCGGACCACCGGGTATTTGGCAATGTCGTCTCTCCTGCCGCCTGTCATTTAAGTTTGATGTTGGACGCGCTTGACAATCTGCATGGTGCCTCCCGGCAGCAGTTGCTGGATGTCGTTTTCCCCGAACCCCTCGTCATCACCGAAAACGCTTTTGTCACCGTGCAGGCTCTCATCGGTGAAAAAGCCTGGGAGCTAATTAGTTTCAATGCAGATAAAAAGACCCGTATCCATGCCACTGGGGAAATTGGCCAGCAGGTGGCCGGCGCTGGTGAAAGGCTTGATTTAGTTGTCTTGCAACGGCAGTGTCAGCAGCGGGTTGAGATTCAACAAATCTACAACATATCCCAGGACATAGAATTTGGCCCCTATTTCCGCTGGCTGGAACAAGTTTCCACCAATGGCAAAGATACCGTACTGGCAAAATTGCAGTGTCCTGAAGCTGTAGACAGACATGGCTACCGGCTGCATCCAGGCTTGCTGGATGCCTGTTTGCAGATAACCGCCGCCTTGCAACCGGCATCGAATGAATCCGGCGCACAGCTTCCTTTTGCGCTAGGTAGCCTTAACCTTTATCAACCGGTCACAGGGAATGCTTGGTTCTGTCTAGCCAAACGTAATGACAAGGGAAAATGGGATATCCAGCTCATTGGAGAAAACGGACAAACCCTGATGTCAATGCAAGGCTTTGAGACACGGGAGGCTAAAGATACCCAAACACGGCAGGCATGGCAGGACTGGCTTTATCAAATCACATGGCAGCCAAAACCACAATCTGCCCTGATAGCCGATTATTTTATCCCCTTCCAGCAATTGGAGGATCAGCTTAAAGCTGGTTTGCCCCAACACTTGTCAGAGTCAAGCTTTGATCTCGGAGAACATACCCGGATTGAACGGCAACTGGAACAGCTTAGCGTGGCCTTCATTGTCGATGCCCTGACCAAGCTCGGTTGCCAGTGGCGCTCCGGGGAGCGCTGGCAGACCGAACAGTTGAGGCAACAACTAAAGGTCTCCGCCCCACATTTCAAGCTGTTCTTACGTCTGCTGGCGATCTTGGCGGAAGCGGGCTATTTGCAACATTCCTCCCCGTCAAGCTGGTTGGTTTTACGAACCCCTGCCTGTCCGTCGGCAATGCCAGCTTCCTTGCCAGACGAGGCTGCTTTCATACTCCTGCAACGCTGCGGGGGGCATTTGGCAGAAGTGCTGAACGGCACACAGAACCCGCTGGACCGGCTGTTCCCGGACGGTGACTACAGCCTTGTCAATCAACTGTACGCTAACCTTCCGAGCTTGGGACTGATGAACGGGCTGGTACAGCAAACCGTCAGGCAACTCCTGAAAACCCTGCCCGCTGGAAGACGCATCAGTATCCTGGAAATCGGTGCGGGCACAGGCGGTACGACAAGCTCGATCCTGCCAGTTTTACCGATCAACAATGCCCAGTACCTGTTTACCGACATTGGACAGGGTTTCCTGAACTTGGCGCGTGAGCGGTTTGCCGATTTGCCATTCATTCAGTATCAGCGCCTGGATATTGAACAGAACCCCGCATTGCAGGGCTTTGAGGATCATCATTATGACATAGCCATCGCGGCTAACGTCGTTCATGCGACGCGCAATCTGTCCCATGTGTCGCAACATATCCAGCAATTGCTGAAACCAGGCGGAATTTTATTGCTCTTGGAGGATACCTCCCCCAAAGCCTGGGTAGACTTGACCTTCGGCCTGACGGATGGCTGGTGGCGCTTTGAGGACTATGACACCCGTTCCGACTATCCATTGCTCAATCCACAACAGTGGCAGGATTTTTTGCTGGAAACAGGTTTCCAGTCTGCTTTTGCCCTCACTTATCCTAATTTGGGCGAGGCTGTCATTGCCGCGCAGTTGTCCTCAAAAGCCCATCAAGCAGCGACCAGACCTTGGCTCATAATCGGTGAAAACAATACCGGGCAAATGCTATCAGATGCACTGAAAAATTTTGGTCACAGTGCAGTTGTTTCTGCTCCAAACATCGATTTGGTAAATTACACCCATTTGTTAAGCGGCTTGCCCGAGTTGGCCGGCGTAGTGCATTGGGTCGGCTTAACGGTTACAGAACCCAGTAATGTGCAGGAACTTGAAGATGCCGCTCACACCCTCTGTGGAAGTGCCCTTTATCTGACCCAAGCCTTGTTAAGCTGTTATGCCAATCCGCCGCCGCTTTATCTGGTAACGGCATCCTCACAGCTTGTCCAGCCTGAAGACAAGGCGGAAAACTATATCCAGGGCAGCCTGTGGGGATTGGGGCGCACCATTGCCCTAGAGCACCCGGAACTGCATTGTACCCTTGTTGAACTGGACCAGCAGATGGCGCAGGCTGAACAAGCCAGCGCCCTAATTAGCGAGTTGTTTAAAGCACCAGCCAAAGAACCGACGGATAACCAGATCGCATGGCGTGGCAGGCAACGTTACGTCGCCCGCCTTACCCGCCCTGTCCAAGCCACTGCTCTGCTACCCGCTTCCCCGCAGCGTCCTTATCGCTTGGATCTGTCAAATCCAGGCAGTATTGACAACCTACAATTGGTAGCGACAACCCGCCGCAGTCCGCAGCCTGGTGAAGTTGAGATCAGGGTTCGAGCGAGCAGCCTGAACTTCCGCGATATCCTGAAGGCACTGGATTTATACCCCGATAGGCAGGAACCGATGGGCGACGAATGCTCGGGCGAGGTGGTTGCTGTGGGTGAGGGGGTTACGAGCTTTGCCATCGGTGACACCGTGATTGCTTGTGCGGCAGGCTGTTTCACCCAATACCTGACGGTGGATGCCCAAGAGGTATTCCCCAAACCGGCAAATCTTTCCCATGAAGAAGCGGCTGGTCTGCCGGGTGTATTTATGACGGCTGACTACACTCTCAATCATCTCGCCGGCATTAAAACCGGTGACCGCGTACTCATACATGCTGCCGCGGGGGGAGTCGGCATGGCCGCAATCCAGATTGCCCAAAAGGCTGGTGCAGAACTGTTCTGCACCGCCAGCCCTAGTAAGTGGGAAACGCTGAAAAAACTGGGTATAGAACATATCTATAATTCCCGGACACTCGACTTTTCCAAGCAGATTCTTGCCGATACACAAGGCAAGGGCATGGATATCGTCCTGAATTCATTAACCAGCAGGGACTTTATCAAAAGCAGCGTGGCAACATTGCGCCCACAGGGATGTTTCGTCGAGATTGCCAAACGCGACATCTGGAGCCGCGAGCAAATGCTCACGATGCGCCCCGACTTGCAATATCACATTGTCGACATGGGGCAACAGTCGCCTGATCGCTTGCGCTCTCTGCTGCGCAAGCTGTTGCCCCAGTTCGCCAATGGCGGGCTTCAAGCCTTACCCCATACGGACTTTTCTATTCAACGGGCATCTGAAGCTTTCCGGTATATGCAACAGGCCAAACAGATAGGCAAGGTGGTCATCACCCAGAACACAGCGCAGACGAATGCCGTAGAGGCCAATGCCAGTTACTTGGTTAGCGGGGGCTTGGGGGGGCTAGGCTTGTTAACCGCACAATGGTTGGCCGAACAAGGCGCAAAACACTTGGTTCTGGTGGGGCGCAGCCAACCCAAACCGGAAGCACGGGCTATTCTGCAACAGTTGACCGATAGCGGCGTCACTGTGAAGACCGTGCAAGCCGATATTGCTGTCGCAGAACAGGCTGCCGAGGCCATCGCAGCAGTCGATGCGAGGCATCCATTAAAGGGTATTATTCATGCCGCAGGTGTGCTGGATGATGGCGCACTGCTCAACATGGACTGGCAGCGCTTCAAAACAGTATTTGCTCCGAAAATGTTTGGCGCCTGGAATCTGCACCATTTGACCAAAGAGTGTCATCTTGATTTTTTTGTCATGTATTCGTCCGTCACCGGGGTGTTTGGCACACGCGGACAAAGCAGCCATGCCGCCGCCAATACTTTCTTAGATGCATTGGCAAGCCATCGGTACCAAACCCATAAAAACGGTTTGAGTATTGCTTGGGGGGCTTGGTCAGACATTGGCTCCGCTGCTGCGATGGCGGCTGATAATCGACAGTTTGCATCCCAGGGGTTTGGGGTGATTGCGCCTGCACAAGGCAAAAATGCACTAGATTGCCTACTCACCCAAGCTGTGCCATCGCTGGTTGTTAGTCCCGTTAACTGGACAGATTTTAATCAAGCGTTCGGCACAGACTCGGGCTTTCATGCCGCTTTCCACACCCAGACACCGACAAAGGATGCGGCCAGCATCACAACGCCGCAGGCTCTTGCGGTTTCCCTGCGCCAACAACTGGAAGCACTGCCCGAAACCGAACGGAATGCGTTACTGATGCAACAACTGCGCACGACGACAGCACAAGTACTGGGAGTATCTTCCGCTGAGCAGATCGACCCGGACGATAAACTGATGGACGCAGGCTTGGATTCACTGATGGCGATTGAACTGCGTAACCGGCTCAATAAACGCCTAGAGTTAACGCTATCCGCAACCCTGGTGTTCGACTATCCGACATTGGCCTTAATGCACAGGTATCTGTTGGCAAGAATCTCCCCAGAACCCATGCCACCCGCCAATACATTCATTTACAACGCAAAAGCTGCAACGGCAGACAATTTGGATGCACTCGGCCAAGACGACCTGGCGGCATTGTTGATGCAAGAACTGGAACAGGAGAATTGACGGTATGCCTCCCCAAGCAGTTCCAGATCATACCGAGGTCATGAAAAGCGCCCTGCAACAAATTAGGGCCTTGAAAGAGAAACTATCCGCCAAAGAAAAGGATGCCAATGAACCCATTGCCATCATCGGCATGGCTTGCCGTTTCCCTGCCGGCATTCATACGACGCAGCAGTATTGGCAATTTCTATGCGAGGGTGGAAATGCCGTCACCGAGGTTCCCGCCACACGCTGGAATATCCGTGACTATCCAGATACCAACCCCTACGGTGCATTTCTGGAGAATATCGAATTATTTGAACCCCAATTTTTCAATATATCGCCACGCGAAGCGGTAACGCTAGACCCGCAGCAACGCCTGTTGCTGGAAACCAGTTGGGAGGCCTTGGAAAACGCCAATATCATTCCCGCGCAACTGGCAGAAAGCACCACCGGGGTATTCATCGGCATAGCAGGTAGCGATTATGACTACCTGCTCACCCAGCAAGCGAACCATGAAGCCTATGCGGATGCCACTTATGCTAAGAATGACTTGTACGAACGCACCGGTGTGGATGCCAGTGTCGCTGCCGGACGGCTCTCATACATACTAGGGCTTCAAGGGCCATGCCTGGCAGTCGATACGGCCTGCTCCTCTTCTTTGGTGGCAGTGCATCTGGCTTGTCAGAGCCTGCGCCTGCATGAATCCAGCATGGCCCTGGCGGGCGGCGTCAGTCTGATGTTGCGAGCGGATACAACCCAAGCGTTCACTAGGGCCGGGATGCTGGCGCCTGACGGCAAATGTAAAACCTTTGATGTGTCGGCCGACGGTTATGTGCGGGGCGAGGGCTGCGGCATCATCGTACTCAAACGCCTAAGTGACGCACAAAAGGATCAGGATACGGTATTGGCGGTTATAGCCGGTTCGATGGTTAATCATGATGGGGCCAGTAGCGGGCTGACGGCACCTAGGGGTCCATCCCAAACGGCGGTTATTCAACATGCTTTGAAAAACGCCCGGTTAAAACCTAACGATATAAGTTATATAGAAGCACATGGAACAGGGACCGCACTGGGCGACCCTGTAGAGGTGGGCGCATTAAGCGAGGTTTTCCGGCATCGCGACACCCCACTCTGGCTGGGTTCGGTCAAAACCAATATAGGCCATTTGGAAACGGCTGCCGGCGTTGCCAGCTTAATGAAAACCGTGTTAATGCTGCAACACCGGAAAATCCCCCCGCACCTGCATTTCAAAACACCCAATCAACACATGGACAGCCAGACGGCATCCATCAAGATTCCCCTGCTGTTACAGGATTGGAATGTCACCAAACGCCATGCGGGCATCAGTTCATTCGGGTATAGCGGCACCAATGCGCATATTATCTTGTCTGCCGCACCCGAACCAGAAAGCGCAAGCACTGAAAAGCCGGACAGCGGGGAAAGCCCTTTTCAGGTGATTGGCCTATCGGCAAGGACAGAAGCCTCCTTAGAGGCTGTTGTGCGGCAATACCGTGCTTGGCTGGCTAGCAACACCGATTTGAGTCTGGGTGCGATTTGCCATACACACAATACACGCCGTACCAGTTTTCCTTACCGGTTAGCCATTACCGCAAACTCCACCCTGGATTTATTGCAGCAATTGCAACGATGGCCGGATAATAAGGCAGATGCAAATCTCGCCCAAGCGCATTCCCCCCCACACCAGCCGCCAGTGAAAACAGCCTTCCTTTTTACCGGGCAAGGCTCACAGTATCCGGGCATGGCGCGGCAGTTATACCAGCAAGCCCCCGTTTTCAGGGCAGCGATGGATCGGTGTGAAGCGGTTTTGCAACCCCTATTAGGGCAATCCCTGTTAAGCGTTATTTATTCGGACTCGTCTGATGCATTAAACCAGACTGCTTTTACGCAACCCGCGCTATTCGCCATTGAATATGCATTGGCGCAACTGTGGCTATCTTGGGGCGTTAAACCTGACTACCTGATGGGGCACAGCGTGGGTGAATATGTCGCGGCCTGTATTGCCGGTGTATTCACATTAGAAGATGGGCTGAGGCTCATCGCCGCACGTGGCCGTCTGATCCAGGCATTGCCCAATAATGGCGGCATGCTTGCCATCCTGGCAAGCGAGGAGGAAATACAAGGCACACTGGCCGCTTACCCCGGTTTGATTTCATTAGCCGCTGTCAACGCACCGGAACAGCTTGTCATCGCCGGAGAAAAAGGGGTATTGGACGATATTAGTCAACACTTGCAGGGACAAGGCATTCAATCCCATAGTTTGAGTGTTTCCCATGCCTTCCATTCGCCACTGATGCGCCCCATGCTGGGAGAATTCAGGCAGGTTTTGGATACCGTCATGTTTTCGGCGCCACGGTATCAATTGGTATCCAACCTCACGGCTGAAGTGGTTGGCATTGAAATCACAAAACCCGATTACTGGATAGCCCATATTCTACAAACCGTACAATTTTCCAACAGCATCCAAACCTTGGAAAATGCCGGTGTCCGCCTGTTCATTGAAATAGGCCCCAAACCCATCTTATGCGGACTGGCAAAACAACAAACACAAGCTGGCTGCGTCCATCTCGCCAGTCTGAGGGCCAACGGCAATGACTGGCAGTCATTAATGCAGTGCATTGGCGAACTTTATGTGCAAGGCATCCCCATAGATTGGCGAAGCGTTGCCCAAAGCAATCAGTATCCAATGGTCGCTCTGCCTACCTACCCGTTACAGCGCAAGTCCTATTGGATGGCCACAAAAACCACTCACTCAATTGATGCGAAGATGACCCCTGTTGACAGCACCACTCAACTACACGATACAAATTTGGCGGCAATTATAGTAGAAATACAAGAACTTATTGCCGGTCTGTTAGATATCGGGACAGATGAGGCAGATATCCATACTCCATTTCTGGAGTTGGGTAGTGATTCAATCATTGTCATGGATGCCATCCGCAACATTGAGCAAAACTATGGCTTAAAACTCAGTCCCCGGCAATTTTTCGGTGAATTGAACTGTGTCTCAGCACTTGCCAGCTACTTGTGCGCCAATTCTGTAAAAGCGGCAACACCGCCCGCTGTCCAGCAGCCTATGCAAGACACCGTTCCGGTTATACAGCACAAAACTGTAGCCTCTCCAACTATGCAGGGGGCAATCCCGCCTGTAACTACGGCACCTACGCTACAAGCTTTATCTGATTTGCCTGTAAACCCGACGACCGCATTGACGGATATTGGTGGATTGTTGCAGCAACAACTCAACCTGACCCAACAGGTGATCGCAAGCCAACTGGCATTTCTGCGCGACCACGCCGCCATTCTTGAAGGCCCGCCCGGCCCTGCGGCATTGTCAGTGCCGGTCACGCCAGGCAGCGTATCAACACCGCCCCAAGCAGGCACACCAACGCCCCGCAAACCGGCGGTGTCGGCAGTCCGTATTGATCCCATTTCCAAAAAACCTTTGCTGGCCAACAACACCAAAGCCGTTCTAAAGGAACAGCAACAGGAACATCTGAATCAGCTAATCCGTGAGTTCAATCAGCGTACCCGGCAATCCAAGGAAAGCATACAAAAATACCGTTTAATCCTGGCTGATAGCCGTACCAGTGTCGGCTTTCGCCCGTCGCTGAAGGAAATGCTGTATCCGCTGGTCGGCGAGCGAGCCGAAGGTGCGCATTTATGGGATATTGACGGCAACGAATACATTGA
>CAIZPP010000181.1 GCA_903934875.1 uncultured Methylococcaceae bacterium
TACGCAACCGTGTAGGCTGTAGCCCGGATGTTGTGGAGTGCGGCGACTCGTCGCCGCTGGACGCAAAAGGCGGCGACGAGTCGCCGCACTCCACAAGTTGCCATCCTCTAGCGATGACTGCGTAACATCAGTGAATAACTGATGTTACGCAGCGCAATGGAACCACGTTTTCGTATGTGCGAATTTATTCGCATAATCATAGCCGCTTGCGAATAAATTCGCACCTACGTTAGCGCGGATTAGCTTGATCGCCCTGATTCTGAGCAGGAGTCGCGTAACATCAGTGAATAACTCCACATTCCGGTCAGGTGGCCCAGATGCGCGGCGGGCAGGCTTCCCGGCCTATCACCACAGGTCTAATCAGCCGCCAAACGCGCTCAAACTCAGTGCGCAATTCTGCGGCCTGTGGTGCGATGCCACGGCAAACCAATAAACCGTCCAACAGGGTCGCGGCGAAGCCTGTTTGATTGTCCCATAATTCCCGCACGGCATCCATAGCGGATAAGGGGAAGGGATATGCATACATGGCACCCAACACCGCATTACCGCGCAAACCCCAAACGGCCTGGGCAAACTCATGGTCGGCTTGGAGGTTTTCGACTAATAGTGGCTGGCCTTGCCGGTTGATGCGCACCCGCAATAGGGCCGATCCTTGCCGGAAACTCTCGCCGCATTCAGGCATCCCTAGGCAAACCATGTCCCAGCCGATGAAGCGGGCGTGTGGTCCCAACTCCACTTGTAGCCGCAAATCCGCCTGCGCCGCACTGAACAACAGAGTTTCCTGCGGCAGCCATTCCATGCTAGCCCCATCCGCTATTTCCAAGCCAATGCTCTGCTTGGCCGCGAGTCCATTGCTGCGGTAAAACTTGCCCGCCGCCGGGGTGGTCAACAAGGCTTCTGAGGCAGGGGCGCAACGGACTTGAATATCCAACTCGTCACCGCCTACGACCCCGCCTGGCGGATGCAAGATGTACAGATGCGCCAGCCCGCCCTCGGGATAAAACGCCCGCTGCACGGTAAGCGGACCAAGCTGGCGGCGTTCGGCGAGCACGGTTTTGCCATTGCGTTGCTCAAAGCCCAAGGCCAATCTTGCCTGCCAATGCGGCGGTGTAGTGGGTTTGTGCGAGTCCATTACAGCATTTTTAACATCAAAGAGTTACTGTTAGGTTATATCATTTTGCAAGGCACATACACACAAGATGGTCTAATTGAGCGTCCTTAGAAACTTTCTACCGCATGGAGCGCAGCGGAATGCGGATTGTTAGACTGACAAATACCGCTTCACAATCACCTCATCCAGCTCACCCATGTCACCCGCTGCCACGCCCCGGCCTTTTTCCATGATGAAAAAACGGTCGCCTACGCGGCGGGCAAAGGGGAGTTTTTGCTCGACCAATAACACGGTAACGCCCATCTCTTTATTTAAACGCAGGATCACATCGCCGATTTCATGCACTATATTTGGCTGTATGCCTTCGGTAGGTTCATCCAAAATCAGCAATTGCGGGTCTAGAACCAAGGCGCGGCCTATCGCTAGTTGCTGTTGCTGCCCGCCAGACAGGTCGCCGCCACGCCGCTGCAACATGGATTTCAACACCGGGAAAATCTCGAAAATGGGTTCGGGTATTTTTTTCAAGCGGTCGGACCGCGCCCCCAAGCCGGTTTTCAGATTCTCCTCGACGGTCATCAGCGGAAATATTTCCCGGCCTTGCGGCACATAACCGACGCGCAGGCCGGCCCGTTTTTCCGCTTTCAGCGCGGCGATGTCTTGGCCTTGCAATTCAATCTTGCCGGTCTTAATCGGCAGCAGGCCCATGATGCATTTCAGCAAGGTGGTTTTGCCCACACCATTGCGGCCCATCAGACAGGTGCATTGCCCCTGCGGCACGGCCAGGTCCAAATCCCACAGAATATGGCTTTCGCCGTAAAACTGGTTGAGTCTCGATAGTTTCAGCATTACGCCCCCAAATACACTTCGATGACACGTGGATGGTTCTGCACTTCGTCCATCGTGCCTTCGGTCAGCACCGAGCCTTCATGCAGCACGGTCACTTTGCGGGCGATGGAACGGACGAACTCCATATCGTGCTCGACAACGACCACGGAATGCTTGCCCGCCAGCGACAGCAGCAATTCGGCGGTGCGTTCGGTTTCCTGGTGGGTCATGCCGGCCACCGGCTCGTCCACCAACAAGAGTTTGGGTTTTTGCATCAGCAACATGCCAATCTCCAGCCACTGTTTCTGTCCGTGCGACAGCGACCCCGCCCGATCCCGCCGCTGCGCGGTCAAGCCTACGGTTTCCAACACTTCTGCAATGCTTTCCCGCTGCGCCGGCTGCAAGCGGGCGAATAGAGTAGGCCATACCCGCTTGTCGGTATGCATGGCCAATTCCAGGTTTTCAAACACGTTCAACTGCTCGAACACGCTGGGTTTTTGGAATTTCCTGCCAATGCCAGCTTGGGCTATGGCAGGCTCGTCCAATTGTAGCAGGTCTATGGTCTGGCCGAAAAACACCGTGCCTTGGTCTGGCCGGGTTTTGCCGGTGATAACGTCCATCATCGTGGTCTTGCCCGCACCATTCGGGCCGATGATGCAACGCAATTCGCCGTCGTCTATGTACAGAGACAATAGGTTCAGTGCGCGAAAGCCATCGAAGCTGACGGTCACGTCCTCCAAGTAGAGGATAGGCCCGTGGACAGTGTCCAATTCGGGGGATGCGACCCCGTCGCTGTCATCAATGGTGTCATGGATGCGGACGACACGGTTCATGCGTTGCTCCTTTGCTTAAGGTTAAGCCCCCACACCCTAAACCACTTTTGCGCCAAGCCAACCAGTCCGTCCGGCATGAACAACGTCACCGAAACAAACAAGCCGCCCAAGGCGAACAGCCAAACTTCAGGGAGTACTCCGGTGAACACCGTCTTGGCGTAATTCACCAGGACTGCGCCCAGCACCGCCCCGTAGAGTGTGCCGCGCCCGCCCACGGCCACCCAAATGACCAGTTCCAATGAATTGAGCGGGGAGAATTCGCTGGGGTTAATGATGCCGACTTGAGGGACATACAAGGCCCCTGCGATGCCGGCCATGACTGCCGAGAATACGAATATCCATAATTTAAAATGCTCCACTTGGTAACCGATGAAGCGAGTGCGGGATTCGGCATCACGGATCGCTGTCACCACCCGGCCCATTTTGGATGCCACCACGAAGCGCGAGGCGACGTAACCGACACCCAGCGACAGGGCGGTCAGCAGAAAAATCGCCACCCTCGTGCCGTCCTTTTGCAAGTTGCAGCCGAGAATATCTTTGAAATCGGTCAGACCGTTATTGCCGCCGAATCCCATCTCATTGCGGAAGAAGGCCAGCATCAGCGCATAAGTCAACGCTTGCGTGATGATGGAGAGGTAAACCCCGGTGACCCGCGAACGGAACGCCAGCCAACCGAACAGGCAGGCCAGCGCACCAGGCACTAACACCACCATCAGCAACGCAAAGCAGAAGTGATCGAAGCCCAGCCAATACCAGGGTAATTCTTTCCAGTTCAAGAACACCATGAAATCGGGCAATAGCGCATTGCCATAGACGCCGCGCTCGCCAATCTGCCGCATCATATGCATACCCATTGCATAGCCGCCAAGGGCAAAAAATGCGCCGTGGCCCAAGCTGAGGATGCCACAGTAACCCCACACTAAATCCACCGCGAGGGCGAGCAGGGCGTAGCTTAGATATTTGCCGGCCACGGTCACGGTAAAGGTGCTGAGATGCAGGGCGGAAGACTCCGGCACGAGCAGATTCAAACTCGAAATGCTCACAGCCGCAATGGTCAGAACGGTCAAAAAAACCTTGCCTGCGCGATCTTGTGCCACTAGGTTTGCCAAGTCCATGTTCTAAGCCTCCGTTGCCCGGCCCTTTTGCGGAAAAAGTCCGCGTGGGCGTTTTTGGATGAACAGGATGATGAACACCAGCATGAGGATTTTTGCCAATACCGTTCCGGCATAGGGTTCGAGAATCTTGTCCGCCACCCCCAGCGTCAAACCGCCGACCAGGGTTCCCCACAGATTGCCCACACCGCCGAACACCACCACCATGAACGAATCGACGATATAGGCTTGCCCCAAATTAGGCCCGACATTGGTGAGTTGGCTCAAGGCGACACCGGCGACGCCGGCAATGCCTGAGCCTAAGCCGAAGGTCATCGCGTCCACCCAGTCGGTGCGTATGCCCATTGCCTTGGCCATGGCCCGGTTTTGCGCCACCGCCCGCACCTCCAGTCCAAGCCGGGTTTTTTTCAAAATTGCCAGTAACGCCAAAAAAACCAGCAGGCTGAACAGAATGATGTAAAACCGATTCAAGGTCAATGATAGGGCACTGTTGATCTCCAGCGAACCGCTCATCCATGAAGGCGTGGACACGCTGCGGTTCAGCGGCGAGAAAACAGACCGCACCAGTTGCTGCAACACCAAGCTCAGGCCAAAAGTGGCGAGCAGAGTTTCCAGCGGCCTGCCGTATAAAAAACGGATGATGCCGCGTTCGATGCCTATGCCCACCAGCGCAGTGATCATGAAGGCCGCCGGAATCGCGACAAAAAGGGATAGGTCGATGGAATTAGGCATCAGCATTTGCACCACATAAGTCGTATAAGCGCCAAGCATCATCAACTCGCCGTGGGCCATGTTGATGACGCCCATCACCCCGAAGGTAATGGCCAGTCCGATGGCCGCAAGCACCAGCACCGCGCCCAAGCTTAACCCGAAGAAAAGGGTTTCTCCCAGATGGTTCAATTCCAGTTTGAATTCAATTTTTTTCAGGGCGACCGCCGCTAGATTGCGGATGCCGCTGTCTGCTTCGATGTAATCGCCGGCATCGGTTTTCTCTTGCAGGGCGGCAAGGCGGTTGCGCACATCTTGATTCAAATTGCCTTCCAACGCATGTATGGCTTTGCTGCGCAATGCCTTGTCCGGTCCTGCCAAATCGGCCAGCGCCAAAGCGACTTGAATCGCCTCGCGTACAGCGCCGTCTTTTTCCAGTGGCAATTGTTTTGCCAGTAAGCTCAGGGTTTCAGGGTTTGGGTTTTGGCTGACCGACTCCACCGCCTTCAGCCGTTGCCGGGCATCGGGCGCATCCAACTCAAGCCGGGCAATCGCCGCGTTCAAGACATTTCTCAATGCATTGTTGACGGCCACTTTTTTGATATCGAAGCGCTCCGCCTCACCCAAGGCTTCACCGCTCAGTGCGTCGGCAAGTTTAAAACCGTCGTCCTTCGGGTCGGCAAAGACCATGCGCCCGCTGGTCTTGATGGTGAATAAACGACCGTCACGCAGCGCCTTCAGCACACCCGGCACACGCGGGTCTTGAACATTTGCAAGCCTAGTGATGGCTTGTTCCATTCCAAGCATGGGAATGGATGGCAAGGGATTGACCGCATCGGCCAAGGCATCGGCCCGCGCCGGGGCAAGGCCAGCCAGCATCAGAGCGATAGCACACAGGCAAGATGCCAGCAGGAACAACAGAGTCTCCCAACAAACGGTCTTCGGTGGTGTGTCGATTAGTTTCATCATGGCAATTTCCTTGTCTGTGTCTATGGCCCGGCGGCGGGCCGGACAGTTTTCCCACGCTGGAGCATCACTAAGTTAACTCATGTTACGCAGTCATCGCTAGAGGATGGCAACTTGTGGAGTGCGGCGACTCGTCGCCGCTGGACGCAAAAGGCGGCGACGAGTCGCCGCACTCCACAACATCCGGGCTACAGCCTACACGGTTGCGTAACATCAGTAAGTTAAGCAAGCATGGAGTGGCAATGCTCGCTTTGCCTGTCAAGGCAAGCCTTGACACTCCATCACAAATCGCCGGGTCGACAATACTTAGCTTTTTGGACGTGACGCTTGAGCATGGGAACCCGCTATGGAATTAAAACTTCTGTCCCGAGCATTTCTTTGTCTTGGTGTTGTAATTGCCGCAATTGATCGGCGGCGTCCAGTCGGCGATGATCGGCTTACTCTCCGGCAGATAATCAGACCAAGCGTCGCCATCAACCAGACCCTTGGTTTGCCACACCGTCTGGAACTGTCCGTCGTCCTGGATCTCGCCGATCAACACAGGTTTGGACAAATGATGGGCCTTGTTCATCTTGGCCACCCCCCCGGTGAGATTGGGATACTCTGTGCCAATCAGTGCCTTGGCGACTGCGTCGGTGTCTGTGGTGCCAGCTTTCTCCACCGCTTTCACCCACATGTTGAAGCCAATGTAATGAGCCTCCATAGGGTCATTGGTGACGCGTTTCGGATTCTTGATGAAGGTATGCCATTTTTTGATGAATTCGGCATTTTCCTTCGTATCGACGCTCATGAAGTAATTCCACGCCGCCAAATGCCCAACCAAGGGCTTGGTGTCTATGCCGGATAGTTCTTCCTCGCCCACCGAAAACGCCACCACTGGAAGCTTGTCGGCGGTGATACCCTGGTTGCCCAACTCCTTGTAGAAAGGCACATTTGCATCGCCGTTAATGGTGGAAACCACCGCCGTCTTTTTGCCCGTTGTGCCAAATTTCTTGATCTCAGCGACGATGCTTTGCCAATCGGAATGACCAAAGGGCGTGTAATTGATCAAAATGTCCTTTTCTTTGACACCTTTGGATTTCAGATAGGCTTCCAGTATCTTGTTCGTGGTGCGCGGATAGACGTAGTCGGTCCCCGCTAACACCCAGCGCTTCACCCCTAAGTCGTTCATCAGGTAATCCACGGCCGGAATCGCCTGCTGGTTGGGTGCCGCACCTGTGTAAAACACGTTTTTGGACGACTCTTCACCCTCGTATTGCACAGGGTAGAACAGTAGGCCGTTCAATTCCTCCACCACCGGCAATACCGACTTGCGCGAGACGGAGGTCCAGCAGCCAAAAATCGCCGCTACTTTTTGCTTCTGTAGCAATTCGCGGGCCTTTTCTGCAAATAATGGCCAGTTCGATGCGGGGTCGACAACCACAGCCTCCAGTTTTTTGCCCAATAGGCCACCTTTCTTGTTTTGCTCGTCAATCAACATCAGCATGGTGTCTTTCAGCGTGGTCTCGCTGATGGCCATAGTGCCAGACAATGAATGTAAAATGCCGACTTTGATGGTATCTTCAGCCCGCGACGTCGCCGCAAACAGTAAGGATAGTGACAGCAAGGCCGCCATAAGGATAAAGTGATGCAAGGTACGCAATGGGTTCATTCCGGGTACTCCGTCTTGATGGATGGGTAAGGTGTTAAATCTGCAATTGGAAAGCAAGTCTGACGGCGCTGACATGGTCGCCGGTGACGGTATTGGTGTAGTTCAATCCTTTGGTCATTAGGTCGCCATAGTTATACATCAGGTTGATCTTGGCGTTATGCCCGTCAATAATGTAATTTAAACCGGCTTCATAATTATTTCGGTTTGAACTGTCGATAGGCATGACTTCGACATAACGTAAATAAGGCTGAAATTGGCCTATGGCCACCTTGTCTGGGATCAGATACATTAAGCTGAGATCGTAGGCTTGGCCTTCAAACATCGCGAAACCCTGGACTGCGCCTGATTGGACCAGTCTTCTACTTGCCATGCCGAAACCAGTTATGCCATAGTTTTTATACTCGCCATTAAATGTGATGACACCGGAATTGTTAGGCAGGACTTTCTCCAGCAGCACATCCACCGCAGTGCCCCGGAATGAACCTGGATCATTCACCGTTCCAGCCCCGTGGTACTGGTACTGATTCGACGCGCCGACGGTCAAAATATCGCCGCCTTTGCCATAATAAGTGCCCGAGGTGTAATAACCTGGGTTCTTTTCAACATCCCAGAAATTGTATGAAACGCGTTGCGCATACAGTAAATCGTCATTTTGGTTGGCACCGTTCACCAAGCCTTGGTAAGCGCCGACCGCATATTGCAAATGGCCGTCAATGACAGAACCCCAGAGGGTGACACCTTGGTCGCGGCCCGCAGCACCCGCCGACGTGCCGTTGGTCTTAAATTCGGTATTAAAATCGGAGGACTCGAATGGTGTGCCGGTTGCGTAAATATCGTAAATCGCACTGTAGAAAGGACCGTTCAACTCCCGCCTCTCCGCAGGCACCAACATACGCCCGCCCCAGATATTCAGCCACGGCTCGAATTCAAACTTGCCTATGGCATCCAACACCCGAATCGAATCGCCCGTGCTGGTCCCCGCCTTGACTTCAGTGTTAAACTCCAGTTTTATATATTTGTGAATTTGGGCATTGACATAAAGACGCATGTTGTCGAGATAGAAATTGTTGGACCAACCGGAACCGTTTGCGGCCCCCTCGTCTTGTGCGTAAAAGCTTGACCTAAGCCCCGCACCGATGCTGAGCCATTTGGTGTCGTCGATCTTAAATGTGGCCCCGGCAAAGGCAGCGGGCGCACAGGCCAAGGCCATGAATGCCGATAGCAAGCATTTTGCCGCAGCACGACGGCGACTTGATGCGTTGGCTTGGAGTGTTTTTTTCATTGCAAAACCCCTGTATCGTTTAGATTGAATTGGTCTACTCTCTCGACCCACATTAAAATGCCCAAGGGCAAATGCCTCAATACGTCAAATGACGTATGCCATGCACTTTTACTACAGTGTCTAATAACGCTTTGGGCAACTCGACAACCCGGCCGTTTCTAAGGCCGCTACAATCGCGGGACTGTTTATGCGAATCGCAACTCTGCTGGCTTGTTCACTGTTGACTTTGACCGGTTGTGCCATAGACGGCAAACCGAAGGCGCATTTGTCCAACCCAGAGCGGGTGACGGATATGAAATTCATCATCTCGCCTGATAATCTTGCAAATAAGGCCAGCGTAGAGCTGCGCGGACAAATGGCTGAGGAAATCAGCCGTAATTTGAGTTCCTGGGGATATCCGGTAACCGCTTTAAAATCCCAAGAAGAGGTGTTTAGCCATACACTGGAAGGGAAAGTTGGCAGGCCGGAAAAAAAATCCACTCCACCCGGACTGTCATTGGATTTTGGCAATTCAGACCCGCGCGCCCTAGATTTCCAAAAGGCGGAGGTTGTGCCGGTGGCTTGCGTTTTGCGCGCAAGAAACAAGTCGGAAGACCCGGTCAAACTCGCCGGGGAATTCAGCTTGCCTGCGGACTTTGATGAGGTAATGGGCACCCCAAAAAAAACCGTTCCGCCGGGTTTTTATGTTGATCGCATAGCCACGGTTTGCCTGAATCTCCTATCCGAACTCAACATACCCAAGACCACCCCGCTGGTAGCCGCCACATCTTGGAAGCCTGCGGTGGATATCGAAATCAGGGACAAGCCTCCTGCTAAATCAGAGGCTGCGCCGCTCATTGACACCCCCCATCCCAGCCTTCCCCCGGTAGGGAAAGGTGTTAATTCAACCGCATTGCCTGCCGCCACCCCCGGCAGTCTGCCTGCCAAGCCCGCTGCGCCTGAAGGCGTAACGCCTGTGGCACCACCGGCTGGCACTTCCGAGCATGCTCCCGCAGCAACCGAAGCAGCGCCTACTATGGAGGAAAAGCGCAAACAACTCATCATCCGCAACCTAGGGACTCCCGTTATCCTAGAGTTCGGTTACGAGCGGCTATAGATGGGGGAATTTAGCCAACAAAATATCGCCAAGGTGCGCAGGGACTATAATGCCTGGGTTGCCGATGAGAGCATGGAGGATTATGCCCTGCGCTTTGCACCTAGGTCGTTCCGCAAATGGTCCGAGTTCCGCGTTGCCAACACCGCCTTCGGCTCGATTTCCTTCTTGGTGCTTGAAGCCATAGGCGGGGCTCTCACTATCAACTATGGCTTCACCAATGCCTTTTGGGCCATAGTCAGCGTCGGCCTGATCATTTTTCTGACCGGCTTTCCGATCACCTATTATGCCGCCCGGCATAATATCGATATGGACTTGCTGACGCGGGGCGCTGGCTTCGGCTACATCGGCTCGACGATGACCTCGCTGATTTATGCATCTTTCACGTTCACACTGTTCGCGCTTGAAGCCTCCATCATGTCTTTGGCGCTAGAACTTTATTTTGACATACCCATCGCCCTTGCCCACTTGATCAGCGCCCTCTCCATCATTCCCCTGGTCACTTACGGCATCACCAATATCAACCGGCTGCAATTGTGGACCCAACCAATATGGCTGGTTCTGCTGATTGCGCCTTATGTAGCGGTGCTGGTCCGCGAACCGGGTGCACTGGCTGGCTTGGCAGGCTTTGCGGGGCATGCCGCAGCAGGATTCGACTGGATGCATTTTGGCGCGGCCAGCACCGTGGCCTTCTCGATGGTGGCGCAAATTGGCGAACAAGTCGATTTTCTCCGCTTCTTGCCCGAGAAAACTGCCGAAAACCGCAGGCGTTGGTGGGCTGCGGCCATCATCGCGGGGCCAGGGTGGATAGTCCTCGGCATGGCCCGGCAATTGGGCGGGGCATTGCTGGCCTACCTCGCCATACAACAGGGCGTGGACAGCGAACACGCTCATGAACCCACGCAGATGTATCTAGTCGCCTACCATTATGTTTTCAGCAATCCCGCGCTAGGTTTTGCCGCCGTTACCCTGTTCGTGGTGATCTCGCAAATCAAGATCAATGTGACAAATGCCTACGCCGGTTCGCTGGCCTGGTCAAATTTCTTTTCCCGCCTGACCCACAGCCACCCTGGCCGGGTGGTGTGGCTGGTTTTCAATGTGTTGATCGCCTTATTGTTAATGGAGTTGGGCGTATTCGGCGCATTGGAGCGCGTACTGGGCCTGTTTTCCAATGTGGCGATTGCCTGGATCGGCGCACTGGTGGCTGATTTGACCGTCAACAAATCGTTGGGATTGAGCCCGTCTGACGTGGAGTTCAGGCGGGCCTACCTGCATGACATCAACCCGGTGGGCGTTTTGTCCACGGTGTGTGCCTCGGCCATTGCCATCGCCGCTTATTTGGGGCTGTGGGGAGAGGGATTGCAAGCCTTTTCCGCCTATCTGGCCTTAGGCCTGGCCTTCTGTCTGGCACCGCTGATTGCGTGGATCACTCAGGGGCGTTACTACCGTGTGACGCGCAGGGCTGACTGGGCCAAAGCCAAACAGACAGACAAATGCTGCATTTGCCAAAATGACTTTGAAGCTGAAGACAAGGCTTATTGCCCAGTCTACGAGGGGGCCATCTGCTCGCTTTGCTGTACCCTGGATGCGCGTTGCCGAGACGCATGCAAACCTAAAGCCAGTTTGGATGCCCAATTGCAAAGTTTGGCCAACCGGTGTTTGCCGCGCAATTTAACCCCCCAGCTTAAACTTCGCCTGCTCCAGTTCACCCTGCTCTACTTGCTGCTCGCCGGTGTCACCAGTATTTTCATCGGTGTCATTTACTATCAAGACTGGCTCACCAACCGTGGGTTTGGGGGCGACCTTCCCCGGCAAATCCTATCGCGCAGTTTCGTCAAAGTGTATTCGTCATTGCTGGTCTTCTTAGGGCTGGGGAGCTGGTGGCTGGTACTTAACAACGAAAGCAGGCAGGTCGCGCAGGAGGAAACCAACCGGCAAACCAAGCGCTTGTTGCGGGAAGTCGAGGACCACCGGCAAACCGATGCCAAACTGAAAAAGTCCAAGAATGCCGCAGACCGGGCCAATACCGCCAAAAGCCGTTTTCTTAGCGACATGAGCCACGAAATTCGCACACCGCTCAATAGCATCCTAGGTTACTCGCAATTATTGCGGAAAGACCCCTCAATACCGGCCCACCGACTACAAGCGCTGGAAATCATCGAACGCAGCGGCGAGCATCTGTCCCGGCTGATTGATGATATCTTGGATATTGCACGCATTGAGGCGCGCAAGTTTGAGCTGAAAAATGCCGCCATCGACTTTCCCGGTTTCGTCGGGCAGATGCTGCGCCTGTTCAAACCGCAGGCGGAGGCCAAAGGCTTGATTTTCCGCTGCCAATTACTGGATGCATTGCCCGAGTTCGTCCGTGGGGACGAAAAAAGGGTGGGCCAAATTATCATCAACCTGCTCAGTAATGCGGTGAAGTTCACCGACGCGGGCGAAATCATTTTCCGCATCGGTTATAGCGGGGAAGTCGCGGTTTTCCAAGTCATCGACACCGGCATAGGCATCCCCGCAGACCGGCGCGAAGACATATTCCTACCCTTTAACCGCCTCACCGGCAGCCGGGGCAACGCCACCGCAGGCAGCGGCCTGGGGCTGACCATCAGCAAGATATTTACGGAAATCATGGGGGGCGAACTGAGCGTCTCGGACGGGTACAAAGAAGGGACGGCCTTCACCGTGAAGCTTTTCCTGCCAAAACTGCACGGCCATATCGCCGAGGAGGATGAAGAGGAAGGCATCATCGGCTATGTCGGCCGCAGGCGGAAAATCCTCATCGTGGACGACCACCAGGAACACCGTTCCCTGCTCGCCTCGGTGCTCGACCCTTTGGGCTTTTCACTGTCGCAAGCGGAATCCGGCGAACAGTGCTTACAACTGGCGATGGCGGATCAACCCGATATGATTTTATTGGACGTGTTGATGGCCGGCATTAGCGGGATCGAGGTGGCGACCCGTTTGCGCCAAACCGGTTGCCAGTCATCCATCATCATCATCAGCGCCAATGCCTACCCTAGCGACCGGCGGCTGGCTGCCGAGGCCGACTGCGACAACTTCATCAGTAAACCGATACAAATCGCCGAGGTGTTGCGAAAAATTAAATTCCATCTTGGCTTGGACTGGATTTACGCAAGCAATGAACCGCCCAAATATTTGGATGTTCTGGAAAATAGCGCGCCACTGCGGGTGCCGCCCGCCGAGCAATTGGCCGAACTGGCCGAATTCGCCAAAATCGGCGACCTTCGAGGCTTGACGGAGCGCCTGAAACAAATTGCAACCGATGATTTCAACTACATCCCGTTTGCCGCCCATTTGCAGACCTTGGCCCGGGAATTCAAGCTCGGAGACATCAAACGCTTGTTGGGCAAGTATTGACATGGACACCAAATCACAGGAGTCTCAAGGCACGGTGTTGATCGTCGATGATGCCCCCGGCAATTTGGCGCTGCTCTCCGATGCCTTGGAAGAGGCCGGTTATCGGGTTTTGGTGGCGACCGACGGTTATTCCGCGTTGGAACAATTGCAATACGTCGCGCCTGATATCATTTTGCTGGACGGCATGATGCCAGGCATGGATGGGTTCGAAACCTGCCGCCACATCAAAGCCAATCCGGCAACCCAGGCCATTCCAATACTGTTCATGACGGCCTTGGGCGAACTGGATGATTTGCTGCGCGGGTTTGACGAAGGGGCCGTGGATTATATCGTCAAACCGTTTCGGCACGAGGAAGTGCTGGCGCGGGTGCGTAGCCACCTGAACCAAGCCCGCCTGGTCCGGCGGACCGGACAGGCTTTGTCCAACAGCGGGCTTGCCGCACTGGCCATCGACCGCTCCGCGCGAATCACCTGGTTGACACCGTCGGCTTCCGCCTGGCTGGCCGGGGTTGACGAGGCCGTGCCCCCGGATGCGGAACTGCCCAGCTTGCCCAAGCCGCTATTGGACTGGGCCTTGGCCGTAATGCTAGCAAAAACCCAGACCGAAGCGGACAGCTTGAGCTTCAAGCAAGCGGGCACAGTATTATCAGCCAGTATTTCACCCTGCCACGGACGAAGCGAGTTTCTTATTTTTCTGCAAAAGCAAGGCGGCGACTGGGATTTGGAGGCGCTGAAAGGCAGTTTGGGGCTGACGTTTAAAGAAGCCGAGGTGTTGATGTGGATATCCCGTGGCAAAACAAACCGCGACATAGGGCTGATCTTAGGCAATAGCCCAAGGACGGTGAACAAGCATATGGAGCATATTTTTGAGAAACTGGGCGTGGCCACCCGCAGCGCCGCGATTGCGTTGGTTTTGGCGCAAATCAATAAGCCATGACCAAGGCGCATCTACGCTGCGCCTTGTAACAGGTAACGGCAAGCACTATCATAAGCTTGAAACTTCATTGACGGGTGACTTGATGCAATCGGAATGCTGTAAGGGGCAACAGGCGTGTTCAGTCGTTTTGGCAACGTCTTTTGTTGACCGTCAAAACGGCCTATTTGCCATTTTTTTCACCGCTAGGAGTCCCGATTTGCATTCATATACAGCGTTTTTTCTTAACAAACTGATGTTACGCATGGAGTGGCAAAGCCTGCTTTGCCTGTCAAGGCAGGCCTTGACACTCCAAAACGAAA
>CAIZPP010000182.1 GCA_903934875.1 uncultured Methylococcaceae bacterium
CAATGGACCAGCCGTCGCTGACACTGTGGTGCATGTTGATCAACAGCACGTACTGGTTGTCGTCCAACAGCAGCAAGTCGGCCTTGAACAGCGGCCCTAGTCCCAAATCGAATGGGGTATTGGCAAGTGTTTGTATTTCTTTGATATATGCAGCAGGACTTGAGGCAGATTCAGCAAAGGAGGGTAAATCGACGAGGTGGCGCAAATCGTGGTTGCGCAGAGCCTCGAAGGTTTCCAAGGGGAGGATGCGCAGCGTGGCCTGGCCGTCCTCGGCAGGGAAACAACTGCGCAGGCTTTCGTGTCGTTGCAGCAGCCACTGCAAGCTGTGCTTTAAAGCTTCGACATGCAACGGCCCAGCCAACCTTAAGGCAGCTGACAAATTGTAGGTCGCGTTGGCCTGGCCTTCAAACTGGTTCAGGAACCACAGCCGCTGCTGTGCGAAGGACAAAACTTTGCGGGCATCATCTGCTTGGGCTTCAATCGGGGGCAGGCGGACCGTGCAGGCGGACGCGTCGATGGCGACTGCCAACTCGGACAACTGCGGATGCTCGAACACCGAGCGGATCGGCAGTTCGACTTTAAAATTTTCGCGGATGCGGGCGACCAGTTGGGTTGCCAGCAGAGAGTGTCCACCCAATTCAAAAAAGTTGTCAAAACGCCCTATCTGCTCAAGCCCGAGCACTTCCGACCAGATGGCAGACAAGCATTGCTCGGATGGGGTGATGGGGGGGGCTGACTCCTGCGCACCCGCTGCCACGCCGGGTTCAGGCAGGGCTTTGCGGTCAAGCTTGCCGTTGAGGGTCAGCGGCAGTGTGTCCAACACCACGAAACCCTGCGGAATCATATACTCGGGTAGCCTCGCATGGAGAAACTCGCGCAGCTTAGGAATAAGGACACGGCGCAGTTTGCTCAGCAAGGGGTTGTTTGCATAATGTTGCCATGGACTGATTTTTACTTCTGTCTGGGCAAGGCTCATCCACGCCATACTCTGCCCGGAACGCTGGAATAATACATCCATCGCGCCCGGTAA
Organism: uncultured Methylococcaceae bacterium; assembly: GCA_903934875.1. Lineage (GTDB taxonomy): Bacteria > Pseudomonadota > Gammaproteobacteria > Methylococcales > Methylococcaceae > Methylumidiphilus. Next base: position 1,031 of record CAIZPP010000182.1, read on the forward strand.
GCCTTGTGCCGACCATCCGATGTGCGCCTGATAGCCGGTCTCCTCTGCCAAAACCCAAAGTTCCTCTGGGTCTATAAAATCGTCATATTGGGATAGGCTTTGCCTTAACTCGCCGAGAGTCTGCTCTTCACCCCCCCCCGCCAGCCAGTTCAAGATTGCCGACTCTTCGCGCAGCCGGTCATTGGGCACACCGCGCAAGGCAAATGTAAGCGGTTGAGCTTCGCTTAGATGATGCCTGATGGCCGTTGGTGTCCATTGTCCTGGCATCCACGATTGCCACTTGAAGTCCTCGCCATTAGTTGACACGGGGGCCTCATCACCGATGTGCAATATCACTTGGTAGCGGAAACGGGTGAGTTCGTTGTGGTCCAAGCCGCGTTTGAGACTGATCCCCACCCCAGTGATGCGTGGGATGTGTTTGCGCAAAGCATGAAAAAATGCCGGGTCGATTAACAGTTCCTCTTCATCCGTCATGAACTCCCGCACCCGTTGCCGTAGTTTCTCGCGGCCCACCCCGCTTTCTGCTTGGAATGCCTGCACAGAAGCATGGTAGGCCTCCAGCAGAGGAAGGCTGCGCACATCGCCAACATAGATGAAACCACCGTCCCGCACCCTCTCAGCTGCGCCTTCAAGCACACGCAATAAGTAGTCCACGCCAGTAAAATATTGGATGACCGAGTTCAGCACCACGCCATCGAACTCGCCTGCTCCGAAGCCGCTGAAGTCGTCGGCCATGCGCTGGTAGAGGCTGACTCTATCGAATCCGGCAATAAACGGACCGCTATGGCGGATAGCATCCAAAGCGGCTTCAGAGTAGTCCGTGCCGACATAGCGCTCGCAGCCCGCTGCCAGACTTGACAGCAACAGCCCGGTACCGCAGCCGATTTCCAGTAACTGTAATGGGTGCAATGAGCGAACCTCAGCAACGGTGTTGCCCAACCATTCGCGCATGGCCGACTCAGGAATTGGCTGGCCGGTATAACTACTGTTCCAGCCGACAAAATTTAAAATCGGCCCGGCATCGCCTGGGGGTGAGCTTCCATAGGTCTCCTCGTACAGCGCCTGCCATTCGCTCACGTGCTTGGCAGATATCTCCCCGTCGACCGCGCCAGTTACCAAGTAGGCGACGATGTGCTTGTCTCCGCGAGCGTCCTCGCGGACTAGTGCGACAGCCTCACGCACTGCCGGATGCTGCCGCAAGACGCTTTCGATTTCACCCAGTTCGATGCGGAAGCCTCGCAGTTTGATTTGGTGGTCGATGCGGCCTAAGAATTCAAGATTGCCGTCCGGCAGCCAGCGGGCCAGGTCGCCAGTCTTGTAGACGCGTTCGGTTTTGCCGAACAGTTCCAATTCAATAAACTTTTCGGCAGTCAACTCGGGGCGGTTCAGGTAGCCCCGCGCCAAGCCCGCTCCGGCGATGCACAGCTCGCCGGGGATACCTATGGGCAGGGGTTGGTGCCAGGCATCCAAAACGTACACTTTGACATTGTCAATGGGCCTCCCAATGCTGGGGGCTGCATAGGGATGGACCGGTGCCGATGTGGTGACTACGGTGTTTTCCGTCGGGCCATAGTTGTTGATCAATGGGCAGGGCAAGGCACTGGTGCAATGAAGCAATCTGTCCCCGCCGGTTAACAACAGGCGTAACCCGGTTGCCTTTGCGGCAGAATGACCCGAATCGTTATGGATAATGGGCGTAGGCAGGAAACTGATACTGATGTCGTTGTCATTCAGCTTATCCCAGAGGTTGGTTTCCATCAGCGTCCCGATATCGGCAGGCATGACGCTGGCCCCGGCCATCATATAGGGCCATAATTCCCATACCGAGGCATCAAAAGCGCTGTTGGCAAGCAATGTCGCCCTGTCGGTCGAGTGGACAGAAAATGCCCTGATGTGCCAAGTGCACAGGTTAACCAGGCTTTCATGTTCGATCATGACACCTTTGGGCTTACCCGTCGAACCCGAGGTGAAGATGACATAGGCCAAATCATGTGGTTGGCTTTTTTCCGTCAAGTTGACGGTCGGCTGGCCGGACAAATCGACTTCGTCCAGGCACAACACGGCGCATTCATGCGCCAATTCGCCCAATGCCAATTGATTTTGCAAATGGCTTTGTGTCAACAGCAGCGGGGCGGCGCTGTCTTCCAGCATATACTGGATGCGGGCGGGCGGGTAACTCGGGTCCACCGGAACATAGGCCCCACCCGCCTTGAGTATCGCCAGCAGGCCGATGACCATGTCGAAGGAGCGTTCAACGGCGATGGCGACCAGCGGGTTGCCGGTCAATAAGGCTTTGCCGTCCGGGGTTTCGAGTGCTAGCAGGTGGTGCGCCAGCCGGTTGGCTCTTTCGTTCAGTTGGCGGTAGGTTAAAGATTCGTCTTCAAAAACCACGGCGATGTTGTCTGGTGTTCTCTCAACCTGCGCATCAAACAAATCGACGATGGTTTTGTCTTGCGGGTAATCGCTTGCCGTTTGGTTCCAGGCAATCAACTGTTGTTGTTCCTGCGCCGTGATGATCGGCAAATCGCGGACGGGGCGGGATGGGTCGGCTGCAATCCCGGCCAGCAGGGTCTCGAAATGGCCCATCATGCGGGAGATAGTGGATTCGTCGAACAGGTCGGCGGCGTAGACGCAGAACCCGGCCAGCCCGCCTTCTTTTTCCCACAGGTGCAGTTCCAAGTCGAGGCGGACATTCGCCCATTGCAGGTCGAACGGTTTCACCTCCAGTCCGGGCAAGGCAAAGCCGCCGGTCTGTGCGGTTTGCAGGGCAAACACCACCTGCACCAAGGGGTTGTGGCTGAGCTTGCGTTCGAGCTTTAACTCTTCCACCAGCCGCTCAAACGGCAGGTCCTGATGGTCTTGCGCGTCTAGGGCGGTCTGCTTCACCTGCCGCAGAAGTTGCTTGAAGCCGGGGTTGCCCGACAGGTCGGCACGCAAGGCCAGGGTGTTGACGAAGAAGCCGATCAGCGGCTCGACCTCCAGCCGGTTGCGGTTGGCCACGGGTGCGCCTACGACTATGTCGTCCATGCCGCTGTAACGCGCCAGCAAAACTTGGAAGGCCGCCAGCAAGGTGGTGAACAAGGTGGTTCCGGCTAGTCGGCTGAGGGCTTTCAGCGCGTTGCTGAGTCCCGCCCCGAAAGACACCGCGCACTGCCCCGCGCGGAAGCTTTCGACCGGCGGGCGGGGGCGGTCTGTGGGCAGGGCCATCAACGGCGGAACGCCGTCCAATTGGGACTTCCAGTAATCCAGTTGCCTTGCCAGCACCTCGCCTTGCAGCCATTGCCGCTGCCATACCGCAAAGTCGGCATACTGGACGGGCAATGCCGGCAAGGGCGGGGGCAAACCTTCCAAAAAGGCTGGATATAGCGCCGACAGTTCCCGCACCAGCACGCCGACGGACCAGCCATCCGAGGCGATGTGGTGGGTGGTCAGCAGCAGCACATGTTCGTCTTCGGCCAGGCGCAGCAGCTTGGCGCGCAACATCCCGTCCCGGTCCAGGGCGAACGGGCGCGACACTTCCGCCTGCGCCTCTTGCAAGGCTAGGGTTTCGCGCTCGGCTTGGGGCAGTCGGCTCCAGTCTAGCAGGGGCAATTCAACTGTGGGGTCGGCATGGATGATTTGGACGGGGTCCGCATCCGTTTGCTCAAAGGTGGTGCGCAGGCTTTCGTGGCGATGTACGACCTCGGTCAAGGTCTGCTGTAGGGCAGGAATGTCCAGCGGCCCGCGCAGGCGCAGGGCTGCGGGCATGTTGTAGGCGGAACCCACCCCCATCTGGCTGAGGAACCAAAGTCGCTGCTGGGCGTAGGAGAGGGGCAAGGGTCGGCTGCGGTCGGCCGCGGACAGCGGCGGCAGGCAGGAACCGCCGCAGCCAAATTCCAGATGGGCGGCCAGGTCGGCCAATACCGGCATCTCCAACAGGGTCCGCACCGGCACCTCAATGCCTAGGGACTGGCGCAAGCGCGAAGCCACCTGGGTGGCGAGCAGCGAATGGCCGCCCAGCTCAAAAAAATTGTCCTGTGCGCTGATTTCATCGAATGCCAGCAATTCGCCCCAGATTTGCGCCAGGCTTTTTTCCAGTGCCGTGCGCGGGGCGCAAAAGGGCGCGTCCATGCCTTGGCGGCTCCTGCCAGGCACCGGCAAGGCGGCAAAGTCCAGCTTGCCATTGGCGGTAAGCGGAAACCGCTCCAGCCACACGAAGCCGGACGGCACCATGTGGCCGGGCAGGTGCCGGGCGGCGAATTGCCTTAATTCCCAGTTGGGAATCTGGCTGGAACCCGCATCCTGGACCTGACGGGCTTGCAGGTAGGCGATGATTCGCCCGGCTTCCCCGCCCGTTTCCTGCGCGGCCACCAGCGCATCCTGGACTGCCGGATGCCGGCACAGTACGGCTTGGATTTCTGCCGGGTCAACCCGGAAGCCCCGCACTTTGATTTGCCGGTCCGCCCTGCCTTGAAAGGCATATTCGCCGGTGGCAAGCTTTTTTGCCAAATCCCCGGTCCGATAGAGCCTTGCACTGGGGTTTGGGGAGAAAGGGTCGGGGATGAAGCGTTCTTGGGTCAGGGCGGGGCTTCCAAGGTAGCCAAGCGCGACGCATTGCCCCCCGACAAAGAGCTCCCCAGTTTGGCCATCGGCCACCGGGTCCAGTCGTCCGTCCAGCAGGTGCAGCCTGACATCGCTTAAAGGCATACCGATATTCGTGGCGTTGGCGGGGTCGGCATCGCTTTTCAGTAGACGTTTGAAAGTGAGTTCGCCAGCCGTTTCGGTGATCGCAAACATATTCACCAGCCAGGGCGCGTCCTCCCCGTGGCGCATGAACCAGCGGCGCAACGGCCCGGCCTGCACCGGCTCGCCGCTGAACACGACATAGCGCAGCGGCAAGGCTTGTGCTGTGCTTGTGGATTCGTCCGCCCAGACCAATAAGCGGAATAACGAGGGGGTCGCGCTGAGTACGGTGACACCTTCCCGGCAAACTGCAGCAAGCAGCATTTCCGGCGATTTGACCGTATCGTCCGGCAATATGGCCAAGCGCCCCCCATACAGCAGAGGTCCCCAGATTTCCCATACCGAAAAGCCGAATGAATACGCATGCACTTGGCTCCACACGTCACTGGGGCCAAATGACAAATAGTCGGAGGCGGCGGGAAACAGCCGGGTGACATTGGCGTGGCTGACCATGACTCCCTTGGGCTTGCCGGTCGACCCCGAGGTGTAAACCACGTACATCAGGTCGCCGGGTTTCGCCGTGCCGGGCGGATCGGTGTCCGGCCATGCTGCCAAACCCTCCGCACCGCCGTCCATTAAAGTCACCGCAGGCAGGGTGTCGGCAAACTGTCCGGCGGTCTCACGGGTGGCAAGCACATGGGCCAGCTTCGCATCCTGGGCCATATACTCCAGGCGGCCGGCAGGGTAGGATGGGTCCAAGGGCAGATAAGCCCCACCGGCCTTCAGAATGGCTAAAATGCCGATGACAAAGTCCGTGCAGCGGGGTACCGACAAACCGACCAGGGTATTGGGTCCGACACCTTTGGACCGCAGGCAGTGGGCTAGGCGGTTCGCCTGGAGGTTGGCTTCACGATAGGTAAGCAAGATGCCTTGGAAAGAAACCGCGATGTTATCAGGAGTGGCTGCCGCCTGCCGTTGAAACAATTCATGCATGCAACGGTTCTGGGTATAATCAAGGCATTCGTTTCTAGGCATATTTACAGCGTTTTCAACATCAATCGGTTACTTGATAAGGCTTATGGTTGTGGCTAGATATTTTGCAACCAAACCATATGCCTAAGGCCTATATTCGGCGCAGGTCTTGGGTGTTTCGCTGATGCGCACGGCCACCACCTCGGGCCAGATTGCCTTGGCCCGGTCGTATAAATATTTTGCCATATGTTCGGCAGTTGACGGACACGGCAAAATATCATTCAGGTGGCGATGGTCCAGTTCTTTTTCGATAATGTCTTTGAATGGACTGAGTGCGTTGTAATCGACGACAAAGCCAATCGGGTTCAAGTATTCCGCCGCAAGGATGATTTCCGCGACATAATTGTGCCCATGCAGCCTGCCACACGGATGACCGTCGGGAAGGCCTTCTATAATATGGCTGGCGCTGAAGTGGAATTGCTTGGTTATTGTGTACATTTTTTTTTATTGTCTGAGGTTATGCACATGTCGGCAACGGGTTGCCGGTCTACGCTGGTGATGTTGTTATGGGACTCTGCGGTAGTAGACAACATAAACTCCCTTTCCCTCCGGGATACGTCTAGGTGAGGGCAAATCGAAAGTAGCCTTACTGCCCCGCAGTCTATGTTTACGCTTTTATTGGCTGGCCGATGGCGCTTCGGGCATCCCGTTGACGAGCATTAGCGGCTTTGACTTGCGCCACGAATTCTGGAGTGGGATGTATGGTGTATTCGACATCCTGTATTTTACGCCCTTCTATGATTTGCTGGCGTTCAATCAAGCGGACCACCTGGCGTGATTTCATTTCTTCCAAAGCCTCATCTACGGCGCGTGCTTGGTGGCGAATGCTGGTGTGGTTAATGATGCCACTGTTGTTCCTTGCGCTGGAAAGCTTGAGTTTGTAAGGGTGGAGGATGCCTGCGTTGGAGTACACCATGGACAATCGCTTGTGTATCCATCGTGCCAAGGAAAGCCGGTAGCACATAGTATGGCTATAATCATACTGCCTATATTCTATGGTGCCTAGGCTGTAAACGACCATGGGATGGAAGCAGGCTTCCCATAGGGAGTCGGGGCTGTTGCGCAAATCATCTCGGCTGACACCTATTAGACTGGTTAAAATGGCCGCCCGGTGGATTGCTGTCCTTTTATTTGAATAGGCAATTTCCACTATGCTGCCTGACATTATCATTAGGGCTTCGATTAGGTCAGCGTACTTAATACTATGACCATATTTTGCAAGCTCGTTGCGCAACATGCATAAAGAGAACTTGACATTGAAAACTCTGACTTCCTCGCCGGTTGACAGCGTAGTTATGCCGACACTAGCCAGTTTTTGCTGTACGGCAATTTTGCGCAACACGTCCTCTATGAGTTCTTCGCGTGCAGTGGGAAGTTTTATCACTGTTTTGCCACTGGCATCTTTGAAAGCGGCAGCCGCTGTCCGAACACGAAAAACATCCCCCTTAAATTCAAACGATCTTTCGATCACTTGATCCAGGGTGTTTATTGACAAGTTGGAGTTTCGTCTGGGTGTTACGTATTTTGGCGCTGCGTCCCAAATGTCAACAATGTTCGATAGTCGGCTGTGCGTGGTGTTAGGCCCATAAAAGGATTGGAATAGGTTGAGTTGACGGATATCCTCATCGGTTTGTTTTATCGACATACCTTGCTGTTTCCTTGGGTGTTGGGAACCACGTTTGACATGTTATTAATGTGCCATACTTTAGCACAATGCGGCATTGCAGGTATATTCCTATAAATGGATTGGTTAAACATCATTGATTTTACGATGGGTCAGTGTATCAGGCAAAGACGGGAAAGAAGGATATCTTTAGGGAGGGAATATAGGGAGGGAATTTTTTTTAAATGAAAATCAGTTGTTTAATCGCTAAAATGTAACCCAGAGTACCTGCTTGCCGTGATCCAGAGTACCTAGGTCGTGGTATTTCCGCTTCGAGTGTGACCTAGAGTACCTGAAGCTAGGCAGAAGTGTGACCCAGAGTACCTGGTTTTTGGCTGAAGCGTGTCCTAGAGTACCTGGTTTTTGGCTGAAGCGTGACTCAGAGTACCTACTAATTGAAAGAAAAACTGTGGATAACTATTCTCTGTGATCTAGAGTACCTGCCATCTGTGACCCAGAGTACCTTTAACCGTGATCCAGAGTACCTGTTGTCTGTCAACCACAATGCCCGCAAATGTGATCCAAAGTACCTGCTGTCTGTCATCCAGAATGCCCGCAACTGTGATCCAGAGTACCTGCTGTCTGTCATCCAGAATGCCCGCAACTGTGATCCAGAGTACCTTCTGTTTGTCATCCAGAATGCCCGCAACTGTGATCCAGAGTACCTACCGTTTGTGACCTAGGGCAGTCTTCTGTTTGGTGCATGGGATAAGAGGTTTACATGCAAGTTGTAGGTCGGGTTATGTGCTTGCGCCGTAACCCGACCTGCTCTGTTATCTAAAATTTGAGTGAATTGGGAGTAACATGACTGTTGGGTGTCTACTTTGGCCCAGACAGCGGGGCGCTGCGGGCAATCCCTAGGTGGGGATGGACCTTGCAGTGCCGCCTGAGGGTGGGGCTATTACCTTCATGGTTAGACGAAACTTTACAAGTGTGACCCAGAGTACCTGCCCAACAAATGGCGGGTATGCATTCACTCCTCCTGCCTTTATCCTGGGGCGCGGCCATCTTGGCCACCATTTCAGCGGGCGAGACGCCTGCGCTCCCAGGGGGGTGAACGCTTACAATGGCGCTGCGCCAAGCTGTAAGCAAGGAGGGTGACGACGGCCTAGGCCATAATCAACTCATCCGAAGCGGGCTTAGAAGCCAATCCCTATGCCTGCTCCGACGTTCACATTACTGGAAAAGCCCGCGCCTAGGGAGAGATGGATATGGTCGGCGACATCTGCTTTCGCGGCGACGGCAGCGGCGCTTTGATTGTAGAAGTAGCCGTAACCGACACCAATGGAATATTTCTCACCCGCAGCAGGACCAGGCACTGAAGCCAAGGCGGACACGGCGGCTATACCGCTGTAAGCGCGGTTGGCGACGGTGTTGAGTTGGCCGACGTTTGCGGCATCATAGTTGTTGACACCGTCAGCGACACCAGACAGGCGAGCTGGCCCACCTAAGCTGTTCGACAATTGCACACCCGCGCTGTTTACCGAGAGTGCGTTGCTGCCGCCGTTGATTCTCACTTGGTTTGCTGATGCCAAGGTCGCACCTGAATTGTTAATGTTCAAGGAGCTATTGCCGTTGGCACTCTGGATATATGCGCCACCGGCCACTGTCAGTTGACCGCTGACGCCGACTGTATTGGCATTCAATTGATTGACGCCGTAGATATTGTTATTGCCAGGGCCGGCCGGGCTGCTGGCATCGTTGATGTGGATGCTGCCAGTGACAACGCCGCCGTTCAGAGTGGAAGTTCCGGCAACGGCCATGTTGCCACCCACATTCGAATTCCCGGTAACCGTAGTGCTGCCGCTCTTATCCAGCGTGATCAGATTAGCGCCACTGCCAATGGTAAAGCTATTCGTAGCATTGAAGTTATTTGCACTGACATTGCCGTTGCTGGCATTCATTGTAATTGTGTTGGCACCGGTACCCACTTGGGTAGTGCCGACGACAGACATCGTGCCACCGATATTGGTATTGCCTTGCACATTCAAATTACCCGTGCTGCCATTCGCTCCGCTGATTGTCGCTCCGCTGTCAGTCAAGGTGACGGCTGTGGAATGTTGACCGCCGCTTAGCACGGTCTGGTTGGCATCGACGGTGAGTCCGTGGGTCGCCGTGCCGTTATTGAAGGTCAGGCTGGAGCTTGTGCTATTCACATTGAGGTTCGCTCCGCCGCTGGTGATGGTGGTGTTGCCGTTCACTGTTGCGCCGCCGTTTACCGTGGCACCGTTGTTGATAGTAGCACCGCCGTTAGCTGTCAATGCGCCTGTCAGGGTTGAGGTGCCAGTGACGCTCAAAGTACCGCTCAGATTGGTGTTCGTGTTGACTTGCAGACCGCCATTGGCGTTGCTGTTCGAGGTGAACAAAGTACCGCCAGCCGTGTTCTGCACCGTCAGCCCGCCCGCGCCCGCATTCAGGGCGACACCGTTGACACCGGCGACGGTGGCTGAGTTGGCATTCAGTGTCACGGTGGAAGCTGCCGCCGCGCTACCGCCGGACAATGCCGTAGTCGCTGCCGTGGCGTTGTTCACATCCAAACCGCGGTTGCCGCTGGCAGCGCCACTGGATAGCGTGGCCGAACCCGTGTTGAAGACGGCAGACGCTGCGTTTGCCGAACCGTTGCCGCCAACGATCCCCGTTGATGTCGCGCCTATGTTCAAGCCGGAACCATTGCTGTTCTGGTAAGTTGCGTTGACACCCGCGAGTGTTCCATTAGCCGTTGCCCCCCCAGCCGTGCCTGCCAGACTCACGCCAGATGTGGTGCCGGTGCCTAGTATCGTTGTGCCTATCGCCGAACCGGAAGCATTCGTGGTTACTGCGTTAGCACCCGCCGCTGAAGAGATTGAGTTGCTGCCCGTGGTGGCGGTGATGATGTTGTTGCCGGTGGTTGCCGTCACCGTGTTGCCGGTGCCGCCGGTCAACTGGTTCTGCAAGGTCGCGCCCAACACGTTGTTGGTGCCTGCGGTTAGAGTGTTCGCACCGACTGTCGCCGTGAGGGCGTTGTTGCCGGTGTTGGCCGTCACGGTGTTACCGTTCGCGCCGGTGATTGCGTTGGTCAGGCCGTTGACCGTATTGGTTGAACTGGTAATGTCACCGATGCTGTTGACGGTGCTGCCGACCGTGCCTATAGTGTTAGTCCCCGCCTGCAAGTTGTTGACTCCGTTCGTGGTGTTGGCGATCAAATTGTTGGAGCCGTTTGTGCCAGTGGCGGTAAGCGTGTTGGACTGGTTGTTGGCGTTGGCCGTGAGCGAGTTGCTGCCCGTGGTGGCAGTGACTGCGTTGTTGCCGGTTGTCGCCGTCACGGTGTTGCCGGTGCCGCCGGTCAGCGCATTGATCGTCCCGGCGGTCAGGGTGTTCGTTGTCGCGGCGGTCAGCGCGTTGGTGTTGCCTTGCACCAAGTTGACCGAGGTGCCGGCGTTACCGACGGTGTTGACCGAGTTTGCCGTGGCGACGCCTATTTTATTGTTGAACGCTTCAATGTTGTTAGTGCCTGTCGTCGCGTTGGCTGTGATGTTGTTGGCACCGCTCGCCCCAATCGCCGATAGGGTGTTGGACTGATTCGCCGCATTCGCGTTGATGGCATTACTGCCCAAAGTCGCGGTGACCACATTGTTGCCAGTGGTCGCTGTCACCGTGTTGCCGGTGCCGCCGGTCAACTGGTTCTGCAAGGCCGCAGCCAACACGTTGTTGGTGCCTGCGCTTAGAGTGTTCGCACCGACTGTCGCGCTGAGGGCGTTGTTGCCGGTGTTGGCCGTCACGGTGTTGCCGTTCGCGCCGGTGATTGCGTTGGTCACTCCGTTGATAGCATTGGTCGAGGTGGTAATGCTGCCGATGTTGTTGGCAACGCTACCCACCGTGCCAATATTATTGGTCCACGCCTGTACGTTGTTGACACCGTTTGTCGTATTGGCAAGCACGTTATTGGAACCGTTCGCGCCAATGGCGGAAAGCGTGTTGGCTTGGTTGGCCGCATCGGCGTTGAGCAAATTGCTGCCTGTGCTGGCGAGGATCGCGTTGTTGCCAGTCGTCGCTGTGACCGTGTTGCCGGTGCCGCCGGTCAGCGCATTGATCGTCCCGGCGGTCAGGGTGTTCGTCGTCGCGGCGGTCAGCGCGTTGGTGTTGCCTTGCACCAAGTTGACCGAGGTGCCGGTGTTACCGATGGTGTTGACCGAGTTTGCCGTGGCGACGCCTATTTTATTGTTGAACGCTTCGATGTTGTTAGTGCCTGTCGTCGCGTTGGCTGTGATGTTGTTGGAACCGCTCGCCCCAATCGCCGACAGGGTGTTGGACTGATTCGCCGCATTCGCGTTGATGGCATTACTGCCCAAAGTCGCGGTGACCACATTGTTGCCTGCCGTTGCCGTCACTGTGTTGCCCGTGCCGCCAGTCAGGGCGTTGGTCGTCCCGGCATTCAACGTGTTCGCACCTGCAGTTGCGCCTATGGTGTTGTTCAGTGCCGTCAGGGTGTTGGCCCCGCCTGCGCCGGTTGCCGTCAGCGTGTTAGCGCCAACCGTCGCTGTCACGCTGTTGCCCGTGCCGCCAGTCAGGGCATTGGTCGTCCCGGCATTCAGCGTATTAGCGCCTGTAGTTGCGCCTATGGTGTTGTTCAGTGCCGTCAGGGTGTTGGCCCCGCCTGCGCCGGTTGCCGTCAGCGTGTTAGCGCCAACCGTCGCCGTCACAGTGTTGCCCGTGCCACCGGTCAGGGCGTTGGTCGTCCCGGCATTCAGCGTATTAGCGCCTGTAGTTGCGCCTATGGTGTTGCCCGTGCCGCCAGTCAAGGTGTTAGTCGTAGCAGCGGTGAGAGTATTGTTGTTGCCCGTCACCAAGTTGGTCGAAGTTCCGACTTGGCCGATGGTGTTGGTGGATGCCTGCGTCGTGCCGACGGTGTTGCTGGCACCGTTCAGCGAAGAATTGCCGCTTACACTAAAATTGCCCAATGCACCATTTTGCCCGGTAACTGCGGCACCAGAATCAGTCAGCGTGACCGTCGTGGTTTCTTGGGTCGATCCGCTAGTGTTGCCGCCGCCAACCAATGCCGAGGAGCTGTTATTGACCGTTAAACCATTTTGGACATTGCCATAGGCAAAAGTCACGGCGGTGTTGTTGCTGTTTACATTCACTTGGCCAAATCCCGCTCCGGGGTTGTTGACACTGGTGATGGTCGTGTTGCCGCCGCCGATTGTAGCACCGGCGGTGCCGGTGATCAGGCCCGAGGCGTTGACCGTAGTCCCGGTGATAGCGCCAGTACTGGAAATGCCATAATTATTGTCAATAACAAGGCTGGTGCCGTTAACCGCCCCCGTGGATGTTAGTGTGCTTCCAGTGATTATTCCTCCATTGATTGCGCCACCATTGGTGTTGACGGATGCCCCGGTGATTGCACCGCTGCTGGATATGCCATAGGCACCTCCGTTGAGGCTTAGGCTATTGCCGCTAATATTGCCAGTATTGCTGATTTGGGCGGCCCCGCTGTTGATGCTTAATGAGTTGCCGGCGAGTTGGCTGGTCGCTGTGACGTTGCCGGCCGTCAATGTGCCGGTTACATTGGCGGTGGTCCCCACAGTCAAGGCACCAGTAACAGACGTTGTGTTGCCAGTCGATGCGCCTAGCACCGTGTTACCGTTGACAAGCAGGTTGGCCCCCGTCGTCCCCGATGCCCCGGAGATGGTCACGCCAGTGCCGCTGACCTGTAATTGGGCTGAATTTGCGCCTACCCCGCTGCCGTCGGTAAGGGTTACCTGACCTGTGCCTAGGGTCACATTGCTGCCGCTGGTTTGTGTCAGGCTAATCGTATTGGTATTGCTTCCAGCGCTACCGACGGTTAAGTTGCCACCTATCGTTGTGTTAGTGCTGCCGACAGAGAGGTTGGTGCTGTTGATTGAAGTAGTGGCTGAACCCACCGTTACTGCAAAGGGGTTGTTCGTATCGCCAAGGTTGACAGTATTGCCAGGGTTGCTCGTGACTTGTACGCCGCTTGAACCATCATTGGGATTTACTGACGTTTCGTTTATTGTCGTGCCGCCGAAAGCCGAACCCGCTCCGGCGGCCAGCATCAACGCCAGAACGATTTTGTTCAGGCTGAAAGGTTTGTCCATTTTGCTTTTTATCAACATAGTAAATTTCTCTCTAAATAATGATTGGGAGGTGTTGGATATTGGTCGGCTGGCTCCCAAGCCCCTGCCTGGCTTGGGATTCAATGTTTTGCAAACGCTGCATTCCCAAGCAGCGTCTGGGCGAGTAAAAAACTGATTTATGGATAAATTACCTCCTTTTTAATGGAAGTGCAGCCTGGGGTTGCTGGTAGCAAAAACACCCTTGCATTCGGCCCTCCATCCAGCATTGTGACCGTGCGGGCCAAGCCACCCGCTGCTTTGAAGCCGGCAAACGCAGTACGCGCCACCACTTCGCACGGTTGCGGCCAATTGGCGATGGTTTCATAAACCGCCCCGCACCCCCCGCCTACGCCCAATGGTGAGAAGCTGGCACTCGCGTAGGCGGAGGTGTCTTGGCCGACGATTTCCAGGGAAGCCGAGACTATGTGACGGTTGACTTCAATAGGTGCGAGGAACAAAAAAACCCCAGTCATGTTATTGCCGGCGATAAAATTGGTGACTTGGTTGATACGTGCTAAGCAATCCACCACCCCTGCGCCATGCGCCGCCTGTGCCGTGCGGTTTAAAAGGGGGGCGGCAGGTGTGGATAGAACCGGGGCTTTGCTTGGGATAGCTTCATTCCGTTTGGCTTTCCGGTTGTGCGTGGACTGCGATTTGGGCGGGGAGGGTATATCCACTGGTTGCGCCGATGAATAATGTTCAGTGCTTTGACCGGGTTCGATGACATCTTGGATACGCTGCGGCTCCTCGGCTTTAACTACGTGACTGGCGGCGACCAATGTGATGTAGAATAGCGCTTTATCAAATTTACGATTTGCTTTCATATTACAGCGTTTTTAATATCGAAGAGTTACTTGTTGAGCTATATCATTTTGCAAAGCACAGACACACAGGATAGTTTGAATGAGTGTCCTTTATTATTTTTCTTTGTTAAGAAAAAACGCTGTATAGGGCGCAAAGGGAAGTAAAGTAACTTTAGACTTGCCCTCACCCGTGGGGTGAGGGAGTTTAATGTATCTTAATTTCCTCAGCACCCTATACTGCCTACTTAGGCGATTTTTACCCGTTATAGCCAGTCCAGTTGATGCGCACGGCGGGCTTGGCGGCTTTCACAGGCAAATGCTTGTTGGTATCTGCCTGTTCTCCAATGTTGGATGCTGAATCATCCTCGTGTAGCTCGAACAAGGATTGGCGTGTGGCATTTTGCTCTAGGTTGATATAAAGGGCGAAGTTGTCCGCTTGGATATTTTGGACCGCGCTGGACGGCACGAAATGTCCAAGCTGTTCGTCAAACAGCTGTGTTTGTGGGCTGGCAACCGAAGATTGGCCACCGAGGCTGGCACTGGCGAGCGTAGGGTCGTTTCCGTTATTGCCTAGGGACTGGCTAGAACTCTGCACCGCACTTGAAGCGACTACGCCCGCTGTCGCGTTGCTGCCAGGCACTCCCAGAGTTGGCATCATAGCCGCCGTCGATGGGGGGATGCCCACATATTGGCCGCTGAGGTCGAAGCCCTGTGCCGTAATGACCACATCATTAAAAGCGGCGCCTTTATTGTTCCAACCGAGGTTCAGACCCGAGGAGCCAACGATGCCATTCATCTTGTCAACTCCTCCGAGGTTTGCTGCTTGGAACGAGAAGAACACATTGTTCATGGTGTAGCCAGACGCCACAATGGAGCTGGGGGGAGTGCCGACAGGGGTTGTGCCAGTCGGGTTGACGATCAAGTAAAAGCCATAATAGCCACCGGCTGTCAGAGTCACAGTAGCCGTGCTGTTCAAGGTCGAGTTTGCATTGTACACAGTCTTCGCCCTGGCCAACGCCGCTTGTAGGTAGCCTGCACTGCCAGGCAGCAAGCTGCCAATGGCACCGCTGGCATTGTCCACTTGGAAAACCCCGATTTCATACTTGCTTGTCGTGTTGCGTGTGGTCAGTGTAAACAGGATGGTAGTCTGCGTACCCACATGAAACACCTGGTCCTGGGTGGCAGGGGTCGTCGTTCCTGTACCCGTGCCGCCAGTCGTCGGTGTGGACGGAGGCGTGGGCGTAGTGACCGTGCCGGTCTCGTTCAGTTGCCCCGACCCTAGGTTCTTGAGCGTGATTACGCCTCCGGGTGTGGTGTCGTAAGCGATGGTTTTCTGCAACGAGGAACTTCCAGACACTTGGATGACTGGCGGCGTGGCGCTGGGGTTGGCGACTACATTGCTCAAGTTCACACCTTGGACATTCACCGTTAGCGCAGAAGAGTTGATGATTGTCACCGACTGGAACGCATCGCGATAGGTCCAAGTGCCGCCACTGCCTGTTACCGTCCCTGAGGAGAAAGCAGTTTGCACGGTGGTGGGAATATTGGTGATATTGCTTACCGTGATGGTGTTGCCTGATTGAGTGAATGGCACGTCAATATTAGGGTTCAGTGAGCCGTTGGCATTAACCGTCAACTGCGCCTGTGGTCCGAGAATGTAGAGGTTGCCGCTCCAGTTGATGGTGCGGCTTGAGTTTGCGCTGTTACTACCATTGTCGCTACCGCCAGTGAAGGCAAACAAACCGATAGACGACCTTGAACGATTGTTGCTGACATTGATGTTGCTGTCCAGCGAGTTGTTATTGACGTAAAGCCCCAGTTGATTGAGGCTTGGCAATTGCGACAAATTAGTGTTTGTAGTGCCGCGTGGACCAGCCGTGACCAGCGAACCGCTGCTGGCAGTGATCGTCGAGTTCAGCGTGGTGTTATTGCCGGATGTGGAGGCTGCATAGGCGAACAACCCACCGGCTTTTGCATTGCTCGAACTGCGGGTGGACAGGTTGGAGAAGTAACCGAGTACGTCCACGCCGCTGGTGCCAGTGAGCTTGGCGCCGCTAGCCAGTGTGATGTTGTTCGTCAGGTTCGCAGTCAAGTTTGAGGTGGATTCGGCTTGACCATAAATACCGGCACCGAAGCTACCAGCGTTTGAACTCAAATTGGAGTTGCCGGCCGTCGCCTGCAAGCTGACAGTATTTGCTGTGACGGTGGTATTGCTGTCCAGCAAGACCTGCGCTGTGCCGTTGACGGTATTGCTGCTGTTGCCTGCACCAAGACCGCCAAGGCCAATGGCGTTGCCATAGGCATTGGTAGCGCCACTCGCGGAATTATTTGCCGAGATCAGCAATTTGCCGCCAACTGTCACTGTTGAACCGCTTTTGATTTCGGCGGTGGTAGCGCCAAAATTGGTCGTGTCTGAGGCTGTCGAGGTCACATCCGCAACTGCGCCGCCTGCATTGGTGGAAGCGGAGACAGTACCCTGGTTGCTGCCTGCGTTGGTGGATAGGGTCAAGTTGCCGCCGACGGTAAGCTGCGCGTTGCTGCCAACATAGACTTGGTTAGAGCTAGTGACACTGGATAACGCGCCCGCATCGCCAAATGCGATGAAGCCGCCCGAGCCATTTTGCGCAGAGGCATTGGTGGATGTCATGGACTGCGTCGTGATGCTGACATTGCCGGCGGCATTCAGCTTCACCGCGCTGTCCAGGTATGCGCTGACCGTCGGATTCTCGGTGACACTCTCTTGATTGCCAAAGGTCGAGAACAGCCCGCCCCCGGCCCCTTTGGAACTGACAGAAGACACTCCGTCGCCCGGTGCCTGTGCCAGCGAGGCTAATGGCACCCCACCCGGCCCGAGCAAGGTAGGGGTGCCTGCTGTCGGCAGGCTACCCAGTTTTATTGTCAAGGCCATCTGGGTGCCGCTCGCCGCGCCTAGGTAAATATGGTCACTGCCTATGCTGAATTGGGTGGATGTCCCCACGCCTGTAGCAGATAGGTTTAGTGCCGTGCCGCTGGGTGTCGCAGCCAATTGGAAGGATGCGGCTGTGCGGTTTATCACATAATAGGTAGTGCCATCCTGCAAGCCACCGATGCCAAGCAGTGTGAAAGTCTGGGTTGCTGCTTTTCCCGCAGTGGATTTGTCAGGTGACAAAGTAACCGTATTACCAGCCGAATCTGCCAACGTAATCAGGTTGCCGTTGACCGTCTTGACGGTGTAAGTGTTGCCGCTCACCAAGCCAGCGATCACCGGGCCGCCCGAAACGGTGTAGGCGAGTTTGTCACCGACATGGTAGGGGTTGTTTTGAATGAAGATATTGTTGGCGCCGGGCACGTCTGTCGGTTGGTTGTTGCTTCCCACGACAGGGTTGCCGTTGCTGTCCACGCTGATATTCACCACGCTACTGCCAAACTGCTGTGATGGAACTGTGACATGGTAGGTGACAGCCTGCCCATTGCTGAAGGTGTTGGCAAGGGTGATGGTGTTGGGAGTGGCGTTGACGGCATTGGCGGTGAACGTCTTCAGGTAGTTCTGCGGATTGTTGTACTGGTCTTGCGACTCCAGCCTGATTGATGTGGTGCTCACTACGCTGACATAGTAGGTGGCACCGTCGGTCAAACCTACTACACTGCCGCCATTGGCGTGGAAGACAACTTGATCGCCATTTTGGAAATTGTCCGCGAAATTGAACGTGATCGTGCCGTCCGCGCTGACCCCCGCACTGCCGAACAGCCCACCGAACTCAAGTGTGTTAGTACCGGTGGCAATGGCGCTGTAAATCCGTCCGTCCTGCAAGCCGGAGCTATCAACCGCCCCCGAGCCGCCGTTGGAATATTGGACGGTCGAGCCAGTGGCCAGGTTATTTTGGGCAGTGACCGTGCCGGCACTGGCATTGACCGCCGTGATGATGCCATTCGGCGGGGCGGCGTTGGATGCCGGTGTTTGTGGTGTCACTATCGCCGTGACGCTGATCGTGCCCGCGCTATTTTGTTGGTTAACACTGGCACCACTGCCAATATAAGCATTCGCGGTCGGGGTAATATTGACAGTTGCCACCGAGTCGCTGGCATTTAGCACACCACCGCCGTAACCTTGGGTGCTGGCATCGCCTTCGGGTGTGGCTGTGGCCGCGATGGTGAAGTTATTGGCCACGCTGAATCCAGACGAACTGCCGAGGTAGGCTTGCACATTCGATGTCACGGTGCCCGTGGAATGGTTATATGATCCCGCGAGCAGCCCACCTGACACCCCTTGCGCCTGGGTTTCTGCCGTGTCAGCCGAGAGTGCTGTCAGGTTTGCGTTCCGCCCTGCTTTGCCCTGTCCATTGAAATATGCCGATACATTGCTGCTGGCAGTTGAGTTGCTTATGCTGGCACCAATCCCTACCAGGCCACCCGCAGCGCCGGTCGCTGAACTGGTGGCGGTGTTGACAGATTGGGCTGACAAGTTGATATCTTGGTAGGCGCTTAGGGCGGCCGTGCTAGTGGCCGAGGTTTTCAGCGTGGGTGTGGCGGTGACCGTGGCATTTGTGCCATTACCAGCAATCAAACCACCGGATGCGGCGTAGGCCGTCGCCGTGATGCCGGTCGAGTTGTAAAGGCTGGACATGGAAATGCTCCCGCTCAGGCTTTTTACGGTTGAGCTATCCATGGTTGATGTGATCGTCGGTGTTGCGGTCACAGTGGCGGTTGCCCCGCCCACGCTGACGCCAGTGGAAGCCGAAACGCCATTTGAGGTCGCGGCAGACGGTTGGATGACTGCTTGTGATTGCAAGCCAATGTTGCCAGATACGCTGACCGTTGAATTTACGATGTGCGTGTCAACGCTAGGATTGATTACCACGTTGGCCACCGAACCGGCTGCGGCAGCAGCGATGAAACCGAGGCTGACCGAGGTGACACCCACGTTCGCCGTTGCCGTGCTAGTGGACGTGGATGTTAAATTCAGCGTACCGGCCAAATTCAGTGTGCTTTTATCAATAGTTGCCTTGGTGGCATCCAGCACTGTCGCCGTGGCATTAGCACCACCTCCCGCAAGCGAGAGGCCAAAGCCTGCTGATGCGGCCGCTGCACTCGTGGTGGAGCTGATCGTGGCGTTCTCAACCGCTTGCAAGGCTGCGCTGCCACCTGTTGTAGTCACGGTCGATCCGTTCACAAAGGCAGCAACTGTATTGGCAATTGTGTTGTTCGCCAAAGCCACACTGATGGAGACCGAGCCTGAGATCAAACCAAAGGATGCCGCCACCGACGCGGCCAAGCCGTTAGCAGTGATTGTCGAAGTGTCCTGCGCACTGATGTTTAGGCCCGATTTGGTTTGGATATTGGGAGAACCATCAATATAGGCTTGCACCTGCGTCGCAATGAGGTTCTGCGCATTCACCCCCGCACCGCTTGCAGCGATGCCGACAGCTCCACCGCCGATGGCCGAGGCAATAGAGTCTATGCCGGCATTGATGGTGGCACTCTCCGTTGCACTCAGAGACAACGCGCCTCCAGCCGTCAGTTTGGAGCTTTCGATGTAAGCTTGCACTTGCGCGGGCTGGGAAGTACCGCTCAAGGTCTGACCGATCAGGTTTTGCGCGGTTGACGAGCCTATCGCCACGCCAACTCCCACCGCCCCGCCGCCAGCCGCCGCAGACAGTGCGTACACATGCGCCGTCAGCGTGGAGGTGTCGGTTGCCGTCAGGCTTACGTTGCCTGCCGAGTTCAATTGGCTATTTATCACATAGGCATTGGTCGTGGTGAGTATTACATTGTCCGCATTCGCCCCGGCCCCGCTGAAAGAAACCCCTGCGAAACCCGCGCCGACGGCGGCACTGGCTGCCTTTGAAGCGGCGGTAATGGTCGCCTGGTCTGTTGCAGTCAGTGTGATGTCGCCGGAAGTCGTGTTGACACTTAGAGGCAAAGTGTTACTAATGTAGGCTGCTATCTGGTTACTGATTTCGTTATCGGCCAAGCTCAGGCCCACAGAAACACTGACCCCGGCTGCGCCAAAAGACGCCGCCAAGGAGGCTGAACCGGCGGTTGCCGTGATCGTCGAGGCATCTGTTGCCGACAGGCTGACGCTGCCTGTGCTGGTAGTGGTGGAAGTACCGTCAATATAAGATTGGATTAGGGTTCTGACTTTGTTTACTGTGCTGGACCCGGCACCGCTGACCCCGACTCCCGCTGCCGCTCCACCCGCCAAGGCCACAGAGCCGGACAACACGCTGGCATTGATCGTCGCTGTTGAACTCGCCGACAGCCCCAATGCACCAACTGCGGTGACACGGGAGTTCTCGATATAGGCTTGGACTTGCGCCGCTTGAGGGGTGGAACTGTTTATCCAGCCGATGTAATTGTTTGCCACGGATGCGCCGATGGAAGCGCCTACACCCGCAATCCCGCCGCCGCCTACGCTGGCGGATGTCGCCAAGATCGAGGCATTGATGCTGGATGAATCCGCCGCTGTCAACTGGACACTGGTTGCGCTCGTCAATATGCTGTTGTCCACATGGGCATTGGTTTGGTTGAGGATGATGTTAGTAGAATTTGCCCCTGCCCCACTCAGAGCGATGCCAGCTATGCCGGCTACTGCCGCCGATGCCGATGCGGCCACCGAAAAGGCTTTAATCGTGGCATTTTCCGTGGCATTCAGTGCCACCGGACCTGCTGTTGTGCTTACACCGTTAGCGGCATTCTTAATTGCCGCATCGACCACATTGGCAATGGTGTTTTGTGCCAAAGCCACACCTATGGATAGCGACACCGCCGCCGTTCCAGCAAATGAAGCGGCCAAACTTGCCGCACCTGTGTTCGCAGTGATTGAAGATGTGTCTTGGGCGCTTAGGCTGGCACTGGCGGCGCGTATGCCGGTTGCACCCGATCCGTCTATATAAGCCTTGATGTTAGTGGCAATCGTGTTATTAGTGCTCGCGCCTGCGCCACTGCCTCCAACCCCGGCCACCCCGCCAGCGGCAACGGCGGCAGAGGCTGCGACCACTGTCGCATTGATGGTTTGGCTGGAGTTTGCTGTAAGCGTCAGCGCACCGGCGGCATTGAGGCTGGAATTCAACAGATAAGCTTGGACTTCGGCTGGTGAACTGCTGCCATTCAAAGTGAAGCCGAGCAGATTTTGCGCCATTGCCACGCCTATCGACACGCCCACACCGGCCGCCCCGCCGCCACCGATAGCCGCCGAGGCGCCAGTGATTGTGGCATTGATTGTTGAAGTATTGCTAGCAGATAAATTAACCGCACCCGCGCTGGCAATATTGCTGTAGTCAATGTGGGCATTGACCTTGGTCAGGATGACATTGGTCGCCTCCGCCCCTGCCCCGCTGACCGCGATGCCGGCCTGTCCGCCTATGCCTGCCGCCAGTGAGGCGGCGGTGGATGTGGCGGTGATGCTGGCGTTTTCGACGGCATTCAGACCCACCGCACCCGTGGTGGTCACCAGATTGGCAGCATTCTTGATCGCCGCATCGACCACATTGGCAATGGTGTTTTCTGCCAACGAGACGGCAATGGATAGTGATACCCCCCCGTTGCCGCCAAACGAGGCGGCCACACTCGC
>CAIZPP010000183.1 GCA_903934875.1 uncultured Methylococcaceae bacterium
AGCACGGAGTGCCGATTTCAATGATGTCGACATAACGGTGGGCGATCTTGGCCAGGTTTACGGTGACATCGTAATCCAAAGAGTCGAGTGCCAATTGAATTAAGGGTTTCGCCATGATACGTTTCTCCGGTTGTTATAGTGAGTTAAAAATTCGGTGCCGTGCAATTTTTCATGCAAACTAACTTGTTAAGTGTAAAATGATAAGCTGCAGTTGTCAATATCCAGTCGCAGTTTCGTGCCCAGGCAACGGACTGACTGCACACATTTTCCGCGCTTGCCGCGACGCAACCACTCTTTAAGTTATCCAGACATACAATAGTATGGCAACATGAATAAGTAAAATAAAACTATTTTAGTAACTTGATAATGTTTTTATCATGCATTTTTAATTCGGTACGTCCAACGGCAGTCAAGGCTGCTAGAATAGGGAATGTTATCCTTCTTAGGCGCTGAGTCACTGCGCCTGCCCTTTGAGCGTCCCGTTGATAGTAGCGAGGTTGATCGGATGAGTGTATTTAGCACTTTGTTGTACATCGAGTGTCCCACCGAACTCGATTGCGATGCTTCGGGCAGAAACCCGGCATTCCAAGTGATTTTCTGCGCGGATGGCGAAATTCCGTTTCCGCAGGTTATCATCCATGGACAAGGAATGCAAAAGCTCATCAACGGCGATGCTATACGCTTGAAAGGCAACGTGGCAGGGGAATGGGCCTATGTGGCATCAGTGCCAGCGGAGCTGCTGGGGCCGGGTGTCATCAGCATCCAGGTGGAGGGATGCAAGCAGGCAGACCTGGGCCAAGCGAGCGGTTCCGACTGGGTCAAGGCTTATCACCGGGTGCAACTTTCCGCCCCCAGCACAGCCAAGCCGCAGTGCCAAGTAAGCGGGGACGTGAAGATTTACTTTGGCATCCACAAGCATATGCACCAGCCTTACTACAATGCCGCCGACCGCGATTTCTGGGACGGTGAGAAAGACGCCATCTTTGCCTCGAGGGTTGGCAACTATACCCATTTCATTCCCGCTGCGGTCAGGCAATATGTGGGCGGAGGACTGCCACACGCTGGACTGTCCACCAGTTGGAGCGGTTCTTTGATCGAACAACTCGACCGTTGCGCGGCGCAGGGTTTAAGCGGCGGCAGTTTCGCAGGCTGGAACAGCGAATTGCGCGATATCGCCTTGGCAAAGACCTGCCTTGGGAACCCTAGGCTGTCTTTTTCTGCTTTTGGCTTTTTCCATCCTCTGATGGCGTTGATTCCGGCGCGTGACATCGTCAAACAAATCGCCTGGCATCGTGACATCATCCGCGACACGTTCGGCGTGGAGGCATCTGGCGTGATGTTTCCACCTGAAACCGCTTTCCATGTGCGGATGATTCCCGCTTTAGTGGAAGCCGGGATTAGCGCGGTGATCTACGACTCCATACACCGTTACCGCGCCTGCCACTATTACCCTTATGCCGGCATGGGCGAGGGGATGCTACCGCCCAATCCTGCCGAGCAGGTAAACCCGGCGGTGGATGACTGGCTCAAACTACACAATATATGGGCAGGCTCAAAGATTTCGCCTTCTCTGTTGCGGCCGGAATATGTGGTTTACGAATCCCCGGACGGACAACGCCACAGGATTGTCGCGGTGCCGGCCGAACGTTACATTGGCAACGAAGATGCCCGTGGCGGATTTGGCGCTTTGCAATATCCCGCCGTCTTGGGCCAGGTTTACAATCAAGTGGTGGATACCGGCAGCTACGACCCCAAACACCCGCCCTTTTTCCTGTTGCATTCCGATGGCGACAACCACGGCGGCGGGGCGGACAGCTATTACAAGAACAACACCGGGCGGCTGGTTGAGTGGCTGAAGGAAGACCTCCGCTTTGAACTGACCACCGTCGAAGATTATTTGCAACAATTCCCCCCCGACCCGGCCAACGCCATACACATAGAACCCGGCTCTTGGGCGGGGGCGGACAATGGCGATCCGCAATTCATGAAATGGTTCAGCCGCTATGACCAGCCCTATTCGCCCGATTTGAACTCTTGGGCTGTGTTGACCGCATTTCAAAACATCGTCCACAGCCTGGAAGACGCAGAGCCCGGCCACCCCAAGCTGGCTGAGGCAACCCGGCTATTGCTGACCGCCGAAACCAGTTGCTATTGGTATTGGACCGGGCAAACCGTGTGGGACGCGCAGGTCACCAACGCTGCCAACCGGGCTTACGCGGAACTGGGGCCGGCCATCCATGAATTGACCCATGCGGGGCGTGACCGCACCGGGCCGACCATCTTCGCGCCCTGGGTGACGCCGGAAAATCCGGGTGGCCATAAATGGGGGCAAGGCTGTCTTATCGCCGCCCCCCGCGAGGGTGTGGTGCATACCTTTGTTTACGATGTGTCCGGCATCAAGTCGGTCTGTTTGGTGTTGCGTACCGCTGCGGGTGAAAACCGGCTGGACATGCGCCATCGCGGAGCCTATCCCTCAGCCACGGGGGCGGCCGTCAGCGCGGATTACTTCACCGCCGAACTGCCGGTTGGAGCGGGAGATGTGCGCTATTACATTGAGGCGGAAGACCAAAGCGGCAATGTTTCCCGTGGGGCGCTGGAGCGGATTTTCTTGGCTTGAAAAATCCAGCTAAACACTTAGCCGTTCGTGGTGAGCTTGTCGAACCATGAACGGTTTAACGATCAATGATATGGGGATTTTCCGTCCACCCGCCGACAAGCTCAGGGCGAACGGAAAATCCTTAACTTAATGGCAGTGGGGGGATGGGTGCGCTGAATAGCGTGGCCCAAGCATGGAGCTTTGGCAAATGGAGCCGCCCCCGCAATTCCAAGGCGGAATATTCCACCCAATCCCGCACCAGTGCACAACGCAACAGCAACGCCGGGGCGAACGCCCTATCCTCTCCCTCCAAGGCATCGAACAGATACTCCTCGACCTGGCTGGCTAGCTTCGCCTTAGCCTCCTCCAGCGAATCGCCGACCGCGTACAGTAAATGTGCTCCACACAACTTTTATACCATCCGGCATGTGTTGCCCAAGCAACATCCATCCCACACAATGCTGATTGTCCAGCACGCGTGACAAGCCTTGGGGGTAGCGAGGGGGCTATTAAAAGTGATGCAGACGAACCGGGCAGTCTTTGAGTTTATACCGGGATTGCAAGGCTGCCTTGCCTTTAGGCGATTTCTAAGAATATTTATCCCATATCAATAAAGTGGTATTTAATGGCATGTTAAATGCTGAAACTATTTTCAATAGCGATGCGACAGCAAAGCCTTGCAGACGGGATCTGGCAAGTTCCTGTGTGGGTGAATCGTTACGATGACCATCTCTATAAAAATCCTTAAATAATGCGGCTTGAAAAACCATGTGGTATTACTTGTTAAAGAGACTATTGGCCATCATCCCAACCTTGATCGGGGTGCTTACCCTGACATTTGCCGTCACCCAATTTGTGCCGGGCGGGCCGGTGGAACATGTACTGACCCAACTGGACGGGGAGAGCGCTCGTTCGGGTGCGGAAGGTGGTGCGGGCAACAGTGGCGGGTGGAGCTATAGTGGTCGCAAGGGCATTGATGCCCAACAGATTGATCAATTGTCGAAATTGTATGGCTTCGACAAAGCCCCGCTTGAGCGTTATGGCCTGATGCTGAACAATTTCATACATTTCAACCTGGGCGACAGCTACTTCCGCAATGAAAGCGTATGGTCTTTGATCAAGCAAAAACTTGTCGTGTCGGTTTCACTGGGGGCCTGGACCTTCTTCCTGACCTACCTAGTGTCGGTGCCTTTGGGTGTGGCTAAGGCGATCCATGCGGGGAGCCGTTTCGATTTTATCAGTAGTTTATTGGTATTGGGCGGTTACGCCGTGCCTGGATTTGTGTTGGGGGTATTGTTGATCGTGCTATTCGGCGGCGGGTCGTTCTGGGATATTTTTCCCTTACGCGGTTTGGTTTCGGAAAATTGGGCCGAATTGAGTTGGTTTGGCAAAATCACCGATTATCTGTGGCATATCACCCTGCCCGTGACGGCTTCGGTGGTCAGCACATTTGCGTTGAAAACCCTGTTAACTAAAAATACCTTTCTCGACGAATTGAGCCGCCATTATGTGCTGACCGCTAGGGCCAAGGGCTTGTCCGAACAGCAAGTGCTGTGGAAACACGTTTTCCGCAATGCCTTGTTGCCGCTGGTGACTGGCTTCCCCGGCACCTTCATCACTGCATTTTTCACTGGCAGCCTGCTGATTGAAACTTTGTTCTCCTTGGATGGCTTGGGTCTATTGTCTTTTGAGTCGATCAACAGCCGCGATTATCCCGTAGTGTTAGGTAATCTGTATTTATTCACCTTGATCGGATTATTCACCAAGCTGGTAGGCGATATTGCCTATGTGTTGGTGGACCCCCGGATTAAATTTGACGCCCAGGAACTTTAACATGAGCATACCCGCAGAACCCCAATCTTCCCCCTTGCTGGTGGGTGTCGGTCCGCTGTCCGCACAGGAGCCCGTGCGGACAAGCTATGAGCATGTATCGCCCAGCCGCAGGCTATGGTTGCGTTTCAAACGCCAACGCTTGGGTTACTGGAGCCTGATTATTTTTTTGGCTATTTACGGGCTTAGTTTGGCAGGTGAATTCATTTCCAATGAGAAACCGCTAGTGGTTTATTATCAAGGGCAATGGTATTTCCCTTTATTTAATAATTATCAAGAATCGGCCTTTGGCGGGAATTTGCCGGTTTTTACAGATTATAACGACCCCTTCATCCGCGAACAATTTAGCAAACCGGGGAACTTTGCCCTCTACCCGCCTAATCCTTATTACTATGACACGCTATGCTATTACTCCTCCAGTACGCATAATCCAGGCCCACCCTCGCGGGACAATTGGCTGGGGACGGACACCTCTGGCTATGACATCACCGCCCGCCTGCTGTATGGGTTTCGCATTTCCGTGACTTTCGCTTTGGGGCTGACCTTGGTGGGAACCGTGCTGGGCATTCTGATTGGGTCAGTGCAAGGGTATTTTGGCGGCAAGGTGGACTTGTTTACCCAGCGCCTGATTGAGGTGTGGGGTTCCATGCCCGAACTCTATCTGCTCATTATCTTCGCTTCCATTTTTCAACAAAGCTTCGCCATGCTGTTTATCTTGTTGGCCTTGTTTGGCTGGGTGCATTTGTCTGATTATGTGCGCGCCGAATTCCTGCGCAACCGCCAGTTGGAATATGTAAAGGCGGCGCGGGCTTTGGGCCTGTCCCATGCTCAAATCATTTGGCGGCATATCCTGCCCAATAGCTTGACACCAGTGATTACCTTTTTGCCCTTCCGCATGAGCGCGGGGATCATGGCTTTAGCCAGCGTGGATTTTCTCGGGCTAGGTGTGGGCGGACAATCGCCTAGCCTGGGACGGCTGGTGCTGCAAGGCAAGGAGAATCTGGATGCCTGGTGGATTTCGCTGTCCTCTTTTGGCGTGTTGGTGTTGACGATTTTACTGCTGACTTTCATGGGGGAAGCCTTGCGCAACGCGATGGACACCCGCTTAGCCGGACAGAGGACTGACTGATGGCCAATCCTCCTTTGCTGGCTTTGGAGGATGTCTCCATCGCCTTTGGCGGCAAACTGGCCGTCGATAAACTAAATTTGGAAATCCACGCCGGCGAGCGGGTGGCCTTGGTGGGCGAGTCGGGGTCCGGCAAAACAGTGACCGCCTTGTCTATCCTGCGCTTGCTGTCGCAAGCCAAAATTGACGGTAGCATTCGTCTGCAAGGCGAGGATTTGCTACAAAAGCCAATCAACGAACTCCGCAGCATACGCGGTGCCGATATCGCAATGATCTTCCAAGAGCCGATGACCGCGCTCAATCCACTGTATAGCATTGGTAACCAAGTCATCGAGACCTTGATTTTGCACGAGGGCTTAAACCCAGTCCAAGCCCGCGAGAAAACCATACACTTGTTTGAACGCACCGGGATACGCGAGCCAGAGCGGCGGGTGGACAGTTTTCCGCACCAGCTTTCCGGCGGGCAGCGCCAGCGCGCGATGATCGCCATGGCCTTGGCCTGCCGCCCTAAGTTGCTGATTGCCGACGAGCCGACCACGGCCTTGGACACAACGATACGCGCCCGCATCGTCAAACTGTTGCTGGACTTGCAACAGGAAGAAGGCATGGCAGTTTTGCTGATCACCCACGACCTGAATCTGGTGCGGCGTTTTGCGCAGCGGGTGGCGGTGATGGAACACGGCAAACTGGTGGAAAGCGGCGACACCGAAACCCTTTACAATAATCCACAGCATCCCTATACGGTGAAGCTGCTCAACAGCCTCCCTGCCCGCCACATAGCCCCCATCGCCAAAAATGCGCCGACTTTATTGGAAACCAAGCAATTGCGCGTGGAGTATCCGAAGAAACTACCCGGCTGGCGCGGACTGTTCCGCTCGGGCCGGTTTGTCGCCTTGTCCGGGGCGGATGTGTCATTGCGCGAGGGCGAGACCATCGGTGTGGTGGGCGAGTCCGGTTCGGGCAAGTCCACTCTGGCCCAGGCGATTCTCAGCCTAGTGGCGGTGAAATCGGGGGGGCTGGATTTTGAGGGTATTCCGCTGGCGCAACGTTCCAAGCGGGAGCGGCGTGCCTTGCGCGCCCGCTTGCAAGTAGTGTTTCAAGACCCATTCGGTGCCTTGTCGCCCCGCCAGACGGTGGAGCAGATTGTCGGCGAGGGCTTGGCCTTGCATTTTCCCGAACTGAGCAAAGCCGAGCGTCACGCCAAAATTGTCGAGGTGTTGCATGAAGTCGGCTTGCCCGTTTCGGCGCTCAGTTCTTACCCGCACGAGTTTTCCGGCGGGCAAAGGCAGCGCATCGCCATCGCCCGCACCCTAGTGTTGGCCCCCCGCGTGTTGATACTGGACGAGCCGACTTCGGCGCTGGATGTCTCCATCCAAAACCAAGTGCTGCAATTGTTGGTCCGTTTGCAAAAAAAATACGGACTCAGCTATGTGCTCATCAGCCATGACTTGAGTGTCGTCAACGCCTTGGCGCACCGGCTGTATGTGATGCACGAGGGCGAGATCGTCGAAGCCGGCGACACCGAGGCGGTGATCGCCAATCCACAGCACCCCTATACCCAGCGTTTGGTCAGTGCTTCATTGTGACCTCTATTCAAGCATAAGCGATGAACCTATCCGTCATTACACGCGCAAGCCGTTGGGCTGCTTTGTCCTTTGGCTTGGGCCTGAGTTTATCGGTCAACAGTTGGGCCAGCCATGCCGTGGCCCAATTTGGCGAGCCGAAATATCCCGCCAATTTCCAGCATTTTGACTATGCCAATCCAGATGCCCCGAAAGGCGGCATACTGAATCTCTCGATTGTCAGCCAAAACAGCAGTTATGACAAATACAACCCGTTCACGCTGAAGGGCAAAGTCGCTCCGGGTTTGTTGGAACTGGTGTTTGAGACCCTCACGGTGAATAGCTTGGATGAGCCGAACACCCAATACGGGCTGCTTGCCGACGATATACAAGTCGCCCCTGACTTCAGTTCGGTCACTTTCCACATCAATCCGAAGGCTAAGTTTTCTAATGGCGACGCGGTGACAGCGAAAGAGGTCAAATACTCCTTCGACACCCTGGCCGGTCGCAAGGCCAGCCCCAGGTTCAAAGCGTATTTTTCGGAAATAAAACAATTGACCTTGGTGGACGAGCATACGGTGCGTTTTGAGTACGCCCGCAAAGGCCGCGACCTGTCTTTTGTCGCAGGTAGCTTGCCAGTGTTCTCGCCGAAGTGGGGAAACAAGGACAATGGCGAAAAAACGCCGTTTGAACAATTGCGTTTGGAACAGCCCATCGCCACTGGCGCTTATGTGCTGGCCCCCTCTTCCAGCGGCCAAAATGTGGTTTACCGTCGTAACCCGGATTACTGGGGCAGGGATATTCCAACGCGGCGGGGAACCTTGAACTTTGACAAGGTCATCTACAAGTTATACAAAGACGCGGACACCCAAGTCGCTGCGATGCGTGCCGGGGACTTTGACTTTTTCAGCGAAACCCGTATGCGCTACTGGTGCTGCCAATTCATAGGCAAACGCTTTGACGACGGGGAGTTGATCAAAGAACTGTTTGTCCACCACAATCCTTCGGCGATGAACGGTTATGTGGTCAACCTGCGCCACGAGCGCTTCAAAGATATTAGGGTGCGCCAAGCGCTCAATTACGCTTATGACTGGGATTGGTTGAACTATAAAATACTCGACGACGAGTTTGACCGGCAGGACAGCTATTTTGCCCATTCGCCGTTGCAGGCGAAGGGCTTGCCGTCTGAGGCGGAAGTCAAGTTGCTGGAACCCTACCGTGCCGAACTGGACCCGGCTGTATTCGGCCCCCAAGTTGAACAACCGACAACGAAACCGCCTTCCAGCCTGCGGCAGAATTTGGCGAAGGCTCTAGAATTGCTGGCGCAAGCCGGTTGGCACAACACCGACGGGGTGTTGCGCAACAGCAAAGGTGAAGCCTTTGAGATCGAAGTGCCGGGCGGGCGCAGCAATAATATGCTATTGGAGTCATTTTTCTACAATCTGAACAAGCTGGGCATTGTGCTAAAGCCTAAGTCCACCGATGTGGTTGCCGACCGGGCGCGGATGAAGAACTTCGATTACGACTTCACCTCTGTCTCTTTCCGCGAAGCCCGCAACCCCGCCGCCGAACTGTGGCGGAATCTCAACAGCGCGGATGCCGATGTGCCCGGATCGGAGAACGTCATCGGGGTCAAATCGCGGGTGGTGGACGAATTAATCAAGAAACTCTATGAAACCAACACCCAAGAGGAGCAGGAAACCGTCGCCCACGCCTTGGACCGGGTGTTGATGCATGGTTATTACGTCATCCCCTGGCGCTATCTGAGCCACTTTTACTTCATTTACAACAAGCGTTTGCAGCGGCCTAAAACCCTGCCTTTGTATTACGGCGCGTATGAGTGGGTCATCAATGACTGGTGGGACGGTTCAGGGAATGCCCACTGATTGGCGAATCGGTTGGGCCTTTGCTTTGAACCTAGCCTTATGCGCCCCTGGCTTGGCCAGCCATGCCGTGGCCCAATTCGGTGAACCTAAATATCCCGCCAAATTGGGCATCGTGCTGAAACAAAAGCCGGTCTATGCCTCCGCCGACAGGGCGCGGATGAAGAATTTTAATTACGACTTTGCGTCGATTGCCTTACGCGAGGCCCGCGACCCCGCCGCCGAATTGTGGCGCAACCTCAACAGCGCGGATGCTGATGTGCCGGGTTCGGAGAACATCATCGGGGTCAAATCGCATGTGGTGGATGAGTTAATCAAGAAACTGTATGAAGCCAGCACCCGGCAGGAATAGGAAACCATAGCCCACGCCTTGGACCGCGTATTGATGCATGGGTTTTATGTGTTGCCTTGGCGTTATCTAAGCCATCATTATGTGATTTACAACCAGTATACTGTTATCAAATCAAGGTTTCCTCCAATGAAATCAGCACCCGCGCCACCTCAATTAGTTGAAGGTTGCGGCTCATGGCGGTTTTGCGCAGAAACTGGTAAGCCTGCTCCTCGCCCATGTTTTTCTTTCTCATCAACAATCCCTTGGCTTTTTCGATAATCTTGCGGTCGGCAAGCCGGGTTTTGGTGTCTGCCAATTCCTGCTTCAATGTCTGGAATTCGCGGAATCGCGCGACGGCAACTTCTACGATGGGCATGACGCGGTCGCGGCTTAGGCCATCGACAACATAGGCGCTGACACCGGCCTGTACGGCTTGGCGGATGTAGTCAGGGTCGCGCTGGTCGGAAAATAGAATGATAGGCTTGGGCTGGTCGCGGTTTATTTCGCGCATTTGTTCTAGCGTGTCGCGGCCGGGGGCTTGCATGTCGATGACGATCACGTCGGGTTGGTGCTTTGCCACCTCGTCGGTCAGTGTGGCATCGTCGCCGACGCGGGCGATGATCCTGTGGCCTGCATCGGCCAAGGCCAGTTCCAGCAATTCGGAGCGCTCCGGGTCGCGGTCCACCAGCATGACGCGCAGACTCATAACCGAATCCCCGCAGGTTTGACCTCATCCAGCATGGCCTTGATCTCGGAAAGGCAGGAGCCGCAATTCGTGCCTGCCTTTAGTTTGATGCCGATTTGATCTGTGGTGGTGCAGCCTTGCTGGCGGATGGCACGGGCAATGGCGTTATAGCCCACGCCAAAACAGGCGCATACCATGCGGCCTTGGTCGTCCCCGGCGGAAACCGGGTGGCCCGCTAGCAGGCTCATGCGGGCTTTTGAATCCAGCGTAGTTTCAGCAAACAACTTCGCTAGCCAATCCCGCGCTGGAAGCTCATGGCTACGGTTAATAAATAGGCAAGCCGCCAAACGCCGGGTGAATTTCCGCGTAAGGCTCTGGAATATGCCGGTTCAGGCGCGAACTGCGGGCGGTGCGCGTCATCGTGTGCCACTGGTCTCGAATGCGCCCGGTGTTAAGTACGAAGGGATAATCTTTATCAATGGCCTCTTTGGGTGGTTTTAGGCTTAGTGCGATCATTCTCGCCTTTCCGTCAGGATGGCGAAAATCACCTGCACCGAACAATCGGGAGGTTCCCACGCTGCTGCCACGGACCAAAGGCCATTGTGCGGGGCTCCATTCGTCATAGGTAACGGTATCCATTTCCGCCAAAGCGCCGATGTCGAACAGCCTTTGCCCTTCATTGTGATAGGCAGACAAACTGGCATGTTCGCGAAAAATGGCTGCCACATCGGCATAAGCAAAGGCGTTTTGAAATCCCATGCGCTTGCCAACCTCGCAAACCATCCACCAATCCGGCTTCGCCTCGACCGGAACAGGCAGAAACGGGCGCTGCCGCGAGATGAGCCGCTCGGAGTTGGTGACCGTACCGTCCTTCTCCCCCCAGGCCAGCGCGGGTAGGCGCACATGGGCGTATGGCATGAGATCGGTGGCATCCGCGCAATCGGAAACCACCACAAAGTCACACGTTGACAGGGCACGGCGAACGGCGTTGACATCTGGCAGACTCACTACCGGGTTGGTAGCCATGATCCATAGCGCTTTAATGCGGCCTTCCCCTATGGCTTGGAATAGGTCAACGGCCTTTAAGCCGGCGCGGGATGCCAAGTTTGGAGCTTCCCAGAACTCGGACACTATTTTATGATGCTCAGAATTGTCGAAGTCCATGTGCGCGGCCAGTTGGTTCGCCAGTCCGCCCACTTCGCGCCCGCCCATCGCGTTGGGCTGTCCGGTCAGGGAAAACGGACCCATGCCGGGTTTGCCGATGCGCCCGGTGGCAAGGTGCACATTGATGATGGCGTTGACCTTGTCGGTGCCGGAAAACGATTGATTGACACCTTGCGACCACGCGGTGACGGTCATTTTTATACTATGGAACCATTGGAAGAACTGGGCGACATCTTTTTCCTCCAATCCACAAGCGGCAGCGACTGCCGGGATGGATGGACTGCTTTCGGCGGCGTAGGAAAACGCCTTGGCAAACCCGGACACATGCTTTTCCAAGAACACAAAATCCAGCCCATCATGGCGGCGCAGATGGTGTAGCAGGCCGTTGAACAAGGCCACGTCGGTTCCGGGTTTCAAAGCCAGATGCAAATCGGCCAGTTCGCAAGCGGCAGTCCTGCGCGGGTCGATGACGACGATTTTCATGCCTGGCCGGTCCTCTTTCGCCTTGGCAATCCGCCGATACAGCACCGGATGGCACCAAGCCGTGTTGGAGCCGACTAGCACCAGCAAATCGGCCAGTTCCAAGTCCTCATAACAACCCGGCACGATGTCTTCGCCAAAGGCCCGTTTATGCCCGGCCACGGAGGAAGACATGCACAAGCGGGAATTGGTGTCGATGTTGCCGGTGCCGATGAAGCCTTTCATCAGCTTGTTGGCGACATAGTAATCTTCGGTCAGCAACTGACCAGACACATAGAACGCGACTGAATCCGGGCCATGTTCGTCTATGCTATGCTGGAACCGGCTGGCGACAGTATCTAAAGCCTCCTCCCATCCGACCGTCCGCCCACCGATTTCAGGATGCAGCAAGCGGCCCTCCAACCCGACGGTGTCACCCAAGGCCGAACCTTTGGAGCAAAGTCTGCCATAGTTCGCCGGATGCTTCGGGTCACCTTGGACTTGCACGGAGCCATCGGGCTGGACAGTCGCCAACACGCCACAGCCGACACCGCAATAGGGGCAGGTGGTTTTGGTAGTCAGGTTAGACACGGCATTCCTCTGACAGCCTTAATAGCATTGACATGCTCCGTTATAAAGTTGACAATAAATGATCATAACATTTACAAATAAGGTTAGGCTCATGGTTGGTGTACGCAAGCGCGGTGAGGAAATCCGCCAATTTATTCTTGATAATATTGCAAATCGCCCTTTTTTAGATGTATCCAAAACCGTTGCCGAGGTTTTTGACATTTCGCGTCAAGCGGTCAATCGGCATATCCGTAAATTGGTTGATCAAAACCTCATTGAAATCAGTGGTTCGTCGCGTAAACCACGTTACAAACTGAAACCGATTTTTTCGTGGAAACACACTTATCCTCTCGACGGCAAGTTGGAGGAGGACCGTGTTTGGCGGGCTGACATTGCGCCTCACTTGGGAGAATTACCTAGAAATGTCATCGATATTTTGCATTATGGTTTCACCGAAATATTGAACAATGCCATCGACCATTCTGGTGGGGTATCGGTTATCATCCATGTCAGCCAAACAGCATCAGCGGTTGAAGTTGGCATTGAGGATAATGGTGAAGGTATATTCAAAAAAATCAAAAATGCCTTGAATCTATTGGATGAAAGAGAATCGGTGTTGGAACTTGCCAAAGGAAAGTTGACTACTGATCCATCCCGGCACAGCGGGGAAGGAATTTTTTTCACTTCCCGTGCTTTTGACGAATTTACGATACTGTCCGGCGGTGTGCTGTTTGACCATGTTTTCGGCAAAGACGAAGACTGGATACATGAAATTGGTTTCAATGCGGTACTCGGTACTTCTGTTCTTATGGGTCTAAACCTACATGCAGAACGCACTCTTAAATCTATTTTTGACCAATTTACTTCGGGCGATGATTTTGCCTTTTCCAAAACAGTCGTGCCAGTTGAACTCGCCCAATATGGCAATGAGTCACTCATGTCTCGCTCACAAGCCAAGCGGGTATTGAATCGCATTGAAAAATTCAAAACCGTGATGTTTGATTTTGCGAGGGTGGAAACCATAGGTCAAGCGTTTGCCGATGAAATTTTCCGGGTATTTGCAAACAACCACCCAGAAATCGAGTTAATATCTGTTAATGCCAACCTTGATGTCCAAGACATGATTAATCGCGCCCTTTCCGTCCGATAATGGGTTCGTCCATCACTTGCCGCCTCCCGCTGCCGACAAATAAACCCGGCCTTGCTCAACCTTCACCGCAAACCGTTGTGCGCAACCCACATCTGGGGCCACCGCCTCGCCGGTGTCCAATTTGATGACCCAGTTATGCAAGGGGCAGGCAACCCGCCGCCCATGCACAATACCTTGCGACAATGGCCCACCTTTGTGCGGGCACCGGTCGCGTAGGGCGAACACCTCGTCCGCTTGGGTGCGAAACAAAGCGATGTCGCCAAATGCCGTTTCGAGAACCCTTGCCCCTTGGGCGGGGATGTCGTTAATGGTTCCAATATGTTGCCAATCGTTCACGGATGTTTGTCCTCTCTATGTTTCTTCACATGTTCCTGAACCCGGATTACGGCTTTAGATTTGCAATCTTGCTTTGCCGGGGCAAGGCAAGCCTTGCCACTCCATTCTTATCTAGTGCCTGAACGAAAAGCACCATCAACATTATAAAACAATATGTTATAATAAGCCTATGGACTTGAAGATTCTCGTCAAAAAGGCTTTGACAGGCTCATTTTGCCC
>CAIZPP010000184.1 GCA_903934875.1 uncultured Methylococcaceae bacterium
CATTCAGCATTCCTTCCATTTAAACGTATATCCAGCACCATCCATTAGCTATTAAGTAACTGACGTTACGCAGTCATCGCTAGAGGATGGCAACTTGTGGAGTGCGGCGACTCGTCGCCGCTGGATGCAAAAGGCGGCGACGAGTCGCCGCACTCCACAACATCCGGGCTACAGCCTACACGGTTGCGTAACATCAGTTTTTAAGATGAAAATGCTGTAACCATGCGTATTAAAAATCTGCTTGTGACAATTCTTTTGGTTTGGTTTCTGACCAGCGTCACCGCATTGGCTCGCGGTGGCGGGCACGGCGGTGGTGGACACGGCGGCTGGGGCGGTGGCGGACATAGCGGCGGCTGGGGTGGCTTTGGCGGTGGCGGACATAGCGGCGGTTGGGGTGGCTGGGGCGGCGGACACGGCGGCGGTTGGGGTGGCTGGGGCGGCGGGCACGGCGGCGGTTGGGGTGGCTGGGGCGGCGGGCACGGCGGCCGTGGAGGGGGGGTACGCTTCTATGGCGTGAGGGGATATCCAAGCTTAGGTTTTTACGGGGGGGCTGCGCTGTTTTGGCCATCTTATTATTACTGGCCCTATTTCTCCTATCCAGCCTACTATTCCTCCGTGCCGCCGGTGCAGCCTAGCTTGCCGCCGGTCTACATTGAACAAGACCGCCCCACAAACCCCAGCGCATTGGAGTCGAGTGCCTGGTCGTTTTGTCCCGCCAGCGCAGCTTACTATCCGCATGTGAAAGAATGCCCATCCGGGTGGGAGTCAATTGCTCCTCAGCCTCTAGGCCAGGAACCCGGCTACTGGTATTATTGCAAGGATCCTAGCGGTTATTACCCCTATGTCAGGGAGTGTGTGGCTCTTTGGCAGAAGATTGTCCCCTGAGTGAGTGCGCATTAATGCTAAAGACTGTCAAATACGGGTTGCTCGCCATCGGCTTAAGCGCATGTTCCAGCATGCCGAATGGACCCAGCGTGTTGGTGTTGCCGGGCACGGGTAAGGATTTTGCCCACTTCCACAGCGACGATGCGCTCTGTAGAAATACGGCCAGCGAACAAATTTTGGCATTGCCCAAGTCACCCGACTCCAATGAGGAAGGGCAGCATCATTATGACATCGACTATATCCAATGTATGTATCTCCAAGGGCATAAGGTTCCCGTACCGCAAGAATTGTTGTACCAGAACCGCAATGAATGGCATCCGCCACCGCCGGCCAATTTGCCGCCGCCGCAAACCACCCAGCCCTAGCGATAAGGTCGGGCAACATCTTTTCCGTTTATGGATAGCGACGATCCAAGTCCACTAGAAACCGGTTGACGAATCCAACGCCGCCTTGCACGGACTTGGGTGCCCTGCGATGCAGCAAACCTACGAGGCGCGCCCCGGATTTTGGCCAGAGGATCAAAATGCCCAATATCCAAAAGGGTGGGAGACCCATGATGACCTCGCTCATTAAACCGCCAAGCAACAGAAACCATCCAAGGCTTCGCGGCAAATTTGCCAAGCGGCTAAAGGTTTCATGATGTTCAGCGGCTAAAGTCTGGGGCGGATCGACACGGTGGGGGTTGTTGATGGGGCCGTCCGTGCCGTAATCTAGCCGTTCAACGTTCATAGGACACCGGTGCTATTGGAAAGTAACATTTTCATGCAGTTATGTTACCCCTACTGAACCGGGAATGGAAGATAATCCGTCCACTTCATCTCGCCGTCTGCCTCGTCAGGCCCCGGCAGGGCTGATGTGTCCCAGCCGCCGCCCAACGCGGTGACGAGCAGCACGGCGGCGGACAAACGCTTGCCTTTCAGTTGCACGGCGTTGTTTTCGCTAGCCAGGGCGGCCGCTTGGGCGACCATGACATTCAGATAGCTGACCGTGCCCGATTTGTATTGGTTGGTGGTTAATGCCAACGACTCGCGGAAGGCTTGCACTGCCTTGTCCTGCACTTGCGCCTCCTCTTCCAAGATTCGCAATGCGGCCAAATTGTCCTCCACCTGCTGGAAGCCGGTTAGGACCGTCTGCTTATAATTGGCGACGGCGGCGTCGAAACCGTCGATGGCCTGCTTCATTTGCGCGTTGCGCGCCCCGCCGTCGAAAATGCTCCAGGCCATAGCGGTAGGGCCCAGCGCCCAGTAACGGCTGGCCAAGGAGGCCAAAGAGGTCAGCGTGTTGGATTGAAAGCCGTTGTTGGCGGCTAGCGTCACCGTCGGAAAGTAAGCCGCCTTGGCCACGCCGATGAGTGCATTGGCGGCGGCGATCTGGCGCTCGGCAGCGGCGATGTCGGGCCGCCGCTCCAGCAATTGTGAGGGGATGGCAAGCGGTATTGGCGGCGGCACCGCGGTCAACGGCGAGGCGGGCAATGACAGTTCCGACGGTGCTTTGCCGGTCAACACGGCCACCGCATGTTCCATCTGCGCCCGCAGCACCCCGACATCAATGGACTGGGCGCGGGCCGACTCAAGCTGGGATTCGGCCAAGACCACATCGGTCCGCGCCGCAACCCCCGCCGCATAGCGGTTTTGCGTCAATTCTAACGATTTCTGGTAGGAGGCGACGGTTTCATCCAGAAGTTTCTTCTGCGCATCCAGCGCCCGCATTTGAAAATAATCCTGTGCCAGGGTGGCCTGCGTGGAAAGGCGCAACGCTAGCATGGTGGCGGCACTGGCTTGGGAGCTGCCGATGTTGGCCTCCACCTGCCGACGCACAGCACCCCATAGATCGGGTGTCCAAGAGGTGGAGAAGTTTTCCCCAAACAGGTATTTGACACCGGGAACGGCCACATTCGTGCCGCTGGCAGCGCGGAAACGATTGACCGTCGTGGTGGATGTGGCGGTGGGGAAATAGGTGGCCCGCGCCGCCTGGACCAGTGCCTGCGCTTGGCGGTATTGGGCCTCGGCCTGCGCGATGGATTGGTTGCCGCTGGCGACCTGTTCTTCCAACGCATTCAATTGCGGGTCTTGGAATATCTCCCACCATTTGCCGGTGATCTTATGGTCGTGCGGTTGCGCCGGTTTCCATCCCTTCAGTTCCTTGAAAGCCGCAGGGGTAGGCATGGGCGGGCGGACATAATCCGGCCCCACGGTGCAGCCTGAGAGCAGCATGGCGAAAATCGGGAATAAGCGTTTTTTCGAGTGTCGGAGCATCATACAGACTATGTGGTTACTGACCAATTCCGTCCAGTTTGGGGCCAGGCCGTTTCAGGACATGGCCGCACCAGAGCCGGAACCGTTCTAAGTAGAGATAAACCACTGGCGTGGTGTACAGCGTGAGCATTTGACTGGCGATCAGCCCGCCGGCGATGGAGATTCCTAATGGTCGGCGCAGTTCCGCGCCGTAGCCGGAACCAAACGCCAGAGGCAAGGCACCGAGCAGGGCCGCGAAGGTCGTCATCATGATCGGGCGGAAACGGATCAGGCACGCGCTGAAAATGGCTTCGTCCGGGCCGATACCTAGTTCACGCTCCGCGTGTAGGGCAAAGTCTATCATCATGATGGCATTCTTTTTCACGATGCCGATCAGCAGAATGACGCCGATCAAGGCGATGATGCTGAACTCTGTGCCGGTGGCCAGCAGGGCGAGGATCGCCCCGACACCGGCGGAGGGCAGGGTGGATATAATGGTGATCGGGTGCACATAGCTCTCGTATAATACGCCCAGCACAATATAGATGGCGACCAGGGCGGTTAAAATTAGCCAAGGCTGGTTTTTCAGCGACTCCTGGAAGACCTTCGCCGTACCTTGGAAGCCAGCGTGGACCGAGGCGGGAACACCGATATCTTGCAAGGTTTTTTTAATCGTCTCAGCCGCATCGGAAAGCGACGCGCCGGACTTGAGGTTGAAGGAAATGGTCGCCGCGGCGAATTGACCCTGATGGTTGACTGATAAGGGTGTGCTGGTTGGTGAGAAACTTGCCACTGCCGAAAGCGGTGTCTGGGTGTTGGCTGTTTGCGGTGCCACAGGGGCGACGCTTAGGTAAATTTGCCGCAGGGTTTCCGGGTTCTGCCAATATTCGGGGGCCAATTCCATCACCACATGGTACTGGTTGAGCGGGTTGTAAATGACGGAAACCTGCCGTTGTCCGAAGGCATCGTTCAAGGTCGAATCAATCAAGTTCTGGCTGATGCCCAGCCGTGATGCCGTGTCGCGGTCCACCCCCAAAGACACCTGCTGCCCTTTTTCCTGCTGGTCGGTGTTGACATCCACCAGTGCCGGGAGCGCGGTCAATGCCTTGAGGATTTTCGGAGTCCATTCGCGCAAATCGGCGAGGTGTTCCGCCTGCAAGGTATATTCGAACATGGAGGGCGAAAGCCGGCCCCCTACGCGTAGGTCTTGCGTCGGTTGCAGGAACAGGACAGCCCCCGGTTCGTTCGCCAGCTTTTTACGCAAACGGCCCAAGATGCGCTCTAGCGGGGCATCCCGGTCTTCCGGTGGCTTCAGCACGGCGAACATCCTGCCGTTGTTAGAACTGGCAAAACCCACGACATTCTCCACGGAGGGGTCCTGTCCCAAGACATTGACAAAGTCGGCCAGCTTCTTTCCCATCGCTTGGAAAGAGATGCTCTGATCGGCTTGGATCGCCCCATTCAGTCTGCCGTTGTCCTGCACCGGGAAAAAACCCTTAGGCACGATAATATAGAGATAGACGTTGAATCCTATGGTGCAAAATAGCAAAAACATCATCAGCAGCGGGTGGCGCAAGGCCCAGCGCAGGCTGCGCTCATAAGCATGCAGCAGGCTGTCAAACAGGTGTTCCACCCACAGGTACAAACGGCCATGTTGCTTTTTTTCCTGTTTCAGCCAGAGCGCGCACAGCATCGGGGTGGTGGTCAGTGACACCACCAGCGACACCAGCACGGCGGCGGACAGTGTCACGGCGAATTCGCGGAACAAACGCCCGACGATACCGCCCATCAGCAAGATTGGAATGAACACAGCGATCAGCGACAAACTCATGGACAGCACCGTGAAGCCGACTTCCCCGGCACCTTGCAGTGCGGCCTGCAGCGGAGGCTCGCCTCTTTCGATGTGGCGGGAGGTATTCTCAAGCACCACAATGGCATCATCGACCACGAAGCCGGTGGCGATGGTCAAGGCCATCAGGGACAGGTTGTCTACGCTGTAATGGCATAGATACATCACCCCGCAGGCACCGATCAAGGAAACCGGCACGGCGATGATCGGGATCATCGCCGAGGCCGGATTGCGCAGAAACACAAACACAACCAAGATGACTAGCGCTATGGCGATAAGCAGGCTACGCTCCACCTCATCGACGGATGCCCTGATAGTCTCCGAACGGTCACTGACCACCGACAGATCAATGGCGTTCGGGATGGATGCCCGCAGTTGCGGCAGCAGATTTTTCACCTTTGCCACCGTTTCGATGACATTGGCACCGGGCTGTTTGCTTAAAATCAGTAGCACCGATGGCTTGCCGTTTTTCAGTCCGGCATTGCGCAAATCCTCCACCGAATCCACCGCATCGCCTAGGTCGGCGATGCGCACGGCGGCACCGTTGCGGTAGGATACGATCAGCGGCAGGTAGTCTTCTGCCTTTTTGGCCTGGTCATTAGCCTGGATTTGCCAAGAGCGCTTGTCATTTTCGACCGAGCCTTTGGGGCGGTTGGCATTGGTCGCGGCAATCGCCGTGCGGACATCTTCAAGGCCCACGCTGTATTTCACCAGCGCCCCCGGATTCAGTTCAACCCGCACCGCCGGCAATGAGCTGCCGCCTACCGTCACCTGCCCGATGCCTTGGATTTGGGCGATTTTTTGCGCCAGTATCGTCGAGGCCGCATCGTACATACGTCCGCGGCTCAGCGTCTCCGAGGTCAGTGCCAAGATCAGAATGGGGGGGTCGGCCGGGTTGACCTTGCGATAGTTGGGGCGGCTAGGCAGATTGGTGGGCAACAGGCTGGTGGCCGCGTTGATGGCCGCCTGCACGTCGCGGGCTGCGCCATCAATGTCGCGGTCAAGATCGAATTGCAAGGTGATGTTGGTCGAACCCAAGGTGCTTGAGGAGGTCATCTCGGTGATTCCGGCGATGCGCCCTAGGGAACGTTCCAACGGGGTGGCCACCGTGGCTGCCATGGTTTCCGGGCTGGCACCGGGCAGGGACGACTGCACCATGATGGTCGGGAAATCCACTTGCGGCAAAGCCGCCACCGGCAATTGCAAAAAGGCGACGATGCCCGCCAGCGCCAGGCCGATGGTCAGCAGTGTGGTGGCGACAGGGCGATAAATGAAAATCGCGGATATATTCATTCCAATTCCATTTCACATATCTGATGTAGGGGCGGCTTCAGCCGCCCATGGGCGAATGAATTCGCCCCTACAAAATTTAACGATTGAAGTAGAAGGGAAGTCACGCTTTGTTCTCGCCGTAATCCGTATCTTGGGGGATTTCTTCATGCTGGCCGGTCACGCGCCGGGCCATGCGGTCCATGCCTAAGTAAATAACTGGGGTGGTGAACAGAGTCAGCAGTTGGCTCAGGATCAAACCGCCAACCATCGTGATACCCAAGGGATGGCGCAGTTCCGACCCCACGCCGGTTCCCAGCATCAGCGGGAGTGCACCTAGCAGTGCCGCCAATGTTGTCATCATGATGGGCCGGAAGCGCAGCAGGCAGGCTTGGAAAATGGCCTCTCTGGGCGGCAGTCCCTGTTTGCGTTCCGCTTCCAAGGCAAAGTCTATCATCATGATGGCGTTCTTTTTCACGATGCCAATCAGCAGGATGATGCCGATGATGCCGATGATGCCGAGGTCCATGTCTGCCGCCATCAGTGCGAGCAGTGCGCCGACGCCGGCGGAGGGCAGGGTTGACAGTATGGTGATGGGGTGGATATAGCTTTCATAAAGCACCCCTAGCACGATGTAAACCGTGATGATCGCGGCGAGAATCAGCCAAAGTGTATTGGACAGCGAGGCGGTGAAGGCCAAGGCCGCGCCTTGGTAGCTGCTGCGGACGCTCAGCGGCAGGCCGATTTCTTGCTTGGCAGCCTCAATATCCCGGACCGCATCGCCTAATGAAGCCCCCGGTGCCAGATTGAAGGAAATCGTCGAGGATGGAAACTGGCCTTGGTGGTTGATGGCAAGCGGTGTTGGACGCTCTGACACCTGCGCAATGGCGGACAGGGGAACTTGGGTTCCGTTCGTCGAGGGAATGCGCAGATCGTTGAGGGAATCAGGGCCGCTGCGGTAATTCGGTTGCACTTCAAGCACCACCCGGTATTGGTTGGACTGGGTGAAGATGGTGGACACCAGCCTTTGCCCGTAGGCATCGTACAGCACACTGTCGATGGCTGCCGTGGTGACCCCCAGCCGGCTTGCCGTGCTGCGGTCTATGGACACGAAGGCTTGCAGCCCTTGGTCTTGCAGGTCGCTGGCAACATCGGTGATGGCTGGCAAATCCAATAGCCGGTCGACGAGGCGGTGTGTCCACTGGTTCAATTCCGCAGGATCGGCCGATTCCAACGTGAATTGGAATTGGGTGCGGCTGACCCGGTTTTCCAGGGTGAGGTCTTGCACTGGCTGGAGGAACAGCGCGATGCCATCGACCTCTGCCAGTTTTGGTTGCAGCCGCCGGATCACGTCTGTGGCGCTCACACCCCGCTCGGCTAAGGGTTTTAGATTGATCAGGAAACGGCCACTGTTTAGCGTTGGATTGGTGCCGTCCACGCCGATGAAGGAGGACAGGCTTTCCACCGCCGGGTCTTCCTGGATGAGACTCGCCAAGGCTTTTTGCCGTATACCCATGGCGGGAAAGGAAATGTCCTGTGGCGCTTCGGAAATGCCTTGGATGAGTCCGGTGTCTTGGACCGGAAAAAAACCCTTGGGTATGACGATGTACAGCCACACGGTA
Organism: uncultured Methylococcaceae bacterium; assembly: GCA_903934875.1. Classification (GTDB taxonomy): domain Bacteria; phylum Pseudomonadota; class Gammaproteobacteria; order Methylococcales; family Methylococcaceae; genus Methylumidiphilus. The sequence goes on from CAIZPP010000184.1 coordinate 7,860, forward strand.
AGCCCCAAGGTTGCGAACGCGACCAGTAAGGTCAGGGTTTGCCGTTCCAGCACCCATTCCAGCATCCGCCCGTAACCGGCGACCATCGTATCAAAAAACCGTCCGCTGCTGCGGTAAAACCAACCGGCTTTTTTCTCGTTTATAGGGCGGAGCAGCTTGGCGCACATCATCGGCGTCAAAGTGAGCGACACGACGGCGGAGATTAGAATCGACACCGCCAGCGTGATGGCGAACTCGCGGAACAGCCGGCCAACCACATCGCCCATGAACAGCAGCGGAATCAGCACCGCGACCAGCGAAAACGTCAGTGAAATGATAGTAAAGCCGATTTGTTCGGAACCCTTGAGCGCCGCCTCCAACGGCGGGTCGCCCTCTTCGATGTAACGGGAAATGTTCTCGATCACCACAATGGCGTCATCGACCACGAAGCCGGTGGCGATGGTAAGTGCCATCAGGGTCAGGTTGTTGATGCTGAAACCGGCAAGATACATCACGCCGAAGGTGCCGACCAGGGACAGGGGAACCGCGATGCCGGGAATCGCGGTGGCCGGGATGTTGCGGAGAAAGACGAAAATCACCAGCACCACCAAGGCTACGGCCAGAAAAAGTTCGATGCGGACATCATGCACCGATGCGCGAATGGTGACCGTGCGATCCGTCAACGGTACAATATCCACTGTGGTGGGCATGATCGCCTGCAATTTGGGGAACAATTGCTGGATACGATCCACCACTTCGATGACATTGGCACCCGGTTGGCGCTGGATGTTGACAACCACCGCCGAGGTTCCGTTGGCCCAGGCGGCAAGCCGCACATTCTCGGCATCGTCTATCGCCTCAGCGACATCGGACAGTTTCACTGGCGAGCCGTTGCGGTAGGCGACGACCAGTTTCAAGTATTCGGCCGCCGAGCGGAGCTGGTCGTTGGCATCAATGATGGCCGCACGGGCCGCGCCGTCAAACATGCCCTTGGCTTGGTTCACGTTGGCGGCGGCGATGGCATTGCGCAGGTCTTCAAGGCCCATACCGTAAGCGGCCAAGGCTTTTGGATTGGCGCGTATGCGTACCGCCGGCCGCTGCCCGCCCGTGATGCTAACCAGCCCGACCCCCGGCAATTGGGATATTTTCTGCGCCAGCCGCGTGTCGACCAAGTCTTCCACCTTTGTTAGCGGCAAGACCTTTGAACTGACGGCCAAGGTCAGGATGGGCGCATCCGCCGGGTTGACCTTGTTGTAAATAGGCGGCATAGGCAGGTCGGTGGGCAGGAATGTGTTGGCCGCGTTGATGGCTGCCTGCACGGTCTGTTCGGCAATGTCCAAGTCCAAGTTGAGGTTGAATTGCAGCGTGATGACCGAAGCCCCGCCCGAGCTGGCCGACGACATCTGGTTCAGCCCCGGCATCTGGCCGAACTGGCGCTCCAAAGGCGCGGTGACGGACGAGGTCATGACCTCAGGGCTGGCGCCGGGGTAAAGCGTAACCACTTGGATCATTGGGTAATCCACTTGCGGCAGGGCCGAAATCGGCAGCAGGCGATAAGCCAGGATGCCGACCAGCAATAGCGCCACCATCAGTAAGGAGGTGGCAACCGGACGTAAAATGAACGTCTTGGACGGATTGAATGACGGCAGCGGATTGGTGTCCGGGGGAACGCTCACGAACTGGCGCTCCTGCGCCCGTGTTGGCGTTTGTCGGACCCGGATGCCGGTGCCTCAGGTGCCTTGTTTTGGGGTCTTGCCGAGTCTGGCTGGATGACTTCCACTTTTGTGCCTTCGCGGAGTTTGTCCACGCCGTCCACCACCACTGCCTCATTGGGCGCCAACCCGGACAGGATCGCCGTCGTGTCCCCTTCGACCGGCCCCTGCTTCAGCGGGCGCACCGTCACGGTGTTGTCGTCCTTCACCACATACACGAAGCTGCCTATCGAACCATGCTGAATCGCCGAGACCGGCAGGAGGGTAGTAGCAAGCAAGGTATCCAGTTTCATTTTAATGTTGACGAATTGGTTGGAAAACAACCTATTGTCCTCATTGGCGAACTGGGCCTTGAGTTTGACGGTGCCGGTGGTTGCATCAATCTGGTTGTCCACCGCCAATAGATGCCCGGTTGCGAGCTTGTTCTTGCCGGCCCGGTCATAGGCATCGACGCTGATCTCCTGGCCCGAACGCCAGCGCTTCATGACGGCAGGCACTTGGTCTTCGGGCAGGGTGAAGACCACGGCGATGGGCTGGATTTGCGTGATGACGACTAGCCCGTTGGCATCGGCAGCGTGGACGATGTTGCCTTGGTCAACCAGCCTTATCCCCACCCGTCCCGAAATAGGCGATGCCACATGGGCATAGATGAGTTGCAGTTTGGCGGTGTCAACCAAGGCTCGGTCCATTTCCACGTTGCCTCGGTATTGCTGGACTAAATATTCCTGGGTGACCGTCTGCTGCGCGGCGATGGAGTCTTGCGCCAACAGTGTCTTGTAGCGGACCAGATCAATCTCGGCATTCTTCAGCAAGGCTTCGTCGCGTAGCAATTGCCCTTCGGCCTGATGCAACTGGACCAGAAACGGGCGCGGGTCGATTTCGGCCAACAGATCCCCCTCGCGGACCATTTGGCCTTCCGTGAAAGCCACCCGCATCAATTGGCCATCGACCCGTGTCCGCACGGTGACCGTGCGCAGCGCGGTCACGGAACCCAAACCGTTCAAGTAAACCGGGAAATCGCCTAGTGTGGCCTTGGTGATGGCAACCGGGATTGGCAAATCGGCCATCTTGCCGAATTTTGGCTTTTGCACCGACCCGGCTTCTTGATGGTTGCCGCGCTGCCTGATAAAGTAGGCCGCGCTGGCAAGCGCAAGGATCACAATGAGCCAAATTAGCCAACGCAGCCCGTGCCGCTTGGGCGCCGGGCGTATATCCATATCATCATGTTCGTGTTGATTCATCTTGGGCTTTCAGTTGTATTTCCATGCCGTCTTTTATACCCGTCTGCGGGTCTTTTGTCACCCTGCAACGGTCTTGTTTTGTATCGCCATGTATCGGTGTTTGACATTGACACACCCAGTTACAAAATTACATTCGGTTTTGGATGCAGTGCAAAAATTTAGTATACACCGTACCGCTTTCCTGGGCATAGACGATTACCTGCTATGCTAAGAATATAGACTCAACGGTGATGAAAATTTTTTTGCTCAACCGATGTAAGGATTGGATAGCGGCTACGACTAAACCTATGTGCAAACGTTATTTGGGCATTTTCACCCATAGCCAGTATTATTACCATGCCCAGCGCTCTGACGCAGGCGAGCACGGGCATTTCCATCTCTTCATCCGCCAGCCAGGCATGCCCGAAGGGATTTACCCAATCGCCCACAGGGGAGGGGAGGAGTGGCCCGCTGGCGAGATCGCTATACTGCATTACAGGGGGCCAGACAAGGTCAAGCGGATGGTTCCTGTCACTGATGCGACAAGATCGACTTCACGTTGAACTTTGAGCCATCCAGGCGGTTGCGCCTGTATCAATTCGATCCACTGCATCATGAGTCTGCGATATTCCCGTTCCACTAAGGAACTGATGTTACGCAACCGTGTAGGCTGTAGCCCGGATGTTGTGGAGTGCGGCGACTCGTCGCCGCCTTTTGCGTCCAGCGGCGACGAGTCGCCGCACTCCACAAGTTGCCATCCTCTAGCGATGACTGCGTAACATCAG
>CAIZPP010000185.1 GCA_903934875.1 uncultured Methylococcaceae bacterium
TGATGTTACGCAGTCATCGCTAGAGGATGGCAACTTGTGGAGTGCGGCGACTCGTCGCCGCTGGACGCAAAAGGCGGCGACGAGTCGCCGCACTCCACAACATCCGGGCTACAGCCTACACGGTTGCGTAACATCAGTTTTTAAGATAAAAACGCTGTATTAGGAGAAATGCCGGTAACCTAAAGCAGCCAAATCGTAAATTGCCCCGTCTTTTTTCAAGCGCAACCCCATTTGTTGTTCAATCGAACCAATGCGGACACAGCTACAGCCAAACTCGGCCATCCGGCCCGGCAGTTCATCTTCCCGCTCACGGGAGACGGTAAAACAAAGCTCATAATCGTCACCAGCCCGCAATGGCATCCACGCGTCGCCGTCCGCTTCGATATGTTGCCGCACTACCGAAGGCAATGGCAATGCAATCCAATCCAAGGTTGCCCCGACACCGCTGGCATTTAAAATATGGCACAAGTCGGCAGCCAATCCATCTGAAACATCAATGCACGAGTTGGCGAATCCGGCCAGACTCATCCCTGCGTTGACACGGGGATGCGGCCTTTCCAGTTTAGCCAAAGCCTCAGGCGATTGCCTCGCTGTTTTTCCAAGCAGAATCTCCAGCCCTAGCCCGGCCAGCCCCAAGTCGCCCGTTAGATAGATGCCGTCTCCCCACCGAGCACCCGAACGCCTCAAAGCACCGACTTCATCCACAACACCCATAGCCTGCACGGTAATTGACAGCGGACCCCGCGTGGTATCCCCACCCACCAGTTCAACACCGTAATAATCGGCCAATGCCCGAAACCCGTTGGCAAAGGCTGCAAGCCAGTTCTCGTCCGATTCAGGGACGGTCAATGCCAGAGTCACCCAAGTCGGCGTGGCCCCCATTGCGGCCAAGTCGCTGAGATTAACTGCCAATGACTTATGTCCTAGGCTTTCTGGATTGGTTCCACGTAGAAAATGCACACCCTCCACCAAGGTATCCATAGTCATTGCCAGACATTTGCCTGACTGCGGTCTTAATAAGGCACAATCGTCACCAATGCCTTCGACAATGTCGAACCGCAAAGGCGGACGGTTGAAAAACCGCTGTATCAACTCAAATTCGCCAATAGACATGGTTTTTAACCGTTCGCTGCTCTGTCAGCCTGGCTTTTTACTGGAAGCGCTTATTTCCACGGATCTAGTCTTATGGGCAATACGGTCAAGAATGCCATTAACGTACTTATGACCGTGAACAGCTCCGAAAATCTTGGTTAAGTTGATGCATTCGTTGAGGATTACTCTATACGGCAAGTCAATCCGATAAAGCAGTTCATAGCTGCCAATACGTAACACTGCCCGCTCCACCGGATCAATACTATTGATGGAGCGGTCTGTGAATTCACCTATGGCGGCATCGATGCTGTCCAGTTTTTTAGGGATTTCATGCAAAAGCTCCGAGAAATACGCCGGATCGCCATGCCCAAGCCCATGCTCCTCGACAAACTGCCGTTCGATTTCTGCAAGATCATAGCCGGTCAACTGCCATTGGTAAACGGCCTGCATAGCACTGCGCCGAGCAAAAACCCGCATTTGGGAATGGTTCATGCGGTTTCCAATCCACGTAAAAGACTAACCATCTCGATAGCTGAAAGGGCTGCTTCGGCACCTTTGTTACCGGCTTTAGTGCCCGCGCGCTCAATGGCTTGCTCGATTGTGTCGACTGTCAACACGCCCAAGCTTACTGGTATGCCAAATTTCAGCGACACGCTGCTAATCCCCTTGACACATTCGCCGGCAACATAATCAAAGTGAGGGGTGGAACCTCGAATCACCGCACCGACGGCGATAATTGCATCGTAGCGTTTGCTAGCCGCCACCGCCTGTACCGCAAGCGGCAATTCATAAGCCCCTGGCGTCTTGGCAATATGAATATCTTCTTTTGAAGCGCCGTGGCGCACCAGTGCGTCGATAGCCCCGGCCTCCAGTTGGTCGACGATGAAGCTATTGAAACGCGACGCAACGATGCAGAAATGCATCCCGGCAGCACCGAAGTGGCCTTCGTAGGCTTTAATCTTTGACATTTTGGTCTCGCATACCACAGATACTAAGTTATAAATAATTGCATTGGTTAGAAAATTAAACGAACCGACAACAAAAGTGACGATGCACAGGCAATGGCTTTTGACTTTAAGTTGCAAATTATATCAAACATACCAGCTCAAGCCCATGTCATTTTCCTGCCACTTTAAAATTTACATACAAATTCATTAAATAGTTCCACATCCCAACCATGCCGGCGATGATGACGCGGGATGGAAAATAATGCATATGCAACACCTCGACAAAAACAACCATGAGTCCTGTCACTGCTCCAAGACCGGCAAGGGCGATTAGCAGAAAAATGCCATAGCCTTCGTGGACCGAGCGCAGGGTCCCTTTAAATACAAAACGCCGACTCAGCACATAATTGATGGAAACCGCCACAGCAAACGCTACCGCAGTAGCATAAACATAATATATGTTTAGATAATCGATAAATAGATACAAAAGAAACAGGTCAAACAAAAACGTCGAAACACCGACACTGGAATATTTTAAAAATCGCACCAAGCTTTTATTCATTTTTTAGGCTGCCTCAGATCATCTATTTAACGACTTTTTTAAAGACTAGGATTCGGCATAGCGACAGGCAATCATATGGAATTCGTCTTGTATTTCCACAAAGGCTTCCAGCATATCCGGATCGAAATGACTGCCATTGCCCTCGCACATGATTCCCACTGCGCGTTGATGTGCGATGCTTCCCCTGTCAGATATTTTGTTGATGATGGCATCGTACACATCGGCAATTGCCATCAAGCGTGCCGGTATGGGGATTTCATCGCCGACAAGCCCTAGTGGATAACCACTGCCATCCATTTTCTCATGATGCGAGAGTATGATATCCTTAGCTATAGAGAAAAATTCTGTATCAACGCCCAAGGTTTGTTCTGATTTATGGATAGCATTCCATCCAAGCGTAGTGTGGGACCTCATAATCTCAAGTTCTTTCGGGGAAAGCCTACTCTGATACGGTTTCGCGATAATCCGGTCTGGAATCACAACCATGCCTATGTCGTGCAGGGGTGCCGCCCAGAACAGCATATTGATGTTGTAATCGGACAGAAAGCCGACGAAGCGTGTTTTAAAACGCAAACACTCCGCAAGGGCTTTGACGTAATGCTGGGTACGGAGAAGATGGCGGCTTGTTTCGCGATTGCGGCAACCCACAAGGGTAGACAAGGTCAGGATAAGCAACTTCTGGATGGCCTGCGTCTCATGGGTACGCCTAACCACTTCTTGCTCAAGATAGCGTGAGTTATCGACCAGGAAATTAGCGGCGGCTTTAACTTGCAACTGGGTCTTGACCCGAGCCAGAAGAATTGGCGGGTTAATTGGCTTGTAAATATAATCCACTGCACCTAGACTCAAGCCATAAGTCTCACTTTCCAAATCAATCCTCGCCGTTAGAAACATAACCGGAATGGCTGCGGTATAGGCATCCTGTTTCAATAGGCGACAGATATCATAACCATCCATTTCCGGCATCATGATGTCTAGCAGGATAATATCGGGTTTTACTGTAGAGTGTGCGATCCTAAGTGCAGTCTCACCATTTTTGGCCACCTTGACCTGATAGTGTTGTTTGAGAATATTGCCTATTAGCTCAAGACTACTCGGCGTGTCATCCACAATGAGTACGCTCTGCTGCTGGGTACTACCGGTAAAAATATCCACAATGCCCTCTCATCATTAAAGATTCAACGAACGCAATGGGAAGCAGGAGGGCTATCGCGATCATGTACGTCGAAAAAAACGAAACGGTTCTTGCCACTTTGCTTGGCAGCGTACATGGCATGGTCGGCATGGCGCAACAGAATTTCCGGGTCGGCGCGGTCACCTGGAAACAAGGTGACGCCTATGCTAGTTGAAATGCCCGGGTACTCGGAATCAGCGATATTGTAACTTGCAGCCACGGTTTCCAGCAGACGCACCAAAATCTGCCGACACTCCTCCTCACCGCTGAGGTTGGATAGCAGGATGACAAATTCATCCCCTCCCAGACGCGCCACGGTATCCCCGTCCCTGACACAGGATTTGAGTCGCTTTGCCAACTGGATCAACAACTGGTCGCCGAAAGCATGGCCAAACCGGTCATTCACCGCCTTGAAACCATCCAAGTCCAGGTAGCAAATGGCCAGCATTCCCACGTCACGACGCGCCATTGCTTGCTGCAAGCGGTCAACAAGCAGCCTACGGTTGGGGAGTTGCGTCAGGGCATCATGGTAAGCCGCCTTACGCAACTGTTCCTGGGCTTGATGCAGTCCGGTCACATCGACAACCAACGCAACCAGATAATCAACCGAACCATCTGTCTTGCGCAGACAGCTAACGGAGGTTTGGGCATACAGGATACTGCCATCCTTGCGCAGGCAGCGTTTGTTTATTGTATAGTCGTCAATCTTACCGGTTAAAATGAGCTTCAATTTAGCTTGGTTTCTGGCTTGATCGACGGGGAAGGTCATTTCATCCCAAGTTTTCTGGAGCAACTCCTCACGGCTAAAGCCCAGCATTTGGCACAACTGGTCGTTGACTTCGAGCCAGTTTGTTGCCGGTGAAACGGTTGCCATGCCCACCAGGGGGCGCTCAAAGAAAGCCCGGAAATGGCGTTCTCTGGCGCAAAGTAGAGTCTGGGCAAGTTTGCGCTCAGTAATATCCGTGCTCGTGCCTACAAGCCGGACCACTTCTCCTTTGTCGTCCAGCACGACACCTTGGGCCTCGGCGATCCACCGAAGTTGGCCATTGGGAAGGAAAATACGAAATTCGACTGTTTCATAGGCCTTGTTTTCAACCGTCCGTGACAGAGAAGCCCAGACTTTGGCAAAGTCATCCGGGTGCACGGATTTTTTCCAAGTCTCATGTGGCATGGGGACTATTCTGGGAAGACCGTAAATTTGGAACATTCTGTCGTCCCAAGTCACCAAGCTGTTGCTGAAATCCAAATCCCACACCCCCATAGTCGCAGCTTGGGTCGCCAGAGTCAGCCGTTCGGTCACCTCCCGCAAAGCCAGATTGGCTTGATGGAGTTCTGCGGTCCTTGCCCGCACCCTTTCCTCCAGTTGCTCCCGGTGCAAAGCGAGTTCGTTTTCCACCAGCTTCCGCTTGGTGATGTCGCGAGCCGCAGCATAGATGATATCGCCCGCCGTGACAGCCTTCCATTCCAGCCAGCGGCAACCTTCATGCTTACATTGGAAACGGTTGACAAAATTGCTAAGTTTTTTCTCGACGGCAAGTTGGGCAAATACTCTTAAGGTTTCCTCCTTGTCCTCGGGACGCACAAACTCGATGAACCGCCGCGCTTTGAGTTCGTCCTTAGTATAGCCCAACACCTGCTCCCATGCCGGATTGAGTTGTTGGAAGTAACCCTCGGCATTGGTAATGCACAGCAAATCCATGGACACGTCAAAGAAACGGTCTAACTCCTGCGTCTTCCTATGCAATTCTTCCTTGGTCTTCCGGCGGTTGGTCAAATCGAAAAAAGTAATGAGGTTTTTTCCATCAACGGCTGTAGTATGAATGCGGACGAACCAGACGGTGCCGTTTTTAGCAATGATGCTCACTTCCATAGGGTCTATTTCCATGTCCCTACCCTTGGTGGCAGCCACTCGGCGCTCCCATTCCCCAACAGCCCACTCGCGGTATTCGGGATTCGGATAGGCAAGATGGCACCATTCCCGGAAGGTCGCAGACTCATCCAAGGTGTAACCGAACATTTCGACGAATTTGCGATTTCGGTAGAGTATTTTCTGTCCGGGAACCGAGGTAAGTATCACGCCCGCGGGAAGGTGTTCAAGCATGGCTTGCAGCCTACTCTCTGCCTGCCCGTGTTCACTTGCTTTAGGCATCATAACCCGGAATGGCTGCGGTGCGGCACCACTAGCAAAGGACAGGGGGAATGGTGCAGCACATAGTCACTGACCGAACCGGCAACGAGCCGCCAGAAGAAACCCTTGTTGCCACTGCCCAGTACGATCAGGTCGGGATGAAGCTCATTTGCCGCATCGACGATGGCATGGCCGGGATTTGAATCCGTTGGGATGAGGCGGACTTCCACGTCCTTGCCCAAAGCCACTTTAGTATTTTCCAGTGCGGACTTGCCATCTGCAAGCTGTCGCTGGTACTCAGCCTCAGCCTGCTCGGGAGTAATCAGCGGGCCTTCAAAGCCGCCCGCCATCTCCAAAGGATTTTCATAGTCTTGCACCACTGTGACCAACACAATTTCCGCTCCGTCGCGCAATAAGGCAAGGGCTACGCGGGCTGCTTCTATCGCATCGGTGCTACCATCGGTTGCTACCATTACTTTCATTGTTTCACCTCAAGATAACAGACAAGTAAATTAATCTAACTAGGCTTAGCTGGCTTTGATCTTACTACAACTGGCATTACAATTAAATCTATGCGCGGCGCTTTCCGAATCGAACCCCCCAAGGAGCAAACCATGACTGACTGCCTATTTTGCAAAATGGCCACCGGTGAAATCAAACCGGCGATTGTTTATGAAAATGACTTTATCCTCGCATTCCGCGACATAAAACCACAAGCGCCTACCCATGTGCTCATTATTCCAAAGCAACACGTTGCCACGCTTGAAGACCTAGACGACCAGGGCTTGGCCGGCGAACTGCTGCTCGCCGCACAGCGGGTGGCAAGACAGGAAGGCATTGCCGACAGCGGCTACCGCACTGTCATCAATTGTCGGGGCGACGGCGGGCAGGAGGTGCCGCATTTGCATTTGCACCTTTTGGGAGGGCGCCGCCTGAGGTGGCCACCGGGCTAAACCGTTTGTAGTACTGTATTCAGGCGGAAAACACTGGCGATAGCAGATTCAATCCGGGACTACGAACAGCAGCCGTAAGGTCACTGCATTAAGTTAAGCCGTTCGTGGTGGACAGCGTACGCCTAGCTCGACCCGATAGGGCAATTGCTTTAGAATACTCAAGCTAACTGGCTATTTTGATAGCCGTCCCTTTGAAAGAGCATCAAGGAACTAATCCATGCGATTGCTTACCAGCCTTTTCATTTCCATTTTTCTATTGGCCTTCTCTGACGCATCTGTGGCAGCGAAAGCCCACAAGGCACCCAAAAAAATGACCGAACACACCACACAAGTGAAATTTGAAACCACCCAAGGCAACTTTGTCATCCAACTGGACAAAGCCAAAGCCCCTGTCAGTGTGGCAAACTTTCTGACCTATGTGAAGGAAGGCTTCTACGATGGCACTATTTTCCACCGCGTTATCCCAGGATTCATGGCCCAAGGCGGTGGCTTCACCACGGACTTTAAGCAGAAGCCGGTGCATGACCCGATCAAAAACGAGGCAGACAATGGCCTTCTTAACAAGCGCGGGACCATCGCCATGGCGCGAACCAGTGACCCGAATTCGGCCACGGCGCAGTTTTTTATCAACTTCATCGACAACTCATTCTTAAACCATACTAGCCCTACCCCCAAAGGCTGGGGATATGCCGTGTTCGGAGCAGTCGTGGAGGGCATGGATGTGGTGGATGGTTTAGGCAAGATACCCACCGGCTCAGGCGGCCCTTTCCCCACCGATGTGCCGAAGACACCCATCGTGATCAACAAAGCCACTGTAGTCAGCGAATAACAGCGACAGACCGACGCCAAGTTTATAACTGCGTCGGTTTAACCCCAGCCCCGTACAAACCATGCCCCATGCAGGCTGAAACCCTTTTCATATCCGATTTGCATCTTTGCGCAGCCCGCCCTGAAACCACGCGGAGGTTCTTGTCCTTCCTTGCAGGCCGTGCACAAGATGCCGAGCGTTTGTATATACTTGGCGACTTGTTCGATGCCTACATCGGCGATGACGACCAATCCAGCCCCAACCGCGAAGTCAAATCCGCACTGGGACGGCTGGTCGATTCTGGCACGTCGGTTTTTTTCCAACACGGCAACCGGGATTTCCTGGCAGAAGAAGGCTTATGCCGGGAGACCGGGGTGGGCCTGTTGGGCGATTACGCCGTCATTGATCTTTACGGCGAACCGGCCCTAATTACCCACGGTGACTTGCTTTGTACCGACGACGTTCTCTACCAAAAAGCAAGAATCCGCGTCCGCGCCAATGAGTGGAAACGCAATGCCTTGTCGAAACCCTTATTCATCCGCCAATGGTATGCCCGCTGGTATCGGTTCAAAAGCGGCTTGGACAAGGGTAAGAAAAGCCGGATGATCATGGATGCCAATCCGCAAGCCGTCATTGAAAGCATCCAAAGGCATGGTGTGTCAATTCTGATTCACGGCCATACGCACCGTCCGGCGGTCCATGAATTGGATGTTGGCGGAAAACCTGCCCGGCGCTTCGTACTAGCGGAATGGAAGGAAACCGGCCAAGCGCTTTGCTGGCGTGAGGGCGGCACTTGGATGATCGAGAATATACTATAATTACAGCGTTTTCAACATCAAAAAGTTACTTGGTAGTGGGTATGATAGCGTAGGTTATTCGGCTAACCTGAAGGGTTAACTGAATTTCAGTTTTAGATATATTATGAAGATGAAAACGCTGTACATAAATATATCCCCATGCTTGATACTTACCCTTTTCATGAATGTATGCCAACTAATAATTTAAACGCATATAATAATGCGCCTATGGGATTCCCTCAATGCGGTAAGCGCAATAGGCGTAAGCCGTAGCATGTGGGTAGGGCAAAATCCTTTCCGTTGCCCGACTTTCCTGCCCGGAAGCCCAAATGACGGTCACAATGCAAAGAGACACGCCCGATCCAAATGGCTAGGAGTCCCGATTTGTATTTATGTACAGCGTTTTTTCTTAATAACTGATGTTACGCAACCGTGTTGGCTGTAACCCGGATGTTGTGGAGTGCGGCGACTCGTCGCCACCTTTTGCGTCCAGCGGCGACGAGTCGCCGCACTCCACATGTTGCCATCCACTAGCGATGACTACGTAACATCAGTTAATAAAGAAAAATAATAAAGGACACTCGATCAAACCACCCATTGTGTGTGTGCTTTGCAAAATGACACAACACAACAAGTAACTATCTAATATTAAAAACGCTGTAAACATGAACGCAACATCGCTTATCAAAGACACCCTAGGCTCCAAGCTTTCCTACGAACCGCAAGAACTAAAATTTGGGACCAGCGGAAGGCGGGGTGAGGTCATCCACCTGACCCAACTGGAAGTTTATCTAAACGCCCTTGCGGAATTGGAATATCTGCAATCGCTACACCTTGACGAAGGGGGAATTATCCCAGGTGACGAATTCTTTTTCGGTTTCGATTTGCGCCCGAGTTCCAGCCGCTACGTTGCAGAACACCAAGGCAGGGGGGAACTTGCCCAGGCTATCGAGAAAGCGGTCCGCGACGCTGGCATGAAGCCGGTCAATCTCGGCCAGATACCGACTCCGGCGTTGGCATTTTTTGCCTTATCCCGTGGCAAGGGTAGCATAATGGTCACCGGAAGCCACATCCCCTTTGACCGCAATGGCTATAAAACCAATACATCACGCGGCGAGCTGCTGAAAAAGCATGAACTTCCCATCGGCGAAAAAGTAGGTGAAGTACGGCAAAGGCTGTATGGTCAAGCTTTTGCCGAATCGCTTTTTGACGGGAACGGGCGCTTCAAATCGGGGCATGCAGAACTACAGCCAGTCGACAACGCCGGTGCCGCATCCTATATCCGCCGCTATGCGGATTTTTTTGACGGTGCAAGCCTGGCAGGATTGCGGCTAGTCGTTTACCAGCATTCAGCCGTAGGGCGCGACTTGCTCGTGGAAATACTGCGTAAACTAGGTGCCGAGGTGATTGCGGCAGGCCGTAGCGAGACATTCATACCAATTGACACCGAGAACATGGACGGGGAACAGCTTGCGACGATCCAGCGCTTGCATGATGAAGCCGCTGCCAACTGCGGGAAGATAGATGCTATCCTGTCAACGGATGGCGATACTGACCGGCCCTTGATCCTAGGCGTTGACGGCGGCGAGGTGCGCTTTTTCGGAGGCGATAGAGTGGGCATGGTCACGGCCGAGTTTCTCGGCGCGGATGCCGTAGTTGTCCCCATCAGTTGCAATGACGCCATAGACTTGGGTGCATTGCAAGACATTACCGCCGCCAAGACCAAGATCGGCTCGCCCTTTGTCATCGCCGGCATGGAGCAGGCCATCGCCAAGGGCAAACGCGCCGTCTGCGGCTTTGAAGCCAACGGGGGATTCCTGACCGGGAGCGACATCGTCCGCAACGGCAAAACCTTGGCCGCCTTGCCCACCCGCGATGCGATGCTGCCTATCCTGGCCGTGCTCTTTGCGGCCAAAGAGAAACAATTGCCCTTGTGCCAACTGTTTGAACTATTGCCAAAACGCTACAGTTCCGCCGCCTTGCTGAAGGCATTCCCGCGCAGCATCAGCCAAAAAATCGTCAACCGGTTCTCGCCATCCGATGCACGGGTTACCGAAGTTGCTATCGAGCCGGGTGCCGCTGCGCTGCTGGATGAACATGGCGCAAAACTCAATGATTCCGCTGCCGTTAGGGAGTCCATCGAAGCCACCGTTGTAGAACTGGAGGATTTGTTCACGCAAGACTTGGGGTTTGGGAGTATCATTCGCATCAATTATTTGGATGGGGTGCGCATCTACTTCGACAATGGGGATGTGGCCCATCTCCGACCCTCGGGCAATGCCGACGAGTTGCGCATTTATGCTGTAGCTGATACCCAGACCCGTGCCAATGCCATCGTCAAGCTGGCTGTCGCAGAACCCGCAGGGATTTTCCGGCGTATGGAACAGCGGGTAAACGCTTAAAATCCCCCTACCCCCCTTTGTAAAAGGGGGGTAGGGGGTGTGATTAAAAGTGATGCAGACGAATCGGGAGGTTGTTGAATTCACACCGGGAGTGCAAGGCCTGCCTTGCCTTTAGTTGCTCTCGCAAGGCAGGCCTTGCACTCCCGCATCACTTTTAATCGCACCCGGTAGGGGGATTCCTTAGAATGACATTTTGCCACGGATCAACATATGCTCAGTTACCGCCACGGCTTCCATGCCGGTCATCATGCCGACGTTTTCAAACACATCATCCTGACCCGCTTGGTGCTGTCCCTGCTCAACAAGGAAAAACCGTTTTTCTATCTGGATACCCATTCCGGTGCCGGTCGCTATAACCTGCAATCGGCTATGGCACGGAAAAACCGGGAATATGAGAGCGGCATTATCCGCCTCTTCGGCGCGGAAGGGGTTTCTGATGAGGTGAAAGCATATCTGCAAATCGTGCGAGCGGAAAACCCCAGCAATGACTTGCAATTCTATCCGGGGTCGCCACGATTCGTGCGGCATTTTCTCAGACCCAAGGACCGCATGGTCCTGTGCGAACTGCATCCAAATGAGGTGGAAAACCTGGCCGCCGAATTTGCCGGTGACCGGCAAGTCAAAGTTGAACACCTAGATGGTTACGCGGGAATTAAAGCACTCCTGCCCCCTGCCGAACGGCGCGGACTGGTCCACATCGACCCGGCGTTCGAACTTCAAGACGAAAGGCACCGCCTATTGGATGCGCTGAAAGAAGGCTACCGGCGCTGGCCCACGGGAATTTTCGCCATCTGGTATCCGCTACAGGATCGTTTCGTGACGGACGACTTCCTGCGCCGCTTGAAACGCAGTGGCATCCAGAAAATCCTGCTGGCGGAGTTTTCCATCCTCAACCCCGATGAGACCTTGCGCCTGATTGGCAGCGGCATGGTCATCATCAACCCGCCTTGGCAACTCGACGAACAGTTGCGCGGTCTGCTTCCTTGGCTGTGGAAGCAACTGGCTGTGGAGGGCCAGGGCGGCTATAAAGTGGAATGGTTGGTGGGGGAATAATCCCTACTTTCCTAGTACATTTCACCGTTGTTTTTGGATGAAATTAGTTGACTTTTTTATTTGGCAGGAATTAAACTCGATTACGCAGATACAAAATACTGAAAGAATGATATGCAGAACGAGCAGATTGAGACTATTGTTAGAGATTTGAAAGCGGCAAACCTGATCAAAGCACCAAGCAAATGGGAAACAGCATCGGGAAGACGTAGACATCCGCTCACTCGCGGAAAGCCTAAAGTCCTATGGCTTCACAACCTATGATGCTTTGCATCTGGCCTGTGCGAAGCAAGCGAGTGTTGATGTCTTTCTTACCACCGACGACAAATTAATCAAGCGAGCGCAACGCTATTCCAATATTATTATGCTCAATGTTAGAAACCCATTAAGCTGGCTGCAAGCGGTTTTATACTAAATGAACGCTCAACTAATGACTTTGGAAGAAATACGAAAAGTTGGCCTTGACTTGTTAAATGAACGTTTGGGGGCTGTTGGTACAATCAGATTTATCCAACAGACTGAAAATGGCTGGGGTGATTACACGACAGAGCGTGAAAAGTGGTTAGGGAACCCTGAGCTTTCTACGCTTTACGATGCAATTAAAGCCACACAAAATGAATAGAGCCATAGGTTGCGCTGAGGTACGAAGCGCATCAGAAAAATACGAGGGGTAAAAGCAAGAGCGGTAACTTCGTCCTTGATGCGTCAGCCCAACGTTCATGCAAATTTGTTTGCACCCCGACGATGAAAGCCAGACCAAGTAGGGTAGGCTGTGGGTACCTTCAAGGCGTATAATGGTTCGCACAGCGTCCCTACTTTGGATATCGTACTTTCGTGGCAATATGGAAGGCAGAAGAAACGGTCGAAAATAATCCCTAACAAGAGATTCTCATTGCATTAAACAAAGGCAACCACTATGGCACTTTCTATCCATTTACCCCAAACTGTGGAACAATCTCTTAACAATTATTGTGCGAACCATGCCATTACCCAAGACCAAGCTATAGAACAGGCATTAGAACAATTTTTATCTACACAATATCAACCTTCCAATGCCTACGAATTGGGGCAAGCGGGGTTCGGTGCAGACGAAACTCATGCCGGGGACATCGCCCGAAACAGCAAACAATTGCTCAGAAAGAAATTCAGTGGCGAATCTGCTAGTTGACACGGGCTTTCTAGTTGCTTTATATATTCGCCGCGACGCACTGCATACGCAAGCCATCCGTTTCTTACATAATAATCGTGCTGCATTATTGACCATTCCACTAGTCATTACAGAAACCTGCTATTTTCTCGATGCCAAGGGAAAGCAAGAACTGCTCAAATGGGTGAGCTTTGGCGGTATGAAAGTCATCGATATCCCGGCTAACGCTTATCTCAGTATTGCAGGATACCTGGAAAAATATTCCGACCAAGATTTAGATTTCACCGATGCTGCAATGATTTGGCTGGCGAATTCGTATAAAGTGCGACACATTCTGACTGTGGATCAAACCGATTTTTCTGTATTTCGGCTATGGGGAGGTTTGCCGTTTGAATTAGTGGATTGGAATTGATATGCAGATTTCGGCATCCCTGCCGAAATGACGGGTTTCGGTCTACTTGTGTATAGCGACGAGCGTGGGTACGATAAATGGTTCCCAACGAGGTTACGCTAACGATGCGGTTCGTTCCTCACCCCCCGGTCGAATAAATACGTTGCTTGGTTTATTTGTGCCAGCCCTTGTGACCCCGCTTGAGTTAATTGGAGAACTACCGTGAAACCCGATCCTACAATTGATGCCATTCGTGAAGTGCGTCATCAAATCTCAGAATCCTTCAATCATGATATTAGGAAATTGGTGGAACATTACTGCACACGTCAAGAAAGACATCCTGAAAAAGTACTTTCTCGCAACGAAAAAAAACCTTGTGCAGAGACTTAGTCCGGTAGGACCGTAGGGCGGAACCATGGACGGGTTCCGCAGAATGGTAGCTGTTATCGGCAAAGGATTGCCGGACTTATGGCGTTCGTTTTGGAGTGTCAAGGCTTGCCTTGACAGGCAAAGCGAGCTTTGCCACTCCAATGCGTAACGTCAGATAGTAAGGCGCAGAAGGCCGGAATAAAGCTGCCCCGGCGGGCGTTTTCGGCGAAGTAAGCCGCATTTGTCGAGAGTGCTCTTGCCGGAAACGCCCGTAACCGGACTTATTCTGGCCTACGATGGGTAACTATGACACTCACCTGCTGGCAAACGAAGTCCCGTTCAGATCGGGTATGTGGAACGTGGGGATATTCTCAAACATGGGCTTGGCGAATAGGTGGCCTTGGTACAGATTCACGCCTAGGTCGGAGAACCAGGCAAATTCGTCTATGGTCTCCACTCCCTCAACGACAAAGTCTATGCCAAGATCAACGCATACCTGCGCGATGGCACGAACGATGGCCTGCCTTGGGCCATGGGATTGAATGTCTCTTACCAAGCTCATATCCAGCTTAACTATATCCGGCTGGAACTCGGAAAGCATGGTCAGGCCAGAGTAGCCAGCTCCGAAATCATCAATTGCTAGCCCCACTCCGACCCGGCGGTATTCGTTTACAACCTTTGCGAAGCAGGCATGGTTGTCAATCACTTCGGATTCAGTCACCTCGACGATGATTCGACTCAGAGGGAATGAATGCTTATTTGCCGCCTCAATCATGGAATCTAAGCCAATAGCCACATTCAAGACCGCGCTGGGGAGACAGTTGAGGTTCAAATGGGTCTGCACCCCTATTCGAGCCGCAACCTCAATAGCCTTGCTTCTACAAGCCGCATCAAACGCTGACATCCGGTCGCCTGAGTACCGACTAATAACTTGAGAGGCAGACTCGTTGTTCAAACCACGCACAAGTGCCTCGTGGGAATGAACTACCCGCGCATGAGTATCGACAATCGGCTGGAATGCAAATGAAAAGTCCGCAGTGCTGACACCATGATCGACGGTGGACGGCAAGCTATCACTCATTAGGCATCCCCCATCAGCCGCGTTCGCCAGCGACCTTGGGCAAAGGCGGACAACAGCTTCTTAGCCCGACCTGGCTGAAGATTAGACAGAGAATTACCCTGCTGAAAGAAATCGCTAAACCCTTCGATAGTCTCCAATTCGGACGATTCGATTTCTGCAAACCCCATCGTCCAATCACCAAATGCGCGTTGCGCAATCGGTTCTTGAATGATCTTTGTCACGTTCCTATGACGCGAGTCGGAAGAAATGTGCGTGAATAAAGCCATCAACGTCGCTTCGTCACCTTCCAATACCTGAAAGAAGCTACCCGAAGCATATAGCAGCATGCCGGTTACCGATTTTAGCGAATTATTACGCCGCGCAACCTGCAAAATCGTTTTGAGATCGGATGCGGTGAACTCCATGACAGCAGTGCTGGCGTAGATAATATGCGTCAATTTATCTGCGTTCATCTTACACTCCTCTAACGATGACATGTTTTTCTTGAATGTCATCAAGAGCTTTTGACAGCGCGTTAGGACTGACGGCAGAACTTACATAAACCGGATAAAGCAATATTCTTCCTCCAAACAATACAGTCTGACAAGTGAGCTAACGCGATGCCGGCCTAAAAATAATGAAGGGAATTTAGAAAAAAGCATATCTGACATAATCCCTTACGTCAATTTTCGCAGCAAACAACTAAGTAAATAAGCTATATTCGAACGGATAACATCCCTGTAAGGGGTGTTATCTGTTAATGCAGCTTAATCTTCGGCTGCAAGCGGCTGCGGAAAAAGTTTGAAATCATCAACAGCACAACCCGCACCGGGCCGAGCAGGGCAGTTTGATGCATCTTATACAGGGAAATATAAACCAAACGGGCGATGGCACCTTCTATCATCACGGTCCCCAACAAATTGCCCATCAGGCTACCCACCGTGCTGAATTTCCCCAACGCCACCAAGGAGCCGTAATCCGTGTAGACGTAATCCTGCTGCGGCTGGCCTTTGAGACGGCGCCGAATGTTGGCGTAAACCTGATTGGCCATTTGGTGGGCTGACTGGGCACGGGGCGGAACATTGGCCTGCGGACCTTTTTCCGGCCAAGGGCAGGCGGCACAGTCACCTAAGGCATAGATATCATCGTCCACCGTGGTTTGCAGGGTTCGCCTCACCACCAATTGATTGATCCGGTTGGTCTCCAGCCCGGCGATGCCGCGCAGGAAATCCGCTGCCTTGATGCCGGCGGCCCAGACTATTATTTCCGCCTGGATAAACTGGCCGGACTTGGTTTTCACGCCATCACGGGTGACTTCCACCACTTGCTCGCCAAGGCGGAGGTCCACCCCGATTTCCCGTAACTGCCGGACCGTCGCCTCTGACAGATGCGGTGGCAATTGCGGCAACAGCTTGTTTGATGCTTCGATCAGATGCAGTTTGATATCGGACTGCTTGATCGAGTCCAAACCATAGGCATTGAAAAGTTGCGAGGCTTGGTGCAGTTGGGCCGACAATTCAATGCCCGTGGCCCCGCCGCCGACGATGGCAATGTCCAATACGCCGTCGCCGCCGAAACTGCCTTGGGCTTGGGCACGCAGATAGGAGGCTAACAAATGTTGCTGGAAATGCTCGGCCTGTTCGGTGCTATCCAAAAACTGGCAATGCTCGGCCACGCCAGGAATGCCGAAGTCGTTGCATAGGCTGCCGATGGCGATGACCAGAATATCGTAGCCTATGCTGCGGGCCGGTACGATTTCATCGCCCAGATCATTCGTCATGGGTGCAATTTTGATCTGTTTGCCGTCACGGTCCAAGCCTTCCATCCGGCCCAGCACGAAACGGAAATGATTGGTCCGGGCTTGCGCCAGATAAGCCAGTTCGTCATCATGGGAATCCATCGTGCCGGCGGCGACTTCGTGCAGCAACGGTTTCCAGATGTGAATTTGGCTGCAATCTATCAGAGTGACTTCTGCTTGTTTTCTCTTGCCCAGGGTTTTGCCCAGGCTGGTCGCCAGTTCCAAGCCTCCCGCACCGCCACCG
Source organism: uncultured Methylococcaceae bacterium (assembly GCA_903934875.1). Classification (GTDB taxonomy): domain Bacteria; phylum Pseudomonadota; class Gammaproteobacteria; order Methylococcales; family Methylococcaceae; genus Methylumidiphilus. Next base: position 16,923 of record CAIZPP010000185.1, read on the forward strand.
ACGACGACGATACGGGGAATGGCGGGGGGCGCGGATGTTGTCGTGCTCATGCTATGGCCTCAAGTTTGGGAATAGTATGGCAGCATTGTCGATTAAATTAATGCATTTGCAAAGTGCAAAGTGTGGAAAGCGCGAGATTTCCGTCGGGATTGGTTTGATGGGTGAAATGTGCTATTCGGTTTCGCCAGTAAGTAGGGGTTCATCAGTGGTTTAACAAAAAGGCTTAACCGTTCGTCCTGAGCTTGTCGAAGGATAGCCAGTTACGCCGTTCATGGTTCGACAAGCTACACCATTGACGGCTGAACTTATTGCCAGCCAAAAAATATGGTCACCTACTTATTCGTCTCCAACTCGCTGTCAAGAATCGTTCCATTGGGGTCTAGGTGAATTTCCAGCTCCACATCATCATCTTCGATTTCAACTGCATAAGCGATGACCGATCCATCCACTGCCGTGATCAGTTCGGCATCTAAGAAGATGGCGTCCGGGTAGGCTTGCATGATGGACTCCACCACGACCTCCGGCAATTCTTCGAGTTGGATTTCTACTCTTGTTTGGGCAAAGCCTTCAAGTTCGGGCGCGGCGGGGTGCAATGCTGACTCGTTCATAACGTACTCCTAAAATGGATGGGGTGGCCCGACAAACACTTGGGCAAGAATCAGGCAAAGTTTGTCGAGTGCAGCCTTTATATTCCAGGAATGTTAAATTTGTTTGAAATTGAAAACTTAATGGCCGAAATGGCGGCCAAGCCGACTCGGTTTTTAAAACCGAGCCGGTCTTTCCTAACGGCAGTGGCTCAGCCATCATTTGTTGATTTTTTTTACGGTGGCAATCCTTGAGTTGATTGGGATATTGCTTGAATCTAGACCCGGTGTCTGGCCGTGGAGGTCAAACTCAAGGTCCACATGGGGCCCGAAAAACAAGCAATGGGTGGAACCGCCAAAGTGGAACATGCCAATCTGCTCACCTTTCTTGACCCGCTGCCCTTCATACACAGTGATTTGGCAAGTGGAAACCTCGGCCATACCGACGAACATAATGCACATGAGGCCGATGGCGGGATTGTCCGCCTCAATAAAGACGATAGCCCTAGTTGCCACTTCAGTAATGTAAGCTTGGGACTCGTTGGGGCCTGAGGGGTCGAAACCTTCCGCCAAGGTTTCGGAATAATAAGTGCCATCCTTGACATAGGCTTTGACCACTCTGCCGCTTACCGGACTATGCCAGCGGTGATAGCTCAACGCGCTTAAAAATGCCTGGTAGATTGTCCCGCCGACAAATCGGTCGGCGAACTCGTCGTTTGCGAGCATGTGCGCTAGGGAGTAACGCTGGGCCTTGATCCAGAACTTGTCATGCCATTTCACATCATGCGCAATTTTGTAGGGTGCCGATTCGCAAGCATTGGCGATAACCGCGTTGTCTTCGGGCGCTGCGACGGGACGCACCCCTGGCCTAAACTCTCTGGTGAAGAAGTCATCCCAAGAGGTGAAGCCATGATGAGGTTTGTTTGGATCGCATTGAAATTCTTCGTCGAAATTCGGCATTGCCTGCCGGGCATCCGCGCCAAACCATCCCTTGTGCGGGTCGCTGCTCAACACATAACAGGAATCTGTTGAACCGAGGAACTTGGCCCACTCATGCAGAACTTTTTTTAGCTGGACGTTGACTTTGTCGTTCAAAAAGGCGGCGAATCCGCCTGTAGTCCCCATCGGCCAATCCAAGATGGCATTGATGGGAAACCCGACCAGACCCGTTTTATTAAACTCGGGGGCCTTCGTCATAATGCCATTAATGAGTTGGAGCATGTGTTGGTAATGCCTCACCTGTGGCTTGCCAGTGGGGTCTTTGTTGTATGGCGGTTTGTGCGGCACCTGCTCAAACATCTGGTTGAAAAGCATGTAGATTTCCGCATCGCCCTCAATCAATGCCTTGAACTCTTCGATAACGGGAAGCAAAGGCTTCTTTTCAGCCTCAACCTCCAGAATCAGTGCCTCTATCCAACTGTCGAGAATCGCCTGATCGGATGGAAGCCATTCGCCAACGCGAAATGGTGATGTATTTGACATAAGTTTTATCTCCTAGTGAAAAAGCTGCTACGTTTGCAACACAGGCTGGGCAGGGGTATATTCTTTCACTGGGCTGATCGGCTTGTATATCGGGAAAAATCTGATTTTAAGGTAGAAACCCATCCACCTTCGCCTTGATCGCCGATGCGGCATCGCCGGCCTTGGCCAGGGCAGCGGACTTGCCCGTCAACTTGTTGATGAATGTCCGGAACAAGGACTCCAATACGCGCAACTCGCCTGTCCAACTCGGCACGACAGGCAACAGGCTCATGGCTTCAAAAGCGGCTTTCTGGAAGTCATTCGCAGGCGCATCTTTGGCTGCCTGCAGTTGAGCCGGGGTAAATTCGCAAGGCGGTATGTTGATTTTATCAGGGCCTTTATTGCTCGGCGAATCCAAGTTAAGCACATTGTCCACGCTAGGCGCGACCGCATCACGCTGCGTCAGCGGCTTGACGATGCCAAACCGTTTGCGCAACGTGGCAATCACCGAGGTATGGTCAAAAGGATAGGGAGGGCCTTGGTGCGCTAGCCCGTCGGGTGCGCTACGCAGTATGGTGCCCGCTTTGATGTAAGGCGAAACCAGCACCGCCGGTATGCGCACACCATAGCGGTCAAACGCAAATGCGGCATCAGCCTTGCTGTCTGGGGTCACTGCCAAAGGCGGCGGCGCATGGTCATAGATGCCGCCATGCTCGTCGTAAATGATGATCAGCAGCGACTTTTCCCAGCAAGGCGATGTGCGCACATGGTTATACACATCCGCAATCAATTGCTCGCCAAACGTGACATCATGGGGCGGGTGCTGGTCGTTCGGCAAAGCCAAATCGGTGAAAAAGCGTGGTTCGATAAAGGTATAGGCCGGTAACTTGCCCGTTTTGGCATCGCTTTGAAAGTCAGCATAAGGCCGGAACCGATGCAAATGCGGCCACAGCTTGCTCAAGGTCAGCGACTGGGGAAAATCGTTGAAATAAATTTTCCACTCCACCCCGGCATCGCCTAGCACATTGAAAATAGTATTCATCGTGTAAGGAAAATGTTGGGGTGAGTTGTTGGGATACCCGTTGGCCGTGCCGGTGTGCAAGAAAAAACGATTGGGCCAGGTTTGGCACGGTGCCGAAGCATACCACTGGTCGCACACCGCAAAACTGCGGGCCAACTCGCTCAGGACTGGCACTTGGGCAGGCTGGAAATAATGCATGATATCCCGCGCCTTGCCGCCGTGCTTTGCGTAATTATTGGCAAAGCCCTGCATAGTCGGCACCTGCTTTCCCGGTGTCTGGTCTGCAAAAATTTGCTGCGCTATGTCTGGATACAATTCACCGGGGTCAGGGGTGGGCGTAGTCAGGGTTTGCTGGTCCACCCCGGCATCGGACCACACTTGGATTATCTCCGTCACTCCCCCCGGCACATCGTAAGGATTGGTTTCATTGCCAGTCAGACCGTTGAAATCAGGCCCGGACGGATACAAGCCGCCCAGCAAATTGTCGAAGGAACGGTTTTCCAGCATCAAAACGATAACGTGATCAATGTTGTTTAGTCCAGACATACAGCGTTTTTAATATCGAAGAGTTACTTGTTGGGTTATATCATTTTGCAAAGCAGTTCACACACAGGATGGTTTGATTGAGTTGTCCTTTATTATTTTTCTTTGTTAAGAAAAAACGCTGTACACAAATGTAAATCGGGACTCCTCGCGATGTTGTGGCACATAGACCGTTGTTTGTCGAGCAACAAAATGACCTTATCAGAATTACGGCTTACACCTGTTGCCCCTTACAGCGTTGAGGGAAGCACATTAGCGTATTATTATACGCGTTTAAATGATTGGTTGGCATATATTTCTTAAAATGGTATGTGAAGCATGGGGATATCTTTATGTACAGCATTTTCATCTTTAAAATATACCTAATAAAGGATATTCACCTAACGTTTCAATTTAACTGAATATCTTGCCCTTTCATTCCAACTATCAAGTAACTCTTTGATGTTGAAAATGCTGTATTATAAAACCTCTGCCAAATTGCCTTTGTCTTCCAGCCAGACCTTGCGGTCCCCTGCCCTTTTCTTGGCCAGCAGCATGTCCAAATGCTGGTCGGTGCCGACCCCGTCATCCAGGCTCAGTTGAATCAAACGGCGGGTATCCGGGTTCATGGTGGTTTCCCTTAATTGGGAGGGATTCATCTCGCCTAAACCCTTGAAACGCTGGACGTTCACCTTGCCCTTGATTTTTTCTGCCTCGATGCGGTCCAGCACACCTTTTTTTTCCGCGTCATCCAGTGCGTAATAAACCAATTTGCCCACGTCTATGCGGTATAACGGCGGCATCGCCACGAAAATATGGCCTGCGCTGACTAGCGGCCTGAAATGGCGCACAAACAAAGCGCACAGCAAGGTGGCGATGTGGTTGCCGTCGGAATCGGCATCGGCGAGTATGCAGATTTTGCCGTAGCGGATATTGCCGATATCCGCCGAACCGGGGTCAACGCCCAGGGCCAAGGCGATGTCATGGACTTCTTGCGAGGCGAGTACGCTGTCAGACTCCACTTCCCAGGTGTTCAGGATTTTGCCCCGCAACGGCATGATGGCTTGGAACTCCCGCTCCCGCGCTTGCTTGGCAGAGCCGCCGGCGGAGTCGCCTTCCACTAGGAACAATTCAGTCAGCCGGGTATCCTGCGAGGCACAGTCGGCCAGTTTACCGGGCAACGCCGGGCCTGAGGTGACTTTTTTGCGCACCACTTGGCGGCTGGCCTTCAGCCGCTTTTGCGCGCTTTCGATGATCAACGCGGCGATGCTCTCGCCCGTCGCCGGGTGCTGGTTCAGCCACAGGCTGAAGGCATCTTTGACCACGCCGGAGACGAAAGCCACGCATTCACGCGAACTCAGCCGTTCTTTGGTTTGGCCGGAGAATTGCGGCTCTTGCAATTTCACCGAGAGGACAAACTGGCATTTTTCCCACACGTCTTCCGGGGCTATTTTGACTCCCCTTGGCAACAGGTTGCGGAAATCGCAGAATTCGCGGATCGCCTCCGTCAACCCGGCCCGCAAGCCGTTGACATGGGTGCCGCCTTGCGGAGTCGGCACTAAGTTGACATAGCTTTCCGCAAGCGCCTCCTTGACTTCCTCAGCCCACACCAAGGCCCAATCGGCAGCTTCGCCTGAGGCTTCCATCGCGCCGGTGAAAGGCTGCGGTGGAATGCATTCGACATGGCCGATCTGGTCCAGCAGATATTCAGGCAGGCCGTTTTCATAATGCCAGACGGTTTCCTCCCCCGTCGCCTCCTCTTTAAGGCTGATGCGCAGGCCCGGACACAACACCGCCTTGGCGCGTAGCAAATGCTTCAGCCTGGAAATGGACAGCTTCGGCGTGTCGAAATAACGCGGTTCGGGCCAGAAGCGCACGACGGAGCCGGTATCGCGGACCTTGCAACTGCCAATTTCGGCAAGCTCCGAGGTTTTGTCGCCTTGCGCATAACTCATTGCGTAAATTTTTCCGCCCCGGCGGATTTCCACTTCCAGCCGCGCCGACAAGGCGTTGACCACCGACACGCCCACGCCGTGCAAACCGCCGGAATAGCGGTAGTTTTTATGCGAAAACTTGCCGCCGGCATGGAGCTTGGTCAAGATCACCTCAACCCCGGAAATGCCTTCCTCCGGGTGGATGTCCACCGGCATCCCGCGCCCGTCGTCGCGCACCTCCACACCGCCGTCGGCCAACAGCCTGACTTCAATGGCTTTGGCGAAACCGGCCAGCGCCTCGTCCACGCTATTGTCGATGACCTCCTGCGCCAGATGGTTCGGGCGGGTGGTGTCGGTGTACATGCCCGGGCGCTTGCGTACCGGGTCCAGTCCGCTCAGCACTTCAATGGCTGATGCGTCATATTGGTTGTTCATAAGATTTCAATCGTGCGGGGAAAGCAATAAGGTCTCAACGGATAGGCGCGACGGCGCAACGTGAAAATGAGATATCTGGTTTAGTCGTAAAGCAATCACTCCCCCCTGGGAACGCGGTCGTCCCGCCCGCCGGAATTGCGGCCGAGATGGCCTCCGCTCCCAGGGAAAGACATTAGGGGGTGAACGCTTACGTTTATTTTAGGTGGATTATATCCCAAATGCCTCTGGGCAAGCGTGTAGGCGGGAACTCAGCCAGCAATTTTCAGTTTGGCTCGAAGCCCCGATAGGGGTGGGAAGGCTCTCGCCTTTACAAGGCTAGGTTTTTCACCCGCCTTCCACCGCCGCACAAATTGCCAGCGTTGGGCCATTGATTTCCGGCAAGCTAGGCCATCCCTCCGGTCGCGTCCGGGTTTGACGGGCAGAAGCTTATGGTTAGGTGATATCCAATAAGGAATATCCCCTCCAAAGGCCAAGCTGGGGCTTGGCGCTCCCAGAAGGAACGCCAAGCCCCAGCTTGGCAAGGTGATTTGCGGAGGATTTATTCTTGATTTTCGTGAATAGTTCATTTAGGTTTTGGCGGATTCATTATTGGAAATCACCTTAAGCAAAGCCGCAATGATCAAAGATCAGCCATGCAAACGCCAACGGCAGGTTGACATCGCCCACGTTATAAAGGCAGTTGAGGATGTTTACGCCCTTGACCGAGCGGCCTTTGCAATGGTCGAAGTGCCATGCGATGATTTCGTTTTCATCGCTGTGGGGCTTTTCCTGGATGGTGTCGTCGAAGATCACCACCCCGTCGTCCGTTTCGACGGCGCGGACGGTCGGCTTGACCAGCGCCCACAGGTCGCGCGAGGTGTATTCGTCCCCTGACAGGAACCGGGTAATTTGGTCATGGCTGTACTCGTTGTCCAACAGCAGGGACAGACCGGTTGCTGTGACTAGAGCGAATGAACTGATCAGATAATCGCTGTACAACTCTAACAGAGGATTTTTCATGGGACACGTTTCAAATAAGCCAGATTAACAGCGGCATTTTATGCCTTTATCAACGTCCGTGCGTAACATCAGTTAATGAACACGCAACGGGCTGGGGCTATGCTTTGCAAGTGCAGCACCACGCTGGTTTTGCCAGTGCGGCGCGGCGCAAGGAACAAGACATGTTCGATGCGCAAAGCGTTCAGCAAGTCATTGACAATGTTGTCGCGTGGAAAGAAGTCGCTGCCGGTAGCCGGTGCACCGATTTTGATTTGCATGGGTTTGGACATGGCGGATTTCCTGTTTTAAAACCTGCCAAGAGTATAGCAACAAATCCATTGCGCAACAAAATTATTGCGCAATGGATTTGTTGCCAACAGTTTATTTAACATCACATTTTGGCAGTGCTACTCGTTAGCGTATAATCCGAACAGACAAACAGACAAACGAATCAACTATGCCTACTGCTGTTTCACTCTTCTCTGGCTGCGGAGGCTCGGATGCCGGAATTATCCGTGTCGGCTTCGATGTGCTTATGGCCAACGACATTTTGCCCTATGCCCGCGACGTGTATCTTGCCAATCACGCTGAGACTGACTATCGCTTGGGAGATGTCGCTTCGATTGATACCTTCCCTTCCGCCGAGCTTTTGGTGGGTTGCTACCCTTGTCAAGGCTTTAGCCAAGGAGGGGTGCGTAAACCTGATAATAAAATCAACAAGCTTTACTTGGAGTTCGCCAGAGCCTTGACACAGGTCAAACCCAAGTCATTCATCGTCGAAAATGTTTCCGGCATGGTACGGAAGAACTTTCTCCATTTGCTTGAGGACCAGATTAAGGTGTTTTCCGAAGTGGGTTATCGGGTAAGGGCAGAGGTGTTGAACGCCGCTGATTTTGGCGTAGCCCAAGAACGTCGGCGTATTTTTATTGTGGGTTTACGTGAAGACTTGGGGCTGGACTACCAATTTCCCACACCGACCCATGGTCCCGACAGAGGGCATCCCTATTGCAATATCCAGCAAGCCATTGGCGATTTGCCAGAATGGCCGGAAGGCGAGTTTTACGCTAGGAAATTCCACTGGTACTATCTCTCTCGTGACCGCCGCCGCGACTGGGGTAAATTGTCCAAGACCATTGTTGCCAACCCGCGGCACATGCCCTTGCACCCTATGAGTCCACCGTTGCACAAGCTGGAGCATAATGTTTGGCGTTTTGCCTATGAAGGCCGGGCCCGGCGTTTCAGCTACCGTGAGGCAGCGCGGCTGCAAGGGTTTGGTGATTTGGTGTTTCCCGACACCAAGGCGGGTAGTTTGGATATGCGGTATACCGTGGTAGGTAATGCCGTGCCGCCACCGCTGTTTGAGGCGGTGGCTAGGGCTTTGCCGGATGTTTGGGATTAGCTGTATCGAAATGCCTTAACCTCATCTATGAATGGCATGGCTGGCAGTTGGTCAAGGAGTTTATATTGCGACGCAAGACGCAAAAGGCGCAATCTATCGACGATAATGGCTTGGCCGATGTCACTCTTGTAAGCCCAATCGCCATCAGACTCACGCAAATCCAAAGGTAAAAAATAATAAGTAGCCCATGGATGCATAACTGGCAAATGGCGCAAATGTTTAGCCCACGATGCCTCCAGTTGTTTGAAGCGCCAATCATCTTTTGAACAACCGCATTGTGCAAAGGCGATAGGCATTCCTTCCCGTGAATCTGACATACAATGCCAGGAAATCAAATCAATTCCACCATCCCCCCTGTCATTATCCTTGAAATCACGCTGCTTGAAATTGGCTGTGCAGCGAATGTCTTTAGCTATTTCCACCATTTTTTGGTAAAGAGTGCCTCTATAAGGCGCTTCCGGCCCGCCGTTGGCCCAAGTGGCGCGAATTTCAGAGCCAAACGGCATCAGGCATGAAAATAAAGTAAAGCATATTTGCTCGAATATTCTCGCTATTTCACCTTGTCGCTTACTTTTGATGTACCTCATTGATGATGCAATAAGTAGCCCTATGTAAAACTTCTGAGCTGGATTATTGGTATCTAAGTCTAAGTAGATTGTGTCTTTGTCATCCGATATTTTAAACGGATAGCTTTCCATGTTAAATTCTTTTTGACGTATACCCGAAAAATCAGACATTTCTCTCCACCGTTTTTCGGAATCGAACCTTTGGCCTACATCATTACAACGATTTTCAATACCAACTAGGTCACCACGAGAGAAGCACTGATCAGGATGTATTAGAGCATGGAGTTCAGCAAAATCTGTCCATAAAAATGAATCTGTACCTTTTGGCGGTTTGTCCAAAAAATTTAACACAAACTAACCCTCCAATTTATCCCTAAGATAGTTGCGAACTGATTTAATTTCTTCGAATAAATCTTCCGCCTGCTGAAGATGTGATTTGCTAAGGGGTTTAATTCTTGGGAGCATATTCCAGATCACTTTCAATTTACCGCATGCCTCATTCATAGCTTTTTCGAGTGCAGCTTGAGGGCCATCAGTATAAAGGTATGCCTCCGATAGCTTACAAGTCTCCTCAAGTACTTTCACCGCCTCCTCGCTTACTACTACCGCAGCCATCTCGTCAAGGTTGCGCGATTCCCCTAAGATCGTCCGGCCTTGCTGATCTTTAGCAAACATCCAAGAAAAAACTCTTTTTAAGTTTTCTTTTTGAAGACTAGGCATCTCAATATCTGTGCGACTTACAAGCCCGAGCCAATCACAGATATTGGTATAACTTAGAGCCGTGGTAATATATGAGAACTCAACGTCTTTTGCTTGGATTGGTAGCCCAAAGAATTTAACTTCTTCCGCTTTTGTATAGAGTGCCAATGCCGTTAGCAATTGCGCAACATAATCAGGACGACTTCCTATTTCTTTTGCCAAAGAGCGCATTTGCTGTTGCTGTGGCAAATCAGGATAAAAGTCGTTTCGCAATTGGGCTAGGTATTTTGCCTTAGATAAGGAGTCCCATTGTTTAATTCCTGTGATATGACGATACCCGAGATAACGCAATACATCACGTCGATCCTCGTATAACAAACATGGAAGCTCTTTAGGAGGAGTGACCACAACGTCATTTTTAATTTCGCCAATGCTGTTTTTTCGGCGGCTAGGTGGAAGAATTTCACCATTGAGTAATTTGACTGCCGCAAGCCTCCGATTGCCTTCAATAACAACATAACGGCCATCAGATTCTTTCGACTTTACAACAAGCAGCGGTTCACCTGGAAAATAACCCTTCTGTCCGATAGAAAGCATCAAATCCTGCACATTTTCATCATCAAGCATTTCCTCAATGACTGCCTGAACATTATGCGCATTGTTGATCCGGTAAAATCTTGGATTTTCAGGGTCAAAATCAAGTTTTTCCGTCTGGATTATTTCAACGGTTTTGTCAGCCATCGGTTTTTTCCTTGAAGTCAAAAAACTCGTTAAACACTACCAAATAAGGGGATATTTAGAAAAGCCTTTACAGTTCATACTTAACTTACGTTAATTGGCTTGGTCATCGTTCAGCCCAATCGGGTGAGTTTGTGGAGTTCGACGACTCGTCGCCGTATGGGTCGAAAGGCAGCAACAAGTCGCCGAACTCTAAGGTAAATGGTACATGTGGGCTGAACGATGACCAAGGCCCGATCTTTTATAGTTTCATCCCATCCTAGCGGCAACCCACGCGGCCTTACCTATTCATATCCGATTTTATCACTTTGCAGGCTCCCAAGCGTTCCCAAACCGCAGCTTGGGGTACAGGCAACAGAATTCAGAAATGAATCCTTACCCCTGCAACTTCCTATACTTGATCCTATGCGGCGTATCCGCATCCGTCCCCAAACGACGATGCCGGTCGGCTTCGTAGTCGGCATAATTGCCTTCAAACCAAACCACCTTACTGTCGCCCTCAAAAGCCAGCATATGGGTGGCGATGCGGTCGAGGAACCAGCGGTCATGCGAGATGACCACGGCGCAGCCTGGGAAGTCGAGCAGGGCTTCTTCCAAGGCGCGTAGCGTTTCCACGTCCAGATCGTTGGTCGGTTCGTCGAGCAATAGCACGTTGCCGCCGCTTTTCAACAGCTTGGCTAGATGGACGCGGTTGCGCTCACCGCCGGACAGGTCGCCGATGCGCTTTTGCTGGTCGGAGCCTTTGAAGTTGAAGCGTCCGCAATAAGCCCTTGACGGGGTGGTGTAGGTGCCGACGGTAATTAGATCAAGCCCGTCGGAAATCTCCTCCCAAACCGTCTTGCTGTCATCCAGGCTATCGCGGCTTTGATCGACATGGGAGATTTGCACCGTCTCGCCTATGCGAATGGAACCCGCATCGGGCTTTTCGACCCCGGCCATCATGCGGAACAGCGTGGTTTTGCCCGCGCCGTTGGGTCCGATGATGCCGACGATGCCGCCGGGCGGCAGGCGGAAGCTCAAGTCGTCAATCAACAGCCTGTCGCCAAAGCCCTTGCGTATGCCTTCGGCCTCCACCACCACATTGCCCAAGCGCGGGCCGGGTGGAATGTAAATTTCCTTGGTCTCGTTGCGCTTCTGGTTTTCTTGCGAGGACAATTCTTCAAAACGGGCCAGACGCGCCTTGGATTTGGCATGGCGACCTTTCGGATTGGCACGCACCCATTCCAACTCGGCCTTCATCGCCTTCATGCGGGCGGATTCTTGCTTTTCCTCGATTTCCAGCCGGTTTTCTTTCTGCTCCAGCCAAGACGAGTAGTTACCTTCCCACGGAATGCCGTAGCCCCGGTCGAGTTCAAGAATCCAACCGGCGACATTGTCGAGGAAGTAGCGGTCATGGGTGACGGCTATCACAGTGCCGGGGAAATCGTGCAGGAAATGTTCCAGCCAGGCCACTGATTCGGCATCCAGGTGGTTAGTCGGTTCGTCCAGCAGCAGCATGTCAGGCCCGGACAATAGCAGCCTGCACAGTGCCACACGGCGGCGTTCACCGCCCGACAGTTTGGTCACATCGGCATCCCAGTCCGGCAGGCGCAGGGCATCGGCGGCGACTTCCAAGGTGCGGTCCAAGTTGTGGCCATCGCTGGTCTGGATGATGGCCTCAAGCGTAGCCTGCTCGGCGGCAAGGGCATCAAAATCGGCATCCGGTTCGGCATAGGCGGCGTAAACCTGGTCAAGACGAGTCAGGGCATCTTTGACATGCGCGAGGGCTTCCTCGACATTGCCGCGCACGGTCTTGTTCGGGTCCAGTTGCGGCTCCTGGGACAAGAAACCAATGTTGATGCCGGACTGGGCGCGGGCCTCGCCATTGAATTCCTTGTCCACCCCCGCCATGATGCGCAGCAGGGTAGACTTGCCCGAGCCGTTAAGCCCCAACACGCCAATTTTCGCGCCGGGGAAAAAAGACAGGGAGATGTCGCGCAGAATTTCGCGCTTGGGCGGGACGACCTTGCCCACCCGGTTCATGGTGTAAATGTATTGTGCCATTCGTTGATGCTGTCTAGTGGGGGGAAAACACCATTATCCCACGTTCGAGCGTCACAAGGCAGACTGGAAGCGATTCCCCTCGTGACCCATCAGCCAAGTTAGGTCGGGCGCGTCTCTTTGGCGAACGCCAGACGTTGGAATGTCGGGCAACGGTGAAGCTGTTGCCCGACGGTCTCATGCTCCCAATGATGAATCGTTATGCAAACATCAAACGTCCACGAGGAGCGGGAATGAAACGACCCAATTCTTGCGCGGTTTGTAACCATTCCTCGATGACAATTTCGGCATTGGTGACAGCTTCCCGATAACTTGGGCCATCAGCCATGCAGCTAGGCAATTCCGGGACTTCGACGACAAAAGCATTATCGTCCTCACTCCAATAAATGATCATTTCGTACTTACTCGGCATCTTCAACCACAAAAACCCGGATTGCGCCGCAAGCGGCTCCATCCGGGCTACAATGGTTTATTATTCCATAGTTGACAGGCAAAGCGGGATGTGTAATCAATTCAGGCGGAATATGACAAGTTGTTAGCCCGTAGGATGTGCTGAGCTTGCGAAGCGGAACAATCGCGACCGATGCGCCTCGTACCTCGGCGCATCCTACTGCCCTAAGCCCTGCCGGAATGACGTACCCCAAAAAAAAATCGCGAGCCGCTACGCGGCTTAAGACAGTGAACAGCAAAGCAGAGCAACAGAGTTCAGAGCATCAGTGGTCAGCGGTTCAGGATGGGGGCGACACACCACACACCAACCGAAAGCCGATGCTGGGGCTACGGAAGACAGGATCGAAGAAGTCGCGGTAGGCGCAACGGGCGCTGACTTGGTTGACGTCCCAGGACCCGCCGCGCAGCACACGCCGGGCTTCGCCCCCCGCTGCGGTTTGCTTCGGCTGGTCGTATTGGTTCAAACACCATTCCCAGACGTTACCGGACAGGTCCATAACATTCTGTTCGGATTTGCCAGACGGATAAAGGCCTACAGCAAGAATCCGGCCTAAATTGCTTTCGTAGGTATTGGCTAGGCTCTCGTCCCAATCTGGACCCCAAGGATATTGGTTGTGTGGCTTGCCGCCGGTCGCCGCCTGTTGCCATTCCCATTCGGTAGGCAGCCTAAGCTCATAACCCAACCGGTTGCTAAGCCATTGGCAGAAAGCCACGGCCTCCACCCAAGCTAAGTTGACTGCAGGTTGGTTGTCTTGTCCGCGCTGTGCACCCGGTGCGGCCCCGTAAGGCTTACGAACCAGCAAGTCATAACCCTCGGCAGCCTCCACAAAAGCCCGCCATTGGGCCACTGTGACCGGATATTGCGCCATCTGAAATTCTTGGACTTTGAAGACCGGTTTGGCAGCAAACCGTTTAGTCCAGCCCTTGGCTTCCAATTCCAGAGCCACGTTACCGCCGGGGATGGTTTTCCACACAATATCCGGCAAGCCGTCTGCCCTCAGCCCCACGCCGGGGCGGGGGTCGCCGCCAGGTAGCAATGCCAGCCGGTCGCCTATCATCGCCCGTTCGGCATGGGTTGTGGCGGGATCATCCAAGCGGGTCAGCAGTTCATCCACCGTCAACGGCCCAAGAAACGCCCGTTCAACGGATTTAACAGGAAAACGGCATTGTAAATCTAGAATGACCGGTGCGGCTTCCAGCATCACGCGCTCGTCGGGCCAGCGGTAAACGGCGGCTTGCTGATGCTCTGCCCAGGCTTTGGCGGCGCGTTCGATCTCGCGGCGCTGGAAGATTTTTTCCCGATCCCGTTCCAGCCAGCCGCGCAACGTCGGCCAGCGGCGGATCAAGGCTTCGTGCGCCACTTCCACGGTGTCTTTGCCGCTGCCCGGTTCGTACCCGGTCACCACGAGTCGGGCATCGGCCAGTTCTTTGACGACCGCACGGGCTTCCCCGCCCTCGCCCAACTCGTCCATGAACACGCGGCGGCGGGTGTCGTCCACCCCTTCGCCCAGTTGCACCAGTTGCAGAAAGATGTCGCGCGCCAAATCGCCATGGACTGCTTGCCTGTCTTCAATCTTTGCCAGCACCGCGTCGGCCCGTTGGATGATGGCCCCGGACACCTTGCCTATTGCCTCGTAGCTGAAGTGGCTCATTAAGCGGTTTTGCCGGGTTTCATACAAGCGGGTCAGGCAGAATTCCAGCAGCGGCAGCGAACCCGGCTCGCCGGCCAGATCATCCACAATCAGCTTCGCCAAGCCCTCCTGAAATTCCACGCCTGCAAGCTGGGCGGGTTTTTCGATAGCCTGTTGCAATTCGTCATCGGCCATCGGCCCAAGCATCACCATGCTTTTTTGCATCTGCTCGCTCAAGCCCCGGTGTTCCAATGCACGGCCCATGAAATCGGCGCGTAGGCTGGCAACCACTTTGAACGATCCCTGTTGCTGTTGGGTTGCCGCCAATAGCAGGTCGATAAACTGCGAAGCCATGGCGGAGGGGGCTTCCCATACTGCTGAATTAAGGGTCATACGTAGGCCGGAATAAGGTCGTGTAACGACCGTTTCCGGCATAGGGCAGGTCAGTTTGCCGGAAACACCCGCTGGAGCGGGCTTATTCCGGCCTACTTCAGTTGCTAGTTCAACAGCATTGGGATGAAAACCTGTAGCTTGATAGGTGTACAACTCCTCCCATTGGTCAACCACTAGTAGCAGATGGCGTGTACCCGCTTGTTTTTCTAGGATGCGAGCGACGACATCGCGCAATTCAATGCTGCCGTGTTGAAGCTCAACTGCCAGTTCGCCAGTCTTGCGCAGCCGGTCAAGTTCGCCCAAATCGGTTTCCAGCAGTGGCAATAATACCGCCGCCAGATTATGAAAAGGCCGGTCGCCGGGTATCATCGTGACGATTTCCCAAGGTTCGTGGGTCTCGCGCCGTAACTTTGGCACCAAACCGGCGCGCACCACGGAAGACTTGCCGCTGCCCGACGGACCCACCAAAAAAACGAAGGAACGGGCTTGCACGGATTTGTGCAATTCGTCTATCGCGCTGTCGCGTCCAAAGAAGAGTTCGGCATCTTCTTCGCGGAAAAATTGGAGTCCCTTGTAAGGGCAGAGGGTGGACAGGATTTCACGCTGGCGTTCGTGCAGCACTGCATCGGGCGGTTCGCCACGCACGGCGGCGGCAAGGATGCGCAGAGGCAGGTCTTCGGCTAGACCGGAACGGAAATCCACCCAGGTGTTTTGCTTTAGGAAACCCAGCGGCGGCTCAGCCCCCGGCAATAGCACCGGGATCACCGCAAAGCCAGTTTCCTTGGCTTGGCGGTCCAACGCGAAATTTTTCTCCCGCTGTTGCCACGGACCCATTTCCCCTTGGCCTATACACACCGCCACCGCGCCGGAGGCTGAGAGAGCTTGCTCCAATTCCTGCAACCAAGACTGGCCGGCGGTCAGATACCAGCGGTCAAGGAATACGTGTAGATTTTGCCCACGCAGCATTTCAGCCAGGGCATGGACCTGCACCTGATCGCGCCAGTGATAGCTGAGGAATACATCGTAATGCTTAGGCATGTTGTTCTTATTTCACTGATGTTACGCAACCGCATAGGCAGTACCGGATTGGCTCCATCCGGGCTACAATGCCCCCAGCCGGACGGGATTTGTAATCCCGTCCGTAACGTTTTGTAGTTTGGCAAGGCATAGTTGCACACACAAAACGCAAGCGAAGGGGTTGCAAACCCCTTCGCGCTTCGCCAGAAACGATAAATATAACCCCGTCATTTTTCGGCAGGGATGCCGAAATCCAGCGACCATGGATGGCAAACTGGTTGATTATGATGGGCTTAAATCCGTTGTCTTGTTACCGTCCTTGGCCTGGATTTCGGCATCCCTGCCGAAATGACGGCGCTTCGAGCCAAGCTGAAATTGCTGTTAGCGTTCAGTCTCCCTATGCCTTTTCCTGCGAATAAGGTAATCTTGGTCGCCATTTTATTTTGAACGCAAGCGATTGGCATTAGTCACCACTGTCACCGAAGACAAGGCCATCGCGGCCCCGGCGATCATCGGGTTGAGCAACAGGCCGAAGGCGGGATATAGCAGACCGGCGGCGACGGGTATGGCCAGGGTGTTATAGATGAACGCGCCAAACAAGTTCTGCTTGATATTTAATACGGTGGCACGTGACAAACTCATCGCATCGGCGACCTTCAACAAGGAACCGCGCATGATGACCACATCGCCACTTTCGATGGCGATGTCGGTGCCCGTGCCGATGGCGAAACCCACGTCGGCCTGCGCCAAGGCCGGTGCGTCATTGATGCCGTCACCGACCATGCCCACCACTTCGCCTAGCCCTTGCAATTCCTTGACCACCGCCGCCTTGTCCTGCGGCAGCACCTGGGCGCGCACTTCTGTAATCCCGGCCTGCGCGGCTATCGCCTGTGCCGTAACCAGGTTGTCGCCCGTCACCATCAGCACACGCACACCTAGAGCCTTGAGTTTACTGACGGCAGCGGCTGAATCGGCTTTGATCGGGTCGGCCACCGCAATCAAACCCACTGCCTTGCCGTCCGCCGCAAATAGCACCGGGGTTTGCCCTTGCTTGGCCAGTGCGCCGACCCGGCCGGACAATTCGCCAGTATCCACTCCGTTTTCATCCATAAAAGCTTGGTTGCCCAGCAACACAGAGTGACCCTCTATGGTAGCTTGCACCCCGCGCCCCGACACCGCCTGGAAAATGTCGATGGGCACACGCTGCAATCCGCGCCGGTCGGCCTCGGCTATGATTGCCCCGGCCAGCGGGTGCTCCGAACCGGTTTCCAAACTTGCCGCCAAACGCAACACACCCTCTGCGTCAAAGCCCTCAACCACCTCAATGGACGTGACGCTGGGCTTGCCCTCAGTGACCGTGCCGGTCTTGTCCAGCACCACACAACTCAGTTTGCCGGCGGATTGCAGCGCGTCGCCATTGCGGATCAGGATGCCCTTCTGCGCCGCCCGTCCCACCGCCACCATGATGGAAATCGGCGTGGCCAATCCTAACGCGCAAGGGCAGGCGATAACCAGCACGGTCATGGCGGTGACAAAGGCGTAACCCAAAGCGGGGCTAGGACCAAAAGCCAACCAAATAAGAAAGGTGAGCGCGGCAATGCCCACCACCACCGGCACAAACACCCCAGCCACCTTGTCCACCAGACGGGCAATGCCCGGTTTGCTGGCCTGGGCTTGCCGCACACTGTTGATGATCTGTGCCAACAGCGTATCGCGTCCAATGCGCTTGGCCTGGAA
Source organism: uncultured Methylococcaceae bacterium (assembly GCA_903934875.1). GTDB lineage: Bacteria > Pseudomonadota > Gammaproteobacteria > Methylococcales > Methylococcaceae > Methylumidiphilus. The sequence continues at coordinate 34,528 of CAIZPP010000185.1, forward strand.
CAGAAAGCTGCCACTGCCGTTGATCGTCCCGGCGATCACTTCCGCGCCAGCGCTCTTTTCCACCGGGATGGACTCCCCCGTCAGCATGGATTCGTCAATGCTGGAATGGCCTTCCAGCACCACGCCGTCCACCGCGATTTTCTCGCCCGGACGGACGCGCAAGGTTTCACCGAGGCCAATATCGGCAATCGGCACGTCAATCTCGAGTCCCTCCCTAACCACCCGTGCCGTGCGCGGTTGCAGGCCGATCAATTGGCGGATGGCGGCGGAGGTCTTGCCTCTGGCCTTCATTTCCAAGGCCGAGCCTAGGTTGATAAACGCTAAAATAATCGTCGCCGCTTCAAAATAGGCGTGTTTGGATTCAGCCGGAAGGATGTCGGAAAAATCAATGGCCAGCGTGGAGAACAACCAGCCAGCACCCGTGCCTAGGGCGATTAGCGTATCCATATTAGCTTGGCGTAGCTTGAATGATTTGACCGCGCCCCGGTAGAAATGCCCGCCCGAATAAACCATCACGCCCAAGGTCAATAGCGATACGACAAACCAGAAGCGGCTACCTGCCAGGGTTCCCAATTCGGGGAACCAGCTAAGATGCGCCCCCAACATCAGCGGCACACCCAATAGCGCCGCCACCCTGGATTTGTTCAGCAAACTGCGGTAGCGGGCATCCTCCTGGCTCTCCTGCCCGCCTAGGTCTTCCAAGCCCTCCATCACCGCCGCATCGAAACCTGCTTCCCGCACCGCCGCCTTTAAAGCGTCGATTTCCGCCCCGCCGCTGACCAAAGCGGTGTGGTCGGCGAAGTTGACATCCGCGCTTGCCACACCGGGCACAGCCCGCAACGCACCCTCCACCGCGCCCACGCAGCCAGCGCAACGCATCCCCAGCACCGACAGGCGCACCGTTTGGATTTGATCCCGATCTTCAATAGTCATTTTTTTCTCCCATATTAATGAGTTATTAGCTGACGTTACCACAAGGCCCCTGTGCGGTCATTGGCAAAGAATTGCTGACTTGCGATGATTCGCTTTGGAGTGTCAAGGCCTGCCTTGACAGGCAAAGCGAGCTTTGCCACTCCATGCGGAACATCAGTATTAGATTAAACATAGCAGAAAGGGCGGAGATTGGCTAACCCGTCGGTCAATGATGAGATAAAATATCCTTTTCCCTTGAAATTTTTAACCGTCAGGAGCCAGATATGACGATTATCGCCAGCAATGCCAACAAGCTGTTTAGAGGGTGCCACAGGTGAAGCTCAGCGTCGACCAGTACAGCGTTTGGAAAAATAAGAGCATCACCTTGCTTGGCATGTCCGGTGTCGGCAAGACTCGTTTGGCCAACCTGCTGCGCAAGCAAGGCGGATGGTTTCATTACTCGGTGGACTACCGTATCGGCACACGCTATCTTGGTGAGCCGATATTAGACAACATCAAATTGCAACTGATGCAAATACCCTTGCTTCGGGATTTGTTACGCTCCGATTCGCTGCATATTAACAATAATATCACCGTAGACAATCTGACCCCTGTTTCGACATTTCTTGGCAAACTGGGAAATCCCGAAAAGGGGGGGCTAAGCTTGAAGGAATTCAAACACCGGCAACTTTTGCACCGGGATGCGGAACTCAAAGCCTTGCGGGATGTGCCTGATTTTATCTTTAAAGCCAGGGCAATTTATGGCTACGATAAATTTCTTAACGATGCTGGCGGCAGCTTATGCGAACTGGATGACTTGGAGCTGTTAGACATACTTGCCGAACATACGCTGATCCTGTATGTCAGAACCACCCAGGAAGATGAGAAACGCTTGAACGCAAGAGCCGAGAGCGATCCCAAACCACTGTATTACCGGGAGGAATTTTTGGATGCCCAGTTAGCTGTATATCTTGCCCAACGGGATTTACCCTATGCCGCGATGATTGATCCCGATGATTTCGTGCGTTGGGTATTTCCTAGGCTGTTCGATGCCCGCATCCCCCGCTACGAGAGGATTGCCGAAGATTATGGCTACACCGTCACCACCGAGGAACTGGCTAGGGTAAGCGACGAAGCAAGTTTCCATCGCTTGGTGGAATCGGCTATTGCAAAGAAACATTATGGCTAATTGCCGTTCGACTCCAATCATTTGCTTAACCCACCTCCAGTAGCTTAATTCCATGCCATTAGTTGCACACACCACACTCCCCGCCTTCGACGACTTGAAACGTGAAGGCGAAACCGTCATACCCGGCGAGTTGGCAATCCACCAAGACATACGGGAGCTTCATATCGGTTTGCTCAACCTGATGCCGGATGCGGCCTTGAGCGCCACGGAACGCCAGTTTTTGCGCCTAATCAACGATAGCAATCAGATTGCGCAGTTCTACGTCCATTTGTTCACCCTGCCGGAACTGGAAAGAAGCCCGGAAGGCCTGGCCCATGTCCAGTCCTACTATGAATCTTTCGAGCAAATCCAAGCGGCGGGACTGGATGCCTTGATCGTCACCGGGGCGAACGTGACCCAACCAGACTTGGCAAAGGAGGCTTTTTGGAACCCTCTGGTCAAGGTGGTCGACTGGGCCTATGAAAATGTCACCTCAACCTTGTTTTCCTGCCTGACTACCCATGCCGTGCTGCAATTCCGCTTTGGCCAGAAACGCCGCCCTCTTCCAGCCAAGCGTTGGGGCGTGTTTCCGCATCGTTTGACCGAACGGCATCATCCGCTAGTGGTAGGGGTCAATACCCGCTTCGATGTTCCCCATTCGCGCTTTAACGAAATCGGCCGTGACCAATTCGAGGAAGCTGGCTTGCGAGTGCTGGTGGAAAGTGACGAAGCCGGTGTACATTTGGGTGTTAGCCGTGATGGCTTCAGGCTGGTTTTTTTCCAGGGGCATCCCGAATACGATACCATTAGCTTGCTCAAGGAATACAAGCGTGAGGTGATGCTTTTTGCTTCAGGGGATAGGCAGGCTTACCCGCCTTTCCCAGAAAACTACTTCTCCCCCCTATCCCAGGCGATTTTAGATGAATACGCCGATTTGGTCATCGCAGCCAAAAGGGACAAAAGCTCCCCCCCCCGCTTCCCTGAGGCGCTGCTCGTACCTTGCTTGGACAATACTTGGCACGATACGGCAGAGGCCATTCTAAACAATTGGGTGGGCAAGGTTTACCAGACCACCAACCAGGATCGGGGCAAACCGTTCATGCAAGGTGTCAATCCCGACGATCCTTTGGGGATTTACGGGTGAGGCAATACGCTTTATCAAGTATGGGACTTGCGCAAATTCCCGTGTGTGCTGAGCCCTGAGCTTGTCGTAAGCGTTCACTTACCCCCCTAAGAGCGCGGGCGTCTCGCCTGCTGCAGGGCGGCCAAGATGGCCGCGCTCCCAGGAAAAGGCCGGGGGGGGGGAGTGAACGCTTACAGCTTGTCCTAGGGTCGAGGGATGGCCGGTGTGGTTGGCATATATTTCTTAAAATGGTAAGTGAAGCATTGGGATATTTTTATGTACAGCATTTTCATCTTTAACATAAAACTAAAAAAAGACATTCCGTATTCCTTCCATTTGAACGTATATCCAGCACCACCCAGTAGCTATCAAGTAACTCTTTGATGTTGAAAATGCTGTTATCGTAGGAAACCACCATGCCCATTAATCAAGAATTTGAGGCACGCGCCACCGAGTTGATCGAGGCAGGCCGCTTTATTCATGCCCGAGGCTGGGTGCCTGCCACCAGCGGCAATTTTTCCGCCCGCTTGTCCGACGGTAGTATAGCCATCACCGTTTCCGGCAAGCATAAAGGCGGGTTGACGTTGGACGACATTATGCGGGTGGACGGTGAAGGCCGCACACTGGATGGCAAGAAACCGTCCGCTGAAACCCTGCTGCACACCTCCCTCTACCGGCTATACCCTTGGGTGCGTTCGGTGCTGCACCCCCATTCGCCGAATGCCACGCTGGTTTCCAGGCTGTTTGCCGATGAACTAGTATTGGAGGATTACGAGCTATTGAAGGCACTGGAAGGCATAGACACCCACGCAACCCGCCTCGTCGTGCCGATTTTCCCCAACGACCAGAACATTGCCCGGCTATCCCTAAAGGTGGAGAAGCACATTGAGACGCATAGCAACCTTTATGGCTACATCATTGCCGGCCATGGGTTTTACACTTGGGGTTCCTCAGTGCAGGATGCCCTGCGGCACGTCGAAGCATTGGAGTATTTATTTGACATTGAGATGCGACTGCATGGGCTGAGGTCCAAGTAAGGCTACCGGAAAGAGCCTGCATCCAATAAATCCATTAAACCCATGACGACCTTAGGTAGACTGCTCTCTCTGACCTTGGCTTACTACGCCACAGGCTGGCTCGGGCTGAACATTCCCTATCTCGGGTCGCACATCACTCTGGTCTGGCTCCCCACCGGCATCGCTGTGGCAGCCCTGCTCCGCTGGAGGCGGGAGGTTTGGCCCGGCATTTATCTCGGCGCTTTTCTGGTCAATCTTTCCATTGGGTCTTCCGTGGCCTTGGCCGCATGCATCGCAATCGGCAATACGCTGGGTCCGCTGCTGAGCGTGTGGTGGCTTAGGCGCACGGGGTTCCATTCCGCATTCGACCGGCAGAGTGACGTGGGTTCGCTCATTGTGGCCGCCGGCACGGGCATGTTGCTGCCCGCATCCTGCGGGGTAGCAAGTCTCCATCTGGCTGGATTGGTGCCGTTGGAGTCTGCCCCCCCCGCCTGGCTGTCGTGGTGGATGGGAGACAGCGTGGGAGTTCTGCTGGCTGCCCCCCTGCTGCTGACCCTCACTAGGAGTAACATCAAACGGCTGTTCTACGCCGCTAGGGAATGGCTGCTGTGGACACTGGTGGCAGGCTTGATGGCCTGGCTTGCATTCATCCAAGATTATGCGTTTATAGGCCGTCCATTGCCCTTGGCGTTTATGACCCTGCCCCTGTTCGCTTGGGCTGCCCTGCGTTTTGGGAATCTGGGTGCCGCTTTGGCGGCATTGTTTTTCTCTGTTGCAGCAGCTTGGGGCACTGCCAACGGGCACGGCACTTTCTTTTTGGCTGACACTCGCATCAGCCTGTTTTTGCTATGGAGCTATATGGCAACCACCGTGCTGATGGGCTTGCTGATCACCGCCTTGCAAGCCGAACGGCTAGCGGTGGAAAGCACCCTGCGCGCGAGCGAAGAAAAGCTGCGCGTACTTTACGAATTGTCGCCCTTGGGCATTGCATTGACTGATCTGGCAGGCCGTTATATAGAATTCAATGAAGCCTTCCGAAACATTTGCGGCTATTCCGAAGAAGAATTGAAATCCCTAGACTACTGGGCGCTGACACCGAAGGAATATGAGGCTGACGAGGGCTTACAACTGGACACCCTGAAGCGCACTGGCCACTATGGGCCGTATCAAAAAGAATACGTCCGCAAAGACGGAAGCCTGGTGCCCTTGCGGCTCAACGGCATGTTGATCACCTGCGACGACGGTCAGAAATATATTTGGTCCATCGTCGAAGACATCACTGACCAAAAGCGGATGGAAGCGGATCTGCGGGTTGCCGCCACCGCTTTCGATGCCCAGGTGGGCATTACTGTGACGGATGGCAACGGTGTCATACTGAAGGTCAACCGTGCCTTCACCGAAGGCACCGGCTATGCCCCTGAGGAGGCCGTAGGCCAAACGCCGCGCATCCTCAAATCAGGGCGCCACGACCATGCTTTTTATGCTGCCATGTGGAAAAGCCTCCTCCATGCCGGAGTATGGCAAGGTGAAATTTGGGACCGCCGCAAAAACGGGGAAATTTATCCCAAGTGGATGACCATCACGGCGGTCAAAGGGTCTGACGGGAACACCACCCACTTCGTCAGCACACAGATCGATATCACCGAACGCAAGGCCGCCGAGGACCAAATCCAGCGTCTTGCCTTCTACGACCCCTTGACCCTGCTGCCCAACCGGCGGCTCCTGCTCGACCGCTTGTCCCAAGCCTTGGCAACCAGCACCCGCAGCCAAAGGCAAGGCGCCCTGCTTTTCATTGACTTGGATAACTTCAAAACCATCAACGACACCTTCGGACACAACAAGGGGGATTTGTTGCTGCAACAGGTGGCGCAGCGCCTGTCTGCCTGTGTGCGCGAGGGCGACACGGTGGCCCGTCTAGGCGGTGATGAGTTTGTCATCCTGCTGGAAGACCTAAGCCAGAGCATCGACGAAGCCGCAGCCCAAACAGAGCGTGTCGGTGAGGAAATTCTTACCAGACTCAACCTGCCTTATCAGCTTGACGGTAACACACAGCATAGTACGCCAAGCATTGGCGTGACCCTGTTTGGCAACCAACGTGAAGACGTGGAAGGACTGCTGAAACAAGCCGATTTGGCTATGTACCAAGCCAAGTCAGCGGGCCGCAACGCCCTGCGTTTCTTCGACAAAAAGATGCAGGCCGCAATGAACGCCCGCGCACATCTGGAAAATGACATGCGCAATGCGATCCGCGAAAGGCAGTTCATACCCTATTACCAGCCACAGGTAAACGATGCGGGCCGTTTGATCGGCGCCGAGGTACTGCTACGTTGGCGGCATCCACGGCGTGGCATGGTAAACCCGAATAACTTCATTTCCTTAGCTGAGGAGACGGGGCTAATCTTGCCATTGGGCCGCTGGGTAATGGAATCCGCCTGCGCCCAACTGGCTGCCTGGGCCGCCCAGGCAAACGTACCCACCCCTACCCTGGCGGTGAATGTCAGCATCAAACAGTTACGCCAGCCAGACTTTGCTGAACAGGTAAAGAACATATTGGCATGTACAGGCGCCGATCCACGGATGCTTAAACTGGAAATCACCGAAAGCCTATTTATGGACAATATGGACGACACCATAGCCAAAATGAACGCCCTGAAAGCGGTGGGGGTGGGTTTCGTCCTGGATGACTTCGGCACCGGTTACTCTTCTCTTTTTTACCTCAAGCATTTGCCCTTGGAAAAGTTGAAAATTGACCGGTCTTTTGTGACAGATGTGCTGACCAACGCCAATGATGCCTCGATAGTCAAAACCATTGTGTCCCTTGCGCAAGGCCTAGGTTTGGAAATCATCGCCGAGGGAGTGGAAACGGCGGAGCAGAGGGATTTCCTGGCCCAAAATGGCTGCCACAGCTACCAAGGCTATCTGTATGGCCGTCCGCTATCGCTGGAAGAATTCGAACGGTATTGGTTAGAACCCTGAGCGGCCGAAGCTTATTCTTCAACCTTAGTTTGCCGACCATTTGGCAAGCATAGTCCTTAATTTACCCATGTCGACTGGTTTGGCCAGAAAATCGTCCATCCCCGATTGGATACAGTTCCCCCTATCATCTTCAAAAGCGCCTGCCGTCAAAGCGATGATGGGCAGGCGCGGCATGCCAGCCCAATGCTCCCACTGGCGGATGAGTTGTGTCGCCTGGAAGCCATCCATCACCGGCATTTGCACATCCATTAGCACTAGGTCGGGCCGCATGCCCTGCATGATCGCATCGACCGCTTCCTGCCCGTTTCCCACAATGTCAGTTCGGACCCCCAATTTCCTTAAGAAAGCCTCAATGACTTTCTGATTCATCAAAGTGTCCTCGACCACCAAAACATGCCTGGCCAATCTGTCTACTGCTTCAACATACTCATCCTTCTTGGCGACGTGCTGGATTTGGCGGCTTTCCTCATCTTCCTGCAAGATATCGACACGGATGTTAAACCAGAAACGCGAGCCTTTGCCCACTTCGCTTTCCATGCCTACACTGCCCCCCATTAGTTTGGCCAGGCTCTGGACGATGGACAGCCCCAACCCTGTTCCGCCATATTTCCGGGTAGTCGAACTGTCCGCTTGGGAAAAGCGATTGAACAGCAATGCTTGCTTGTCTTGCGGTATGCCGATGCCGCTGTCCGTCACGGCGAATTCCAAAAGCGCCACGCTACCCATGCGTTCAAGCTCGTTTCCTTCCACGCGCACAAACCCCTGCGAGGTGAATTTAATGGCATTGCTGACCAAGTTGGATAGCATCTGCCGTAGCCGTATGGGATCGGCCAGATAACCCTGGCCTTCCGGTCCCCGCCAAGCGGACACAACCTTCAATCCCTTGGATTGCCCCAACTCGTAAAAAAGAGTGGTAGTTTCCTCGACAATCTGCCTAGGTTCGATAACGGAAGGTATCAACTCATATTTGCCGGCTGCAATCTTGGAGAAATCTAAAATGTCATTGAGTATGACCAGCAGGGTCTGGCCCGAGTTAATGATCGCTCTCGTATATTCGTAGCGCTCCTCCTTAGTGACACTCGGCATCAACAACAATTGTGCCATGCCTAGCACGCCGTTCATTGGAGTGCGGATTTCGTGCGACATGGTTGCCAGAAACTCGCCTTTGGCGTTATTGGCCGCTTCTGCCTCGATGCGGGCAATGTGCAAGGATGACTCGTAGCTGCGCACGGCGTCACGCATGGAGGCAAAGCTGCGCACCAGATCGCCGAGCTCATCCGTGCCGGCCTTGGGAAGAGCGGCATCATAGTCACGGTTCGCAAGACGGTCAGCAGCCAGGCTGAGGTCGCGGGCACGCCTGCCCACTGCAACATCGAGGAAGACAGCAATCAGCAGCATCGCGACCGTGAAGACGCCGACAAAAGTCAGGAGGAAAGTCAGCGCCAGCGTTTGGATATCGGCACGGTCTTGGGTGAAATCAACGTCAACCGTAATCGTTGCCAGTCTGACATCGTGAAAATGGATGGGATAGGCGAAGCGCTCAATATTGGATGCCTCCGGCAAGGGTTCGGGGCGCAATGGGTAAAAGCACCGGCCGTCTTCACCGAGCAATTCCACACGCAGCCAGGTGGGTTGGCGCTTGCGCAACTCGTTGAGGTTTTCACGGATGCCGGCAAACTGGTTCTGGATCAGAAAAGGCAGCAAGCCATCCGCCACGGTTTCCAACTCTTGCTGCGTTTCACGGACAAGTATCCGATCAACGGAAGAGAGCAGTTTGGGCTGCACCACAAGGACGAACACAGCGATCGTCACCAGTTCGATGACCATCAGGAAGCTTAGAATCTTGCTGCGTAGCATCAGGCCAGAGCGCTTGCCGGTCGCTTCAGGTGCGCGGGTCTTCAACGTCATCCGCCCGACTTTACATAATACTTTTCAAGCTTCCAGTTTTTAAGCGCCGCGAACTCGGCCACTGTGGCCTTCGCAGGTTTGGCCATTGGCACCTTGGCCAACAGCGCGGCACCTTCGGGGGTGGCAGCCATAGCAAGTACGGCTTCCTGCACCAACAACCGGTGCGCTTGGGGCACACGCGGGTGCGCAAGAATCGGGTGTGACGGCACTTGGCGGGTTTCGTAAAGGATGCGCAGGCTATCGCGGATATCCTGCGGCTGCTGGTCAAGCGTTGCCTTGATACCGCCGGTGGCCTCACTGATGCCTAGCGCTGTGTTGAGATACGCAGAGGTGTGGGTCTGCGCGTAGAGCGCTTCTATCTTGGTGTGGAAGACCGCGTCTAGATCGGCGCGGATGAGCAGTGATGCCCCAAATGCATTCGGCGCGGGGAAAGAAATCTTTTTTCCCGCTAATTCCCTCACGTCATGATAAGGGCTATCCTTGCGCACGGCGATGATGCCGAAGAGGGGCTTGGCATCCCGCAGCAGAGGTATGTAACCCTGCTTACGCGCCGCGACCAGGGCATGATAGGGATTCATATAGGCAAAATCGAATTCGCCGGCCTCGAAAGCGACCTCAAATTCGGGGATGCGCGGCGAACCCTTCATGCTCAGCCGCAGGCCCGTACGCTTCGAGAGTTCCGTCAAGATTGGCACCCAGATTGATGCAAGTTCCCGTGCCTCGAACTGGGGTACCACGCCAAAACTATAGCCGGTATCGGCTCGGACTAATCCTGCCGCGCAAACAAATGCGGCTAGCAGCACTGCTTGCATAATGCGCAACACAGTGTGAAAGGACTTAAGGCTGATTTGACCAACAGGCAAATTTCTCACACGCACAACCGCCTTCTCCACAACAGTCTATTAAACGGGTAATATTGACAACCTTTTCACCACAACACAATGCTAAAATTTAATATTGCCACCACAGGATCGAAGCTATCATGAGTCTGCTCACCATCCATTCCGAAAACAACCCTGAAACCGCAGAAGTTGTCCAGAATTTCGATGCCATCGCCAAACGCCTAAACAGTATTGGCGTACTCTTCGAACACTGGGAGGCGGAACATGAATTCGATGCCGATGCCACCCAGAAAATCGTGCTGTCAGCCTACTCCCAGCCTTTGCATGGGCTTAAGGAGAAATATGGCTTCCAGTCGGCGGACGTGATCAGCGTAATGCCCGACCATCCAGAAAAAGCGCAGTTACGCGCCAAGTTTATCAACGAGCATACGCACAGCGATTTCGAGGTGCGTTTTTTCGTGCAAGGCAGTGGGCTTTTCTTTTTGCACCCGGACGAGAACGTCTATGCTGTCCTGTGCGAAAGGGGTGATTTGATCTCCGTCCCGGCCCACACTAAACACTGGTTCGATATGGGCAGGCACCCTAACCTCAAGTGCATCCGGCTGTTTACCTTTGAGGAAGGCTGGGTCGCCGAATTTACCGGCAGCCACATTGCTGACTATTTTCCAAAATATGAGGAATTTGTCAGGGATTACGCATGATCGGGGCAATTGTCTGCGACATTGAGGGCACCACCACCTCCATATCCTTCGTGGCGGACGTGCTGTTCCCGTATGCTAGGGCACACTTGGCCGAATTCGTCCGCACGCACTCTGCTGATGCCGAGGTTCGGGCTTCGCTGGACGAGGTCGGCAGAGTGTGCGGACACTGCTTGGATGACGGCCAGGCCATCGCCCAATTAATTCGCTGGATTGACGAAGACCGCAAAATTGGCCCTTTGAAGGCTTTGCAAGGCTTGATCTGGGAGAATGGTTACCGCAATGGGGATTTCCAAGGCCATGTTTATCCAGATGCCGTACGCAAGCTTCGCGAATGGAAGGAGGCCGGGTTGGCCCTCTATGTCTATTCATCAGGCTCAACACATGCACAAAAGCTGCTGTTCGGGAACACCGAATATGGCGACCTCACCGCCCTGTTCTCAGGCTATTTCGATACCCGCAGCGGCGCGAAACAAGAGTCCGACTCCTATCTAAATATTGCCAGGCAAATCAATTCCCCACCCTCTGAAATCCTGTTTCTCTCCGATACAGCCGGAGAATTGGATGCCGCACGGATCGCCGGCCTCAAGACCTGCCAGTTGTTGCGGGAAGGTGCAAAAATTGCCGAAAACCACCCAAACGCTTCCAATTTCGATGGTGTTATTACATTGATTTAAGACAATAGACTATTTCTCATACAGAAACATAGATACTACGCGGCTTCCGAAAACCTAGCATTCTTGGGGGTTGGCCTTAGCCTTATTGGCGTATGGCATGTAATATGCTAGTAATTGCAAAGCAATTAACTATTGCCTTAAGGGGTGTTTAGTCAGTAAAGTAAAACCTAACGTGTCACTGGGGCTGTCCTGGAGGCTCCAGGCTGTAGCTATTTCGCAGCAACTTAACCAGAGGGGTTTTACTGCATGATCTTTAACCGTTTCAAAGGCCATAATGGCCAGCAAGCCAAAGGCGGCATTAGCCGCCGGGCCTTTCTAACCCGAGTGGGGGTCGCTGCTGCGGCTTCCCTGTTGATCCCGTCGGCGGATGCTTTTGCCAATGCCTTGGGCAGAGAGCGCAAAATCACCCTATTCAACACCCACACCAAGGAAGAATGGGGGTTCGCCTGTTCGCCACAACAAGACTATGACCCTGCCTTGTTGGACAGTTTCAACCATTTTCTACGCGACCATTATGCTGAGGTCTCCCACTCCATGGACCCGGCATTGCTGGACCTGCTGTACGCCGTCACCGTATTGACGGGCGGTCGTGGCGAGTACAATATTCTTTCCGGCTACCGTTCGCCGGAAACTAATGAGTGGTTACGCAGAAGCGGGCATGGCGTTGCCGAGCACAGCATGCATATTCAAGGCAAGGCCATCGACCTGCGGACCGAGGATCTCACTACGAGGACCATCCAGCAAGTCGCGCTTTCCTTGCAGCTAGGGGGTGTCGGCTACTACGGTTCGAGCAATTTCGTCCACTTGGATACAGGCGAGATTCGTGCTTGGTGATTGACGACGGCAATGAACGCCCCAACAAGGCAGGCGAGGATATTCATTTTTCCTCCTCGGGCGAGTTGCTAAAGTTAACCGTGGACATAGTCGGACTGTCCGGTCGCCAACTCGACATCGCCAGCCGCTCGTTGGAGCCAGCGGTTTATGACACGCGGGATTTCCTTGATGCAGTCAAACATTTTGTGTTGTCCCGGCGCGGCAGCAGGGTCAGGATCGTCGTGCTCGATCCTGACTCGCTGATATCTAGGAATGGCCGCCGCCTAGTTGATTTGGCGATGCGCTTGAGCAGCCTTATGGAAATTCGCAGACCAGGCGAGTGCCATTCGGCATTCAACGAGGCTATGCTGATTTCTGACCGTTTGCGGGTGGTCCACCGGAAACATTCTGACCGTTACGAAGGTATAGCCAATTTCCATGCGCCCAGTATGGCGGAGTGCCTGTCCGAAAGTTTTGAAGCCATTTGGCAAAACGCCGAAACTATCCCCCACTTCAGGCGTCTGATGTTATGAAATTGCCGCTCCGGCAGGAATAAACGCGGGGCTATAGAGTGCTGTAGCGGCCTAAGCCATACATATCCCTCTTGGTGCATACAATGACGGTTGAATCTTCCGATATGCTCCGCGATAGGCTAGCCCTCCCGGCAGCCTTGGTGGTTTTAGTGACCGTGGTGGGGACGGTAGGCTATATCTGGCTCGGGCGCGAGCAGGGCGCGACATGGCTGGATGCCTTGTTCATGACCGTGACCACGATCACCACCATAGGTTACGGTGAAATCATCCACCTGAGCAGCACAGGCCGGATTTTCACCATGTTCATTGCCATCTTCGGAATCGCCAGTCTGTTTTACAGTCTGACCATCGTGATGGATTACTTGGTTAGTCGGCGTATTAATGATCCGCTGGGAGCCAAACGAATGCAGCGTGAAATAGACAAACTAAGTTCCCACATCATCATAGCGGGCCTTGGCCGCGTCGGCAAGCAGGCCGCAGCCGAACTGTACGAATCCCACATCTCTTTCGTTATCGTCGATCCGGGAACCGATGCCCAGCACTACGCCCACCAGCACGGATACCTGCATTTTTTAGGCGATGCCAGTGACGATGACGTATTGGCGCGAGTCGGCATTGAGCGGGCCAACGGACTCATCGTCACCACGGGCGACGATGCCAACAATCTGTACATTGTCCTGTCGGCCCGGGTGCTGAGGTCTGATTTGTATATTGTCTCCCGCGCCGTGGACGACGCCAGCATACCGAAACTTGTCCGCGCCGGTGCCAACCGTGCGATCAGCCCCTATGCCATCGGCGGACGCCGCTTGGCGCATCTGATACTAAGCCCCACCGTGGTTGACTTTTTCGACACCGTCATCAAACGGGACGAACAAAGCCTGAATCTGGAAGGCATAAAAGTCCCGCCCGGCGCATCCGTGATCGGGCAAAGCCTGGCTTCTTTGGAAGCTTTGGAAAGGACTGGCGCAAGCATCCTGGTCATCTTGCGCGACAAAAACGTCCTGCCCAATCCCAACCCGGAGACGATTCTGTGTGCGGACGACCAATTGCTGGCGTTGGGCACGGTGGAGGAATTGGATGTGTTGGAGGCAATAATCTCGGCTTGACGCAAACAACCGCAGACAAACTCATGCAATCCGAAACTAAGCTGGTCATCGCAATTTCTTCCCGGGCGCTGTTCGACCTGGACGACTCGCATCGCATCTTCGAGACCGAAGGCAAGGAGGCGTTTTGCCGCCACCAAGTGGAGCATGAGGAAGAAATCCTCAAGCCCGGCGTCGCCTTTCCCCTAGTGCAAAAACTATTGGCGATCAACCATGCGCTGCCGCAGCCGCAGGTGGAAGTGATACTGCTCTCGCGCAATAGCGCCGACACAGGGTTGCGCATCTTCAACTCCATCGCACACTACCAGCTTGACATCTGCCGGGCCGCCTTTACCAGCGGCGAGTCCCCATTCTGCTACATTGCCGCTTTCGGCGCACATTTGTTTTTATCCACCAATGCGGAAGACGTGGTCAAGGCGCTGGACGCAGGTTATGCCGCTGCAACGATTTACTCCTCCAGTTCGAGCGCCAGCCGCTCGGAACAACTCCGCATCGCCTTTGACGGAGATGCCGTGCTGTTTTCGGACGAATCCGAGCAAATCTTTAAAGCGCAAGGATTGGCCGCCTTCACCGAGAATGAAAAGGCCGCCGCACGCGAGCCGCTATCTGGCGGGCCGTTCAAAGCATTTCTTGCCTCACTGCACCATATCCAGACCCAATTCGATGCCGAGAACTCCCCTATCCGCACCGCGTTGGTGACTGCCCGCGGCGCACCGGCCCATGAACGAGTTGTGCGGACGCTACGGGCGTGGAACATCCGCATTGACGAGGCGATTTTTCTCGGCGGCATGGAAAAGGGCCAGTTCCTGCGGGCCTTCGGAGCCGACATCTTCTTTGACGACCAGAAAGGCCATTGCGAATCGGCCAGCCGCCACGTCCCGACTGGCCATGTGCCCCACGGCATCGCCAACCGCTAAACAATTCCCTTAGAAAAGGGATTTCACTTTCGCCAAGGACTCCTTTATCCCTTCATGAACAGCACCCCATTTCTCTTCGGCCTCCTCCTTGAACTCACCCCAGAGATGGTCAGCCGAAGCGACCGCCTCTTCCAATTTCGCCTCACCTTCCTTGAGCTTGGCTTGGATTTCCGGCAGGTGTTCCTCATACTTTGCCTTCAGGTCGCCGGTCAAATCGGCGGCCTTCTCCTGCAAGCTCCCCAGATCGTTTTTCAATTCACCCAAATGTTGCTTGGCTTTCTCAATGTACTCGTCTTTGGTAGTCATAATCATCACCTTATGTGTTGTGCTAAGCGCCCATGCTTGCATAAAAACCCGGCATAGGCAAACTATCAAGTAACTCTATTGAGGTTGAAAACGCTGTAAGTCTTCCTCTACTAATCCCATATTTCCGCAAGATTACTTGGAATGCTTAGGTTTTTAATGACCTTGCCGATGTTCGAAACATTCATAAGATGGGTGTAATTGAGGTTTTCGGAAATGCTGTTGCCACCCCATGAACCACAGCCTAGGGTTGTAGTAGGGGCAAAGCCGTTTAGAAATGATCCGCCCGCGCTGGTGGAGGACGATTGGTTGACGACCAGCCTGCTGACCGTCAGTTTTAAGCCGGCTGCGCGTAGGTGTTCCTCGTTGTTTGAGTGGATCGCCGCACTATGGCCTTTGCCCTCCACTTCCAAGTTGGCTTGTGCCATGGACAAAGCATCCTCAAAACTGTCATAGGGTAAGATACAGATGACCGGGCTCAGTTTTTCTTTACACAGTATATCCGCATCACCTGCGCCATCGGCTTTTAGCAGAATGAGCCGGACCGATTCGGAAAGGCTGACACCGGCCGCCGCCCCGACCCTCCACGCGGGAAGCCCAATCACCTCGGGATTTAACTTACCCTCATGAAAAACTGTCTTGCGAAAAGCCTCGGTCACATCCGCATCGGCGCTGTACCAAACCTTGCCCGTGTCGATAAAAGCTTGCACCGCATCGTCATATTTTTCTGCGGGCACCAAAACGCATTGCTCATGCGAGCAGATTAGGCTGTTGTCGAAGGCTGCGCCAGTGACAATTTTGCCAATGGCTTCGTTGAGGTCAACGTCCCTGTCTATTATCACCGGTACGTTGCCCGGACCAACCCCAAAGGCCGGTTTGCCGCTTGAGTAGGCTGATTCCACCATGGCCCTGCCGCCAGTGGCCACGATCACATCGACGGAGCGCATGAGTTCTTTGGTTTTGTCCAGGGAACCGTTCTGGACCACCTGGATAAGGTTCTCCGGGCCACCGTGCCGCAATACTATGTTCTCAAAAGCGGAACACAGAAAATCGGCACAGCGTTGTCCTTTTGGATGGGGGGCGATAATAACCGCATTCCCGCATTTTAGCGCAAACATGGCATTGCACATCGGCGTCACCACCGGGTTAGTGACGGGGGTGACACAACCGACGATGCCTATCGGCTTGGCCACAAAGATCAGTTCCCTTGCAGTATCTTCACCAATGATTCCCCGACTTTTTTTGCCTTTCAGACTGTTCCAAATGATGGTCGATTTAATTTTGCACTTTATAATCTTGTCTTCAAGATTGCCTATGCCTGTGTCATCAATCGCCATTTGCGAGAGCAATTCGGCATTGTCATAGACAAATTTGCCAATTTCACGCACGATCAAATCTACTTTCTGTTGCGGGAAGGTTTCAAAAATGCGCTGTGCTTCACGCCCGTTTGCAATCATAGCGCTGATGTCAAGGGGGGGGATTTTAGGGGTTTTAGAGTTTAATGGTCTCATTTCAGTACTAACCTATGGTGCGAGTGTCGCTGTATTCGGCTACCAACTTAAAGCGGGGCAGTATAAGGTTAAGCCGTTCATGGTGAGCCTGTCGAACCATGAACGGCTTAACCGTCCACCCTTCGACAAGCTCAAGACTCAGGGCGAACGGTTAAGCCTTTGGCGATATGTGTCCCGCCTTAAGTTGGTAGCCCTATATTCTGTCGAGCAGGAGACCGAATGCGCAATGACTGTAGCCCCACCTCTCCGCTACTGGCGGGGCGGTGCCCATAGGCTTGATTAAATCACAGGCGGGGTGTCCCGTCGCAGTTTGAACCGGATTTGATTCCCGCACATAGTATCCGATTTATCACTGCATCTGTCGTATCGTCCGGTGGAAGGTCTATACACTCTTGATATATGAACTTGTGGGTAGATAGACAAAATACCAAAATGGATGGTTAAACGCTGATAAAATGCCGATTAACTGTTGGCTGCATTGAGCATGCCCGATTCCGGCGCATTCCTGCTGTGGTTTTGCGGCGCGGGAACGAGAGAAATTTGAAAACACCGAGAAAATTAATACTATTGGCAAGTTTGGCAGGGTCAATGGCCACTGTTAACTGCTCCTCTGACAATCTCGTTGAGCAAGATGCTGGCTCTTGGCTGCAAGTGGTGGGCGAAGGCAGCTTGAACGTTTTAAACCCAAATCTGGACAAGGTCCGCATTTGGCTGGAGGGACAGTCCCACTGGGACGACGACTGGGCACATTGGTCACAAGGCTTGGCGCGGGCGGCACTGGGTTACTCCCTCAGTGAGCTTGCGACCATTTGGGTCGGCTATACTTGGGTGCCGACGCAAAGCCTAGGCAAACCCTTTGTTTCGGAGCAAGAACTGTGGCCGGGTTTTCGCTATGTGCTACCGACCGAATACGGCACTTGGATGTTCAGAACCCTATTGGAAAGCGATTTTATCCACGGCACCGATGTGCGCCTGCGCCCCCGCCAGACTGTCAGGTTCACTCATCCTTTTGATTTCGAACCGCGCTTGAGCCTAATTGTTTGGGATGAGTTGTTTTTCCGCGTCAATTCGACGCAATACGGCGGCCAAGCCGGCTACGACCAAAACCGCGCTTTTGCCGGAGTCGGTTGGACTTTCAACCCAAGCTTCACTGTTGAATTAGGCTACCTCAACCAAGACGTGGACGATGCAAAGCATGTCAACAATACCATGCACCATATTATCCAAACGTCCTTTTTTATCAGCTTTTAAGCATTTTCGCCGTCCTTATGCTGTTCGGTTTGCGCCAAGGCGGTCACTGCATCGCTCATTTCCTTAAGGCGCTTCTCCACCAGGGCATTGACGCTGCCTTCGGGAAACAGCCCTGCCCCATCCCGGCTGCCTGCGGGCAACCCGGTCAGCAATTCCAATGCCTGATCCACCGTTTCCACGGCATAAACCGAAAACTCCCCCCGGCCTGCGGCTTCGACCACATCCCGCCTCAGCATCAAGTCTTTGACATTGGCGGCAGGAATGACAACCCCCTGGCCCCTTAATCCCAAGCTGTGGCAAATATCAAAAAATCCCTCGATTTTTTCATTGGCACCGCCTATGGGCTGGACCCGGCCCAGTTGGTTCACCGACCCGGTCACCGCCAACGATTGCTTGATGGGCACTTCCGCCAGCGCCGACAATACCGCGCATAATTCTGCCAGGGAGGCGCTGTCACCTTCCACCCTGCCGTAGGACTGCTCGAAGACGATGCTGGCCGACATTGAGAACCGCGACAGACGGGCATAGCGGGAACTGATGAAACTGGACAGGATCAGCACACCCTTACTGTGTATCGGCCCTCCCAATTCCGTTTCGCGTTCAATGTCAACGATCTTGCCGTTGCCTAGGCGGGCGGTCGCCGTAACGCGGGAAGGCTGTCCAAAGGCGAAATCGCCCAGGCTGATCACAGAAAGCGCGTTGATTTGGCCTATGGCCTCCCCGCTGACATCAATGAAGAGGGTGCCGCGCCGGATGGCATCGTAAATCCGCTGCCGCACCCGGTCGGCCCGGTGGATTTGGTTGTTGATAGCCTGTTGCACATCATCCTTGTCAATATGCTGCCGCTGCGCCTGGGATGCCCAGTAATCAGCCTCCTTCAGCAAGTCACCGAGTTGGCGCAGATTGGTGGACAGCCTTTCCGCATCTTCGGCGAGTCTGGCGCTGTGCTCAATGACCCGCGCCACGCCCCCCTTGTTCAACGGACGCAAACCCTCTTTCCTGGCGAGGGTGGCGATGACACGGGCATAGATGGCGTTACTGTTGTCATCGCGGGGCATGCTATCGTCAAAATCGGCGGAGATTTTGAACAGATCGCGGAATTCGTCGTCATAGAAGCCCAACAGGTAGTACAGCAGTCGGTCGCCCACTAGGATAATTTTCACCCGCAACGGGATAGGCTCGGGTTCCAGGCTGGTCGTGCTTATCAGACCGAGATTGCGCTCCAATGACTCTATCCTGATTTCGAGGGTTTGCATCGCCCGCTTGAGGCTTTCCCAAGCGTAAGGCTGCATAAGCAATTTGCGTGCGTCCAAGACTAGATAGCCGCCATTGGCCAGATGCAGCGCACCTGGCCTGATCATAGTAAAGTCGGTCAGCAAAGCCCCCATCCATGCCTGGTGTTCGATCCGTCCGATGAGGTTGGCGTGGTTGGGCAGGTTTTCCTCGATGACGGGGGCGTTCCGGCTGCCGCTGTGGTCGACCAACAGATTGATGCGGTAGCGCTGCAGGGGGCTGGCCTGCCCTATGGGTCCGAACAGGCCCGCCCCCTGCTCGGATTTTGGAAAAAAATCTTCGATATGGCGGATCATGTCCTGTTCAGCCTGTTCCAGATAAGCCTCCGCAGCGGGCAGCCTGAAGTATTGGTCCTTCAGTTTTTCAACATGGTGGCCGACCGCATAAGCGGCGAATTCGCGGTTAAGATTCTTCAGCTTCTCCTTGGCCTCCTTGCGCCAGAAGGGAAATTGGCGCAGAAGCTTGTGCAGTTGCTGGTGCAGGCGGGCGATATTTTCCTGGATGGTGCGCTGCTCAGGCTCGGCAAGCTTCGCGAATTGTTCCGGGCTGAGTTCGCCGTTGTCCTCGCTCAGCGGCGCAAACGCGTAACTGGTCGGCGTTTCCACCAAATTGATGTGCGCTTGTTTGGCTTGGCGGCGCAAGTCGTCAAGGGCATGCAATTCACGGAACTTGGCCTTTTCCTCAATTTCCTCGGCGCGCAAGCGGTATTCCTCGCCCTCGAAGGTTGCAGGCACGGCGACGGAAAGCTCCTCTATCAAGCGCTCGACCTCCGCGGCGAAGCGTTTGCCCTCCCCGGCGGGCAAACTGATGGCGTGGGGCTTGGCCGGATTGTCAAAATTATTGACGTAGCACCAGTCTTCCGGGGTTGGCTGCATTTCCGCCTCACGTTGCAGAATCTCCCGAACCGCCGTCGATTTGCCGGAGCCAGCAGGACCTAGCGCAAAAACATTGAAACCCTGTTGCGCCAGCCCCAAGCCAACGTGGATTGCCCCCAAGGCGCGTTCCTGACCAATGATGACACCCGTGTCGGCGAGTTCTTTGGTGGTGGAAAAATTGAACTGCGAAACATCACAGTGCGTGTAGAGTTGTTCTGGTGTCAATGGGGCATTCATGTTGGCAGCCTGTCAGTCATGAGTCGTTTGGCGGTTCAAAAAATGGTCGTTATTTTCAGATGTTACGCAAGCTGCCATATGCAGAAGGCCGGAATAAACCCGCCCCAGCGGGCGTTTCCGGCGAAGAATGTTGTGGAGTGCGGCGACTGGTCGCCGCTTTTTCTGCCCAGCGGCGACGATACGCCGCACTTCACAAATTGGCACGCCATAGCAATGAATGCGTAATATCAGTTATTTGTAGGGACGGGCGGTAATCAGCTTGACCAAACCGTTTGCCGCCATGTCCACAACCGACTCCAGCACCAGCCCTGCCCTCTTCGCATTATCCACCGTGCGCCGGTTGATGTTCGCACCCACCATCCGCACAACCAAGGGGTTGATGCAGTCCATCAGCCAGCCGGCCAATGGATGGTCCAGCCGCACATGTTCGAGCAGGACGATTTTACCCCCAGGCTTCACCACGCGGGCGAGTTCTTGCATACCCAGAATAGGGTCGGGGACCGAGCAGAACACAAAAGTCGCCACTGCCGCATCGAAGCTGCCGTCGGGGAAATCCAATTCCTGCACATCCATCTCGCGCAGGTCAAGGTCTATCCCATCGCGGTCGGCGCGACGCCGGGCTTGCGTCAACATGCCGTTGCTCAGGTCTATGCCGCAAATTTTGCCACCTTCCGGGTAAAAAGGCAGGTTTTTTCCGGTCCCTATGCCCACTTCGAGAATTTCCCCCGGCCCGATACTCTCCCATAACTGCCTACGCCATGCCTTTGCACGGCGTTCCATCAGCCACTCCAGAAAATCGAAGATGCCGGCGATGCGGTTGTAGCGGGCCTTGGTCTGGGCGGTTGCCTGGATATCAATCATAATAAATTCGTTTACTTCCGCAGCCATCTAAAAACCCGGCCATTGTTCCACTAAACCAACCCCAGTGGCAATGCCCGCCAAAGGTCTACAGCAATTCTCATTTTGGGTAAAACGCCGTCATTCCAGCAGGGATGCAGGAATCCAGTCACAGGGACGTGAAGCCTCAAGCCTTCGATAGGCTTGCCGTAAACCGTAGATTGCCATCCTTGGACGCTGGATGCATACAGGACATCCTTGTCCTGTACCCTTCGGGCGGCGAAGCCGTGCAAATCGGCTATCCTGCCGATTTGTCCGGCATCCATGACCGGAATGACGGGCTATTTCTCACGCCTCGGCGAGGCTATGGTGGGCTACGGCGCATGTCAAACCCGCTGATAACCGGGCAGGCTCTTCCCATGTGCGCCTATAGCATAGCCCACCCTACGGCAAATACGCTATTCTGGACAAAATGTGGTTTTCTATTTTCATTCAACATAGGGATAGGCATGAACACGATTTACTATGCACACAGCAAAAACAAGGCGGGCAATCTCCATCTGCTTCGAGAGCATTTGCAGAGCGTCAGTCGTTTGGCGGGGGAATTTTCCGCAAACTTCCCTTGGTCCGAGGAAGCTCGGCTAACCGGGTTGTTGCATGACTTAGGCAAATATGGCGACCGTTTCCAAGCGCGTTTGCGGGGTGAAGACCAAGGGTTAGACCACTGGTCGCAAGGAGCTTGGCTGGCTTTGTCCGAATACCGTGCGGTGGCGGCAGCACTGGCTATTCAAGGCCACCATATTGGTTTGCAACATCTCAGCAGAGATTCTTTACTTGGTTTATTGAAGCAACACCAAAAATTGCAACTTGAATTAAGTGGCGATTGGCAGATTTTAAGGAACCGGCTCGGCGGCGATGGCTTAACGCCGATAAATCCGTCCCAAAAAATAATGGATGCTCAACTTATCAGCCGCCTTGACCGAATGCTTGATGTGAGGATGCTGTTCTCCGCCTTGGTGGATGCCGATTTTGTCGATACCGAAGCCCATTTCAAGGGAAACGAACAAGGCAAGGTTTATCGTGCCCCCGGTGCTGACCTGCAAGCAGGGCAAGCCCTGGCAATTCTGCTGGAACACATCGGCAAGCTTGCGGAAAAAACCGCAGCGGTGGATACCGTTTCGGAAGTCCGCCTAGCGTTGCGTTCGGCTTGCCTAGATGCCGCCCGGCAGGAACCCGGCTTGTTTACCTTGACGGCCCCCACTGGCAGCGGCAAGACACTCGCCATGCTGGCTTTTGCCTTGGCCCACGCACAACATCACGGGCTGAGGCGGGTAGTGATAGTGATTCCCTACCTCAGCATCATTGAGCAAACTTCACGCATTTACCGCGAGATTTTCACGCTGCATTTCGGGGCGGACTATGTGTTGGAGCATCACTCATTGGCTGGGCGCGGTCAGGAAGGATGCCAGTCCGATAACGAAGGCGAGGCTGAAAGTGTGGAAGTTGCCGAGCGTCGCCGCCGTCTCTTGGCCGAAAATTGGGATGCGCCCTTGGTTGTCACCACTAGTGTACAGGCTTTGGAGTCGCTGTTTTCCAATCGCCCCTCCGCCTGCCGCAAGCTGCACAGACTGGGCGAGTCTGTCATCCTCTTTGACGAAGTGCAGACCCTGCCGCCGGGTTTGGCTGTGCCTAGCCTTGCCGCGTTGTCACATTTGGCGAATGCTTATCGTTCCAGTATAGTGTTTTCGACCGCCACCCAGCCGGCTTTTGAGCATCTCCATGAAAAGGTCAAGGCGCATTGCCCGCATGGCTGGAAACCAAGCCCTATCGTACACGATCCTAGCCGGTTGTTTGGTCCCATGCAGCGGGTCAAGGTCAACTGGCTCAAACCGGATCAACCCTTAAGTTGGCCCGTATTGGCCGGATTACTGCGCGAATCCGAGCAAACCCTGTGCATCGTCAATCTCAAGAAACATGCCCAGGCTTTGTGGGAGGCGATGGAAGATAACGAGGTTTTCCATCTATCCACGAACCTCTGCGCCGAACACCGCCATGACGTGTTGGACAGGGTGCGCAACCGCCTGAAGCAAAACCAGCCAGTGCGTTTGATTGCAACTCAGTGCATAGAGGCCGGGGTGGATGTGGATTTTCCCGTAGTCTGGCGTGCCCATGGGCCGCTCGATGCCATCATCCAAGCCGCCGGCCGCTGCAATCGTGAAGGCCGGTTGGCAAACGGGCAAGTCCATGTTTTTGTACCTGAGGGTGAAGGCTACCCACCGGGTGCTTATAAACAGGCGGCGGAGGTCACGCGGCATTTGCTACTGGTGCATGGCCCGGAGGGGATGAAGCTCAATGACCCCGAATTCATTACTGCCTATTACCGCGAACTTTACGATATCGGCAGGCCCGAAAACTCAGCAAAGACCCGGCAAATCGAGGCGTTTATTAAAGCTGGGGCGTTTCCCGAAATTGCCCGCGAATACCGGCTGATCGAACAAGACACTATCAATATCGTCGTGCCTTATACGCCATGTCTCTATCAGTTTCACGAGTTGCAGGACATGGCCGACAAGGAAGGGCTAACAGCCGATTGGATCAAACAAGCCAGACCCCTATCGGTCAGCCTGTTCCGCCCAAAACCGGACGATGCTGTTTGGGATAGCCTTCTACCTGTGCAAAGCAAGCGGCAACGCGGAAAAAAACAACTGGAAGATTGGTATATCGCGGCAGTTTTGGAGCATTACCATCCGGTACTCGGTTACCAGCCGCCCAAAAGTTTCAATTTATGGATAGGCTAATCGGATAAAGATAAGGAATTCAGGCAGCGAGTCTCCATGGTTTTCGGTGGTTTAAAGGGCAGGGAAGCAAGTCCCTGCCTGTGCGTAACAGCTTAGGTGTTTCAATCCACTCCCCTGGCCGACGGGTCGTTTTTATGCGTTGCTCTTGGCTGCTTGTGCGATTGCTTACCTGCTTAAACATTAGGCTAATTGGTAATATTCACCTAGCGAACTTGATGCGAAATGTGAAAGGATATCCAAGTTTTCATATGAAGCATCGTTTGCGAGATAGCGCTGACCCGCCGCCAGCGACCATTTGGCAGGAAGGCTATCATGACCATGCACTACATCACTTATCAGCTGATGTTACGCAGTCATCGCTAGAGGATGGCAACTTGTGGAGTGCGGCGACTCGTCGCCGCTGGACGCAAAAGGCGGCGACGAGTCGCCGCACTCCACAACATCCGGGCTACAGCCTACACGGTTGCGTAACATCAGCTGTTAAAAACGCGGTACACAACAGGCCACAGCCAATCCAATGAATTTAATGACCGCCATCGAAATGCTTGGCTACGGTGAACCTGAAGTGTTACAGGTTTGCCGCAAATCCATCCCTACACCGGGACCAGGCGAAGTATTAGTCCGTGTGCAAGCCGCAGGGCTTAACCGCCCCGACCTGATGCAACGGCAGGGACTCTATCCACCTCCACCGGGCGCATCGGACATTCTAGGCTTGGAAATCGCGGGCGTGGTGTCGGCTTTAGGGCCAGGCGTAGCACAGCCACAACTGGGGGAGGAAATTTGTGCCTTGGTGACCGGTGGGGGCTATGCGGAATATTGCCTTGCAGCCGCTGGCTTATGCCTGCCCATCCCTACGGGTTTGGATTGGATTCAGGCCGCATCGCTGCCGGAAACATTTTTCACCGTTTGGGCCAACCTTTTCGAGCGGGGCTGCTTGCAGCCTGGAGAGAGCCTGTTAGTCCACGGCGGAAGCAGTGGCATCGGCGTTGCCGCCATACAATTGGCCCGCGTTTTCGGCAGCAGGGTATATACTACGGTGGGTTCCGAACAGAAACGCCTCTTTTGCGAAGGTTTAGGTGCCATCGCCTTCAACTACCGGGAGCAGGATTTCGCTGCCGCCATCATGGAACAAACCCAGGGGCGTGGCGCGGATGTCATCTTAGACATGGTCGGCGGCGACTACCTGCAGCGCAATCTAGCTTGTCTGGCCCAAGATGGGAGGCTGCTGCAAATTGCCTTCCAAAACGGGCCGAAGACTCAAATCAACTTGCTGCCCATCCTGCTCAAACACTTAACGCTTACCGGTTCCACCCTGCGCCCCCGCAGTGTGGCCGAAAAAGCCAGGATTGCCAGCGCATTGCTGGAGAAAGTCTGGCCCAAACTCGCGACGGGTGCGATCAGGCCGGTTGTCCATGCTGTGTTGCCACTGGAAGAGGCGGCTTTGGCCCACCGTTTGCTGGAAAGCGGCGGGCACATCGGCAAAATTATTCTAAAGGTAGGGTCATGGTAAAATTTTTCCGACTGTTTTTTCTCGTCTCCGCCGGTGTTTTCGCCATCAATGCGTACGCCGGTTTACAAGAGGGTGTTGATGCCATCATCCGCAGCGACTTTGCAACCGCGCTGAAAATCTTCCATCCCTTGGCAGAAAAAGGCAACGTGGCCGCACAAGTCAACCTCGGCAATCTCTACATGAAAGGTTTGGGTGTGGAGCAGAATTATCTGCTCGCCCGGCATTGGTATCTAAAGGCCGCCGAACAAGGCGAGCGCATAGCGCAAAGCAAGCTGGGCATCCTCTACTATTATGGCTTGGGGATAGACAAAGACCCCGCCGAGGCGGCGCGTTGGTTCCAGAAAGCCGCAGAACAAGGCGAAACCAGTGCGCAATCCATTCTCGGCTCGCTGTATGCCGCAGGCGATGGTGTGCAAAAAAATCTCTCCCTGGCGCTTTACTGGTACACCATGGCAGAGGAACGGGGGGACGGCGAAGCGGCCAAGGGGCGTAAAAGCTTGGAGGAGGAAATCACCCCAGGACAACGGGACGAAGCCTTGCGCCTGATGGCCGAGACGCGTAAATTGCGCGGCGAGCAAGAAGCAAAGGACTTCGCGAAAGCCACGGCGGGTCTGCTGGCCCCGCCCGGGCCTAGCGCCCAAGGCGACTCCGCCAAGCTTGGGCAAGGTTCTACCGTAGCTGCCGACAAACGCAAAAAACACCCGACAAAAAAGCAAACACCCAACCAACCGGAGAAGAAATGACATTCAAGCTGCTTATCGTGCTGCTGTTTTACGGTTTGCTGTCCGGCTGCGCCGAAGTGTCCAGCATCTTCGATTACAATCCTCCGCCAGCGGTCGATTTTGCGGGGGAACCCGACAATGAAACCGAAAAGGGGCAAGCGAATGAGTCCATCCAAACCCACGGTTTTTACCTCAATGGGAAAAATAGCCTGGTCGGCCGCACCGCGGTGGTGCCGCTAAAGGAGGGGGACACGCTGCTGGACATTGCACGCCATTTTGGCCTAGGCTACCAGCACATCGTCGAGGCCAACCCCGCCGTGGACATCTGGGTTCCAGAACCGGGCACCCGCGTGATTTTGCCGCTGCAATTCATCCTGCCGGATGCCAAACGGGTAGGCATAGTCATCAATCTGGCCACCATGCGCTTGTTTTACTTCCAAGGCGGCAAGGACAAAGACGCGAAAGTGACCACTTGGCCCATAGGCATAGGCCGGGAGGGCCGTTCCACTCCCTTAGGTGCCATGACGGTGGACCGGAAAATGCAGCACCCGACCTGGTATGTGCCTGCCTCTATCCGCAGAACCCATGAGCAACAAGGCGACCCGTTGCCCGCCGTCGTCCCACCAGGCCCCGACAATCCGCTGGGGGATTATGCGTTTTACCTAAGCAAGCCCAGCTATCTGGTCCACGGCACCGACAAACCCTTCAGCATAGGCCTACGCGCCAGCAACGGCTGTATACGCTTGTACCCCGAGGATATCGAACATGCCTTCAAGGAAATCCCGGTGACAACCCCGGTGCGCATCGTCAACCAACCCTATTTGCTAGGCTGGCTGGACGGGGTGTTGTATCTGGAAGCCCATAAACCCTTTGAGGAAGTGAATACTGAAACGGAACAAAAGAACTTGACCGAGGCGATCCAACGCATTGCCAAACAAACACAGCGTAAAATAGACTGGCCCAAAGTCAAGGAGACGCTGAAATTAAGCCGGGGTATACCGACCCCTATCTTTGAAAACACACCCAGCCTCAAGGATATTCTGGCGCAGGCGGCTGAATTGGAGCGGCCAGAGAAACTGTTTGGCCAGCCGGACCCCGCATCACCGACGGCCAACACCGGCTGGTTCGTCCTGACCAAGGAAACGGATGATGGTTACTGGGCCAAAAAATTAGCAGCCCAACTGAATCATCTAGGCCCCAGAGTTCCGGCCCGCACCCTGAGCAGAAACCAGCACTACCGCGTTCTCGGCGGCCCCTTTGCCCAAGAGCAGACCGCACGAAAAACGCAGATGTTCCTAGTCGAGGATTTTAATACGCAAAGCGAACTCCTCAAACTGCCCAAAACCGAGTTGGCAAAGACCAGCCATACAGACAACAACAGACCCAGCAAAAACGGGCAGGGCAAACAAGGCAAAGGAACTGCCATTCAAACCGACAAGCCGGTTGAGCGAAAATCGCCTAGCATCATCTTGAAACTACCCAAGACGGCTAAACCAGAGGGGTAGGTCTTACAGCGTTTTCAACATCAAAGAGTTACTTGGCAGAGACAATGGGGAAACCACCGTTAGAGGTTGAAAACGCTGTGCGGCAACCAATCGCGGGACCCATCGCCAAAAACGATGAAATAGGGATTCAGCAGAGACGGCTGGGTGTTATACCGCAAAGGCTCCCCGCGCAAATCAACGACCCTGCCGCCGGCGGACTCGACGACGCACTGGGCGGCCGCCGTGTCCCATTCTGACGTGGGTCCTAGGCGCGGATAAAGATCGGCCTCCCCTTCGGCCACAAGACAAAACTTCAAGGAACTGCCGACCGGCCTCATTTCGTACTCGCCTAGCCGCAGCAGATAAGACTTCACTTCCTCCGTCAGATGCGAGCGGCTGCCGACCACCATTGGAGGATGTGACACCCGTGCGCGGGCGAAAATCTGCGCAGGCTGCTCCTGTCCGACTGCTTTGTAAGCACCGGAATCGGCAGTGGAAAAATAGCAAAGCTTGGGCACGGGGGCATAGACAACCCCCAAAACTGGGCGATGCTGATGGATTAAGGCGATGTTAACGGTAAATTCGCCGTTCCGTTTGACGAACTCCTTGGTTCCATCTAAGGGATCAATCAACCAATACGTTTCCCATAGCCTGCGTTGCTCAAATGGAATTTCGGCGGATTCCTCCGATAAAATCGGGTATCCACCCGCCAGTTTGGCCAGCCCTGCGACCAGACACGCATGGGAAGCCAGATCGGCGGCAGTCAAAGGCGAATTGTCGGCCTTATACTCGACATTGAAGTTTGAAGAATAAATGGCGAGTATCTCTTCACCCGCCTGGATTGCCAGCTTGACGGCCGGTATTAACAATTCTGATTCAATTTTTGACATATGCCCCTTTACTCCTCCAGCACACTATAATACAACAACACATCGGCAGTAGGGTGCGATTAAAAGTGATGCAGACGAACCGGGCAGTCTTTGAATTTATACCGGGAGTGCAAGGCCTGCCTTGCCTTTAGATGCCCTCGCAAGGCTGGCCTTGCACTCCCGCATCACTTTTAGTCGCACCCTCGGCAGTAAGCCTGGATAGAAACTTCCCCATCCTTTAATGAGGTTTAAATGCACAAAATATCCATTCTAATCGCTTGCCTGCTGTTAGGCTTGCCCGCCTTAGGGTCGGCAGATGCGGGAACAAGCCCGCAACATCTGGACCTGACCCATCACTGGGCGGGATATTTCTCGCTGCTGGCGATGGTATTGGCCTATGTCGCCGCCATGCTGGAAGAAGGAACCTATCTGAGAAAATCCAAGCCTATGCTGCTAGGCGCCTCGCTAGTCTGGTTTGTCATTGCCCTAACTTACCGGCAACATGGCGTGGTCCAGTTGGCGGCTGATTCGTTCAAGGAAAATCTGCTGGCATTTATCGAATTAATGCTGTTCATCATGGTGTCGATGACTTATCTGAACGCGATGGAAGACATGCGGGTCTTCGATGCACTGAAGAACTGGCTGGTGGCCGCCCGTTTTGGCTACCGGAAGCTATTCTGGATCACCGGTTTGCTGGTGTTCGCACTGTCCAGCCTAGTCAACGGCTTGACCACGGGGCTGTTGATGGGCGCGGTAGTGATGGCGGTTGGCAAGGAGAATCCCCGCTTTGTTTCCTTGGCGTGCATCAATATTGTCGTGGCCGCCAATGCGGGTGGTGCTTTCTGCCCGCTGGGAGGCATCTCGACCCTGTTTGTCTGGCAGGCGGGCATGGTGGGTTTCGGCCAATTCTTCCACTTGTTCATTCCCTGCCTGGTCAATTTCCTGGTGCCTGCCTGCATCATGAGTATTGCCGTGCCCAAGGCTTGCCCCCTCGTCGAGGCCCGGCAAGTGACTCTGCAACGGGGTGCCTTAGGCGTGATCTTGCTATTTGGGTTCACCATCACCCTAGCCGTGCTTTTCGATATGCTGCTGGGCCTGCCGCCTGCCGCCGGCAT
Source organism: uncultured Methylococcaceae bacterium (assembly GCA_903934875.1). Taxonomy (GTDB): domain Bacteria; phylum Pseudomonadota; class Gammaproteobacteria; order Methylococcales; family Methylococcaceae; genus Methylumidiphilus. Next base: position 64,019 of record CAIZPP010000185.1, read on the forward strand.
GATGGTCGGGTTGAGCTTGCTGCAATTTTATAGTTATTACTTGCAAAGAACGGTGCAACACAACTCACCTGACCTTATGCAGACAGCAAAGCGACCCGTTCAACCCGGCACTGCCGACACGCTGCAAGGAGAGCATTCCTACGATATTTTCGAGAAGATCGGACGCTTGGAATGGGACACGCTATTGTTTTTTTATGGTGCGATGATGGGTATAGGCGGACTCGGGTTTATCGGCTATCTGGATGCCGTATCCCAGTGGCTGTATGGCCAGCACGACCCTACCGTGGCGAATGTGTTGATCGGCCTGTCGTCCGCGTTCGTGGACAACGGCACCTTGATGTTTGCCGTGTTGAACATGCACCCCGACATTCCGCCCGGCCAATGGCTGTTGCTGACACTGACTTTGGGCGTGGGCGGGAGCCTGCTCGCCATTGGTTCGGCCCCCGGCATCGGCTTGCTGGGCCTGACCAAGGGCAAGTATTCCTTCTTGGCCCATTTGAAATGGTTCCCGGTGGTCCTGCTGGGCTATTTTGCCGCCGTCGGTGTGCATTTCCTGATCAATGCCAAATTCTTCTAGCTAGGCCGCTTCAACTAATAAGCCTTTATGGTAACATTCGGCCGTATGAGTCCAACAATTTTCCGCGAAGGTGGTTTCCGATTCTACTTCTTCTCTCGTGAAGAACCGAGAATGCATGTACATGTTCAAAGCCAGAACGGTGAGGCCAAGTTCTGGCTTGAACCTAGAATTCAGCTTGCCCAACATGACAGTCTCTCTCAACGCGAAATCAATGAAGCACTTCGCTTGGTTCAGGAGCACGAAAATGACATCCGCGACGCATGGCGCAAGCACTTCCCAAGTTGAAGTAACCAATATTTCACAGCAGGGCTTCTGGCTGTTGCTTGAGAATGAAGAACTATTCCTACCGTTCTCAGAATTCCCTTGGTTCCGTAATGTCACAATTAGCAACATATTGCACGTCGAATTGCCGTCTTCTAACCATCTTTACTGGCCCGAATTGGATGTGGACTTGGCTGTCGAATCCGTTCGTCATCCCGAACAGTTTCCGCTTGTTAGCCAGTTTGGCACTTAGGATACAGCGTTTTCAACATCAAAGAGTTCCTTGATCGTGGGTCTGGTAGCGCAGCTTATTCGGTTAATTTTAGGGGTTAACTGAATATCCGTTATTAGCTTCTGTTTTAAAGATGAAAACGCTGTACATAATGCACCGTAGGCCGGAATAAGCCCGATCACGGGCGTTTCCGGCATACCCCGGCAGTGCGGCGCGGCTGATTTTGCCGGAAACGCCCGCCAAAGCGGGCTTATTCCGGCCTACATTTGGCTTCTTTCGGGCAGTTATTTTTGACCAAAACCTACGGATGTAAATAATGCCCCATGAAATTGGCGCGCCAAGCCACTGGACTCTGATTATCGCAGCAAGTACGCATAACGGACACTTTATCACCTGCGTTCAGATAAAAAGTGGCTGTATTGGCTGCATCACTCCAGATTTGATTATTATTTGTATTGAAGGATGTTGTAACAGCGCTTATATTCTCGCTAACCGCCACACCATTCATCGCAAAGTTTAAATCATTCACATTATAGCCAGGTTGAATAGCTGTCGCTACCAAGTATGAAAAGAAATAGTATCCAGCAATCGGGCAGTAAACGTAGCTGTAGTAGCATTATACCCCCCACCTAGATTGATGCTAGGTTGGCCAAATAATAAAGTGCCTTGATTATTAGGGTAGCCTCCTGTTCCCGGAGAATGATACCCTGAGCTTGCTGCAAAAATCGGCGTGGTGTCCGTGGTGCATTGCCAATTTTTTCCATCAAATTGCAATGCCTTGCCGACACCCACGCAGGTTGGGGGGAGCGGGGAGTTGGCACCTGCCGGGCCTTGTGGACCTGTGGGGCCTACTGGACCTTGAGCGCCAGCGAGACCGGCCAAACCTTGAGGCCCCATCGGACCCGCCGGGCCTTGCGCACCGGTTGCACCCGCCGGACCAAGTGGCCCGACCGGACCCGTCGCACCCGTGCTGCCCTTTGCTCCGGCAGGGCCAGCAGGGCCAGCCGGACCCATCGCGCCCGTCGGTCCAACGGCACCGATACGGCGTTGTCGTGATTTACCCCCGTCACTGTTAAAATAGCCGGGTCTTCTTGGCCTTCGTCCAGCGCCTTCGAAGACGCACCCCATCAGGAGTCCACATGTCCGACATTGAAATTGCACAACGTGCCACTATGGAACCGATCATCGATCTGGCCAAGGAAAAACTCGGCATCGCTTCAGAACATCTAGACCCTTATGGCCGCTTCAAGGCCAAGGTGTCTTTGGAATACATCGAAAGCCTGAAGGATAGGGCCTACGGCAAGCTGGTTTTGGTGACCGCCATCAGCCCCACCCCGGCAGGCGAGGGTAAAACCACCACCACCGTGGGCTTGGGCGACGCGCTGAACCGCCTAGGCCACAAAGCGATGATTTGCCTGCGCGAACCGGCGCTAGGCCCGTGTTTCGGTGTCAAGGGCGGCGCGGCCGGCGGCGGCTATTCACAGGTGATGCCTATGGAGGATATCAACCTGCATTTCACCGGCGATTTCCACGCCATCGGGGTTGCCCATAATTTGCTGTCGGCCATGATCGACAACCACATCCACCAGGGTAACGAACTGAACCTGGACGAGCGCAAGATTCATTGGAAGCGCGTCATCGACATGAACGACCGCGCCCTGCGCGAGGTCGTCGTCGCCTTGGGCGGCCCGCCCAACGGCTTCCCGCGCCAAGACGGCTTCGACATCATTGCCGCCTCGGAAGTCATGGCGATTCTGTGCCTGTCCAACTCGATCAAAGAATTGCGCGAGCGTTTGGGCAATATTTTGGTGGGTTACACGCTAGGCGACAACAAAGCCATCTTCGCCCGGGATATCAAAGCCCACGGGGCGATGGCGGCGTTGCTGAAAGATGCGTTGCGGCCCAATTTAGTGCAGACACTGGAAAATAATCCGGTCTTCGTGCATGGCGGGCCGTTCGCCAACATCGCCCACGGCTGCAACACCGTGATTGCCACCAAAACGGCGCTGAAGCTGGCCGACATTGTCGTCACCGAGGCCGGCTTTGGCGCGGATTTGGGCGCGGAAAAGTTCATCGACATCAAATGCCGCAAGGCCGGCATTCAACCCGACGCGGTGGTGCTGGTGGCTACCGTGCGGGCGTTGAAGTCCCACGGGGGCGTGGAGGTGCAAGACTTGGGCGCGGAAAACTTGGAGGCGTTGGAGCGCGGTTTCGTCAATCTGCAACGCCACTTGGGCAATATCCAAGGCCAATTCGGCCTGCCTTGTGTGGTTGCCATCAACCATTTCATTTCCGACACGGCCGCCGAAGTCGCCTTGCTGAAACAGAAGGTCGAGGCGCTAGGGGCGAAAGCCATTATTTGCAGACACTGGGCGGAAGGGGGCAAGGGCGCGGAAGCCTTGGCCCGTGAAGTCCTGCACATATTGGATGAAGGCCAATCGGACTTTCGCTTCCTGTACCACGAACACGCCCCGTTATGGGATAAAATCAAAGCCATCGCCACCAAGATTTACGGGGCCGCCGACATTACCGCCGATATCAAAGCACGGCGGCAGTTGGCGGAATTGAGCGAGGAATACAGCCATTTCCCGGTGTGCATCGCCAAGACGCAAAACTCCTTCTCCCATGACCCCACACTGAAGGGCGCACCCACCGGCCACATCCTGCCGATCCGCGAAGTCCGCCCGGCGCACGGCGCGGAATTTGTCGTGGTCATCTGCGGCAGCATCATGACCATGCCCGGCTTGCCGAAAGTACCGGCGGCGGAGCGCATCGACGTGGATGAAACGGGCAAGATAAGTGGTTTATTCTAGTTTTTTGATAGCGAGGTAGTCACTCATGAAATATACCGTTGTTTTCCACCGTGACGATGAAGGTATCAGCGTTTCGGTCCCCGGTTTGCCGGGTTGTTGGTCGGAAGGGGATACCGAGGAAGAAGCTCTTGGCAACATTCAACACGCAATTCAGGACTATCTGGCTGCAATACGAGATTTAAGTGCCGAACTCGAAACTTATGAGATTGATATTGCGGCTTGACAATGTCCAAAATTTCTGGAATCAACCATCTTGACGCAGTACGTGCTCTCGAAAAGGCGGGTTTTCGCATAATTCGGCAGGGTAAGCATATCGTCATGAATAACGGAGAACGGATGTTGACTATCCCTCGCCACAATCCAATCAAGGCGTTCACCATGGGCGGGATCGTCAAGGACGCAGGGCTTTCTATAATTCAATTCAAAGCATTGCTTTGAATGATAATTTTAGAGAGGGTTTAGTATATGCCACGCATCGCCCTAGGGCTGGAATATGACGGTTCGGCTTTTGCCGGTTGGCAGTGGCAGAGCGGCCAACGCAATGTGCAAGCGTGTGTGGAGGAGGCCCTGGGGAAAGTGGCGGCGGAACCGGCCAGCGTGCATTGCGCCGGCCGCACCGATGCCGGCGTGCACGCGCTGCAACAAGTGGTCCATTTCGACACCCAGGCCCAACGCGGGCAACGCTCTTGGCTGTTGGGGGTCAATGCCAACTTGCCTGACGATATCAGGGTATTGTGGGCGCGGGAGGTGGACCCGCGCTTCCACGCCCGCTACAGCGCCATTGCCCGCTATTACCGCTACCTCATCCTCAACCGGCCAATGAAATCGGCATTGCGGCGCAAACAAGTCACTTGGTGCTTCGACCCGCTGGACGAGGCGAGGATGCAGGCGGCGGCGGACCATCTGCTCGGCAACCATGATTTCTCCTCCTTCCGCGCCCAAGGCTGCCAATCGAAAAGCCCGTACCGGATCATGCATTTCTTGCGGGTGGGCCGTGAGCATGAGCAAGTCATCATCGAACTGTCGGCCAACGCCTTTTTACACCACATGGTGCGCAATATTGCCGGGGTGTTGATGGCCATAGGCACCGGCAAAAAGCCAACGGATTGGACCCGGCAATTGTTGGAACTGCGCGACCGCAAACAAGGCGGTGTCACCGCGCCCTCAGATGGCCTGTATCTGGGCGGTGTCTATTATCCGCCAGACTTCGGCATCCCCCAAGACCCTATTTTTGATTTACTGCCGCCCGATGCCGCCCGTTATCAGCATCCGGCGGATGGGGATGGCGAAGAAGGCCGTTACAGCGTTTTCAACATCAAAGATAGGGTCTAATGTACCTGATAACTGATGTTACGCACAGGCCCCTGTGCTGTTGTCTGCAAAGGATTGCCGATGTGCGAATTCGTTTTGGAGTGTCAAGGCTTGCCTTGACAGGCAAAGCGGGCTTTGCCACTCCAATGCGTAACATCAGTTAAAAACGCTGTAAAAAAGACTCAAAGAGCTAAAGCACAAAGAACAAAGGGCTAAAAATCCCTAGCAAGCCGAAAGCCGAGGTCGTCGTTGGCAACACCGATCCTGAAACGGAGACCCGAACGCAGGAGCAGTGGGTTGCCGAGCCAAGAGCCGCCCCGAACCGCCCGGCTCTGGCACTCGCCCTGATTGGCTTCCAACCATGCCGAGCCATCGTCCGGTGCGCCAGTATAATCTTTATGCCAGCAGTCCGCCGTCCATTCCCACACATTCCCCAACATATCGTAAAGGCCCAGCAGCGTGGGGCGGAAACTCGCCACGGGTGCGGTGTAGGCATAATGATCAATGCATGAAGCATAGGTCCAATCAGCCGCCAACTCGGACTTGGCCGTTTGGTCCGCGCCATTGGCATAATCGCACTGTTGCTTGCCCTCGGAATCGTCCCCCCAATAGCGGGCGGTGCTGCGATGGCGGTCTAGGGTCGGCGTGGCGCGCACGGCATATTCCCATTCCGCCTCGGTAGGCAGCCGATAATGGCCGCCGGTGCGTAGTGAAAGCCAATGGGCGTAGGCCAAGGCGTCGGCGTGGGTGACGCAGACGACCGGGTGATTGTCGGTTTGCGGAAACCCAGGCTGCCGCCAATGGCTGCCCTTGCGCTGTGCAAATTGTTTCAAGGTCGAATTCCACCCATTGCAGCCCTTGGCATCAGGTTTTTCCGCATCGGTCACATAGCCGGTTTCTTCGACAAAGCGGCGGAACTGCCCGACGGTGATTTCACAACGGCCAAAAGCGAAGGGTTTGCGCAGGGTGACCCAGTGTTGCGGCCCTTCGTCAGCAAAACGCCCAGGCTCCTCTTTTGGGGTGCCCATGCGAAAATGCCCCGGCGGCAACACGACCATCGCCGGGGCCAAGTCGCTATGTTGGTCTATGCAGGCGGCAGGGTCGCGTTCGGGGGTGGGCAATATCGGGCTTGGCTGACCGGTAGCATTGGCTGTCACCCCTTTGATTGGCAATTGATTGGGTAAGGATGGCCTAGCCGGCATGGCGGAGTTGTTGGCAGTGCCGCTAGCATCCGTTCGACGGGCGGCAATTGCATCAAAGGAATTTAGCGCGGATAGGATTAGGGCGAAAAAAACCATGGGTTGGCGGCAACCCCGGAAGAAAATTCCGCGGCTACCGCCCGCCTGCCTTGGCATTGTCTTCGGCGGCACTGCCTGTGCCGTCAGGAGACGCGGCTTCTGGGTGCCCGCGGCACGCCCGACCGGTCCATGAACCGGCCGGCTCTGGCATAGGTGCGGGCAAACTAGCAAGCCGAAAGCCGAGGTTGTTGTTGGCTTCATTGTTCCTGTTACGGTTACCCGAACGCAGGTTCTGTGGGTTGTTGTTCCAAGAGCCGCCCCGAACCGCCCGGCGATCATCTGGCCGCGCCCCCCCGCACAAAGTATACCCTATGCAGAATCTTGCGGCGCAATTGCAGGCTGTCGGCTTGGATGGCATGGCCAATCCAACCGGCTATGCGCGGCTTGACATCAGCAAGTTCCAAGTCACCTTTGCCGTACTCGCGCGCCCAAGCTTTGAGCCGCCGCTGAAAACGATAGCCGCTCCCTCTGCTGAGCCTTATGCTGTGGGGGAAGACCCGGTAGCCCAGAACATCCAAACCACATCTTACCGGGATTAATAGTTTCTTGGAGGGATGGATTTTTAGCCTTTCCTTCGCCAATAGCCGTTCGATGGACTCACACCAAGACCTAAGCTGCGCCTTATCATCACCCAACAAGATAAAATCGTCCACATAACGTAAATAAGCTGATATGCCGAAGGTTTCCTTCAGCTTGTGGTCGAAATCATCCAAGTAGAGGTTGCCAAAGAACTGGCTGGTCAGGTTGCCCAAAGGCAGGCCCGTGCGACGTTCCATAAGGTCCACCAAGTCCTCGCCGGGACCGGGAACCGGGCAGGGCCTTAAAGGCTCCGGGCTACTGTCTATGATTCGGTCGAATAGCCACAGCACGTCAGCATCATCCAAGGCACGGGCCAGTTTTTCATGCAGCAAACGATGATCCATACTATCGAAATAACGCTGGACATCCAATTTCAGGGCATAGGTATAGCGATTGGCCCATTGCTGATAGCGTCGCACCGCCAAATGCACCCCCTTGCCTACTTGGCTGGCGTAACTGTCCCTGATGAATCGACGGTTCAAAATCGGCCCCACCACATTTAACAAGGCATGCTGTACTACCCGGTCGCGAAAGGGGGCGGCGGAAATGAGGCGGGTTTTACGGTCCCGCACCGTAAACTGCCGAAAAGGGCCAGGCAAATAGGTATGTTCCCGCAATTCCTGGCGAATGTCTGCCAGTTCGTATTCAAGATTGAAGCCGAAGGCCCGCACTGCGTCATGATTGGTTTTACCTTTTCGCGCCTTGCGCCAAGCGAGCAGTATGTTGGACCAGTCTAGCACCTGCTCCCATAGGGTTTCGTTTTGGCTCATGTGACAACCTCATTCTTCGAAAACTTTCGCCATCCGCCTATTTGTCGTCCCAGCTCGGTCATGCGTTCAGCCCCCTGACCATAACTCTTATCGGAAATTGCCCGCAGGGTATGGCTTAACCGCCACAAATGCCGCACCACGTCTAAATCCAAATTGGCTGATTTTAGCAATTCGCTGCGGTCACGCTGATAAGCGGCTTCGATCAGCCGTTCCAACACCTGCAACAGTCTGGTTTCAATCCGCTCGCCTAAGGTAAATCGCCGAGCACGGGAAAATCCATCCAAATGCGGGATGATCCAAGCCAGCAGGGTGTGGCAATCCTCGACGGCCTTTGGCATTTCGTTTTGTTTTGAATTGCTTTGCAAAATGATATAACTCAACAAGTAACTCTTCGATGTTAAAAACGCTGTATCCCCGAAAAAAAATCGCGTCGGGGCCACGCCCCGAACCGCAAAAGCATCAAAGAGCCAAAGCACAAAGAACAAAGGGCTAAAAATCCCTAGCAAGCCGAAAGCCGAGGTCGTAGTTGGCCCCATCGCTCCTGTCACGGTCACCCGAACGCAGGACCTGTGGGTTGTTGTTCCAAGAGCCGCCCCGAACCGCCCGGCGATCTGTGGCACTATTATTGCATATCAGCTCACTGCCATCATAGTGCTCCGTATAGGCCGAACAGGTCCATTCCCACACATTGCCATGCATGTCATAAAGCCCCCAAGGATTCGCCGGGTAGCTGCCGACCGCTGCTGTCTTCGCCAAATAGACGCCAGTTTTCGCACCGCAGTTATTATAATCATAATTGCCGTCATAATTGGCCTGCCGCGTGTTGATGCAATCGCCGGTGGAAAAAGCAGTCGTGGTGCCGGCCCGCGCCGCGTATTCCCATTCCGCCTCGGTGGGTAGCCTATAGGTCGAACCGGTCTTGGCATTGAGTTTTTCAATAAATGCCTGCACATCATAGAAATTGACGTTTTCCACCGGGCAGTTATCGCCGCATTTGTTAAACCCGGACGGGTTGGAACCCATCACCGCTTTCCATTGGCCTTGCGTCACTTCGTATTGTCCTATGCTGAATGCCGCTATTTTAACCTTGTGGCGGGGTTGTTCGTCTTTATCCGCACCCGCTTCGCCCGGAGCCGCGCCCATCATGAACTCCCCCGCCGGAATTTGCACCATTTTTGGCAGCGGAAAGTCCGGCGGCAACGGAGGGCTTGTTGGTTTGGCACCCTTATCCGCCTGTTTTGGCGTGTCGGGATGCCAAGGGTAGGCCATCGCATCGTGGAATTTAGCGCCGGGCTGGTGGGTGTGGGCCAGTTGCAACACCAGGCTATGGTCGGCAAGGCCGGCCTTGGGCTGGCTGTCAAGCGTTGCGCCGTAAGCCGTGTGGGCAACCATTTCCTGCACACGGCGGGCGGCGGCTTCCCCACCGGGGGGATACAGCAAACGATCCAGGTCAAAACTGTTGACATCGGACACCTTAGGCCCGTCCACTGTCGCGAAGCCGGCGGCTTGCAGCCGGGCTTTGACGGCTTGCAGTAAGGCTTGGGCATCGCTGCCTGCACTCAAGGCCACGGTCCAGCCTTTATTCTGCATTCTGTCCGTGGCGGCCGAAACGGACAGCAAAACCTCCCGGCCATAAACATCCCACAGCCTATTCCCGCCCCACACCGACAGACCTGCCAAGACCAAGGCCGGCAGCAAAGGCTTCAGGCTGATGAGCCAACGACCACCCGGCAGCAGGCGCGCCACGGCGCGGGGAAGTTCAAAATCCAGCAAGCCCAAACGCCCACCCAACAATATATTGACAAAGATGGGGTCGTCAATTTGGGCGGGTTGCCGCCAGGTGCGCAGGTCAGCAAGGCGCAGCTTGACTTGGCGTTTATTCGGGGTCTTGTAGTCCAGCCGCAAGCTGTCCAAACTATCGCTATCAGTCAGTTGACCGAACAAGTCCCGCCAAAGCTTGACGATGCGCTGCCTTTCCTCATCGTTCATGCCGCGCAACAGGCATTCGCGCAACCAGTCCGGCAAATGGGCGCGGGTCAGCCAAGGCAGGCGGCTCAAGCGGGCCAGCCGCTGCTCGCGCCGTTGCGGCGGGTCGGCAGTTTCCAGCTTGCCATACAATAGATAATCCAGCGCCAAGGTCAAATCCCAGTTTGGGCGCGGATACACCGCCACGGCCCGCAACAGGCGCAGGCCGTAAGTGCCGAGGAATTGCTCCAATTGGCGGACCAAGCCAGGCAAGTCGGCAGCGTAAGGCGGCTTTTCGCCTAGCCATGATGCGGGTTCGGCGGCGATCATAGCGGGCAAACGCAGGGCTTGATTCACGCTTGCTTTAGCCGCTCCGGTGGGTAGCGGGCTGTTGGTGAGCCGCGCCACCAATACCGGCAGACTGTCCCGCGACAAAGGCAGCAGCAGAAACGCGTGGCGGGACAGCAATTCGGCATGTTCGGCTCCGGCATCGCGGGGGTGCAGCCAGACGCGGTCTTGCCACGCGGCGAGTTCGCCCAGCCAAGGCCGTACCTCGCCACTAAAGGGGTGGAACAGCAATTTTGCCTCGCCGATGACCAACAATCTGGCCGCGCTATAGCGGGCGGCGAGTTGGGCCAGTTCCTCATATTTGGGTTCATTGTCGAGCCAGCGCACCAGAAAGCGCGGATCGTCGCGGAAGCGGTAGGCCCAGACGGTAAGCCCTAAGCTGCGGAAACGTTCGGCAAGCTCCTCCGCCAGCGCGGCCTGTTGGTCGTTGCGGTCGGCCGATTGCACCAGCAATAGGTGTTCGGGTGCGACCCGGCGGTTGCGGTAAACCGGCTGAAAATAATCGCCAGAGCGGGCCGTCGCCTCCACGGTGGCGGCAATATCCAAGCGGCGGGTGGGTTCCAAATGGGCGGCGCGCAATTCACGCATGGCCCGCTCGGCTTCGGACCCGCCAAAAATGGGGGCCAGCAGACGTTTGAAGTGCAGATGATTCAGCAATTCACCGCCAGACGGGGCCTGGGTGCGCAATATCCATTGCCGATGGTAACGACTAGCCAGCCACATCAATGCCAGCACCCAAGGCAGCACATGCAAACCTTGGCCTACCCCCTCCCCTGCGACTACCCATGTTTTCGGCAAAGGTTCAGGCAGCAATCTTGGGGGCACTCGGTTTTCCAGTGCCGTCGCCGGCATGTCTAAAGGCTGCGGGGTTGGCGATTCGACTGGAGCAGGCTTAGGTTCGGCATGCTGGGTGATTGGACCTGTCGTATCCTTAGCTTGGAAGATTATCCAAGCCGCCAACAAGCCGGATAATAGCAAAGCCACGAAAGACCACATCCATGCCGCCTTGCGGATGTTGACCCTAGCCTGGGTGATTTGCTGTTGCTCCGGCGATGCCACGCGATTCTTGGAGGCCAGCGACGGCCCGCCGTTGAGCCATTCCGCAAAAATCACCGGAAAGCGGGCCTGGTCTTCGGGATGCCGACAAAACAGCGGCCCTAGCAACGGAGCCAACGCTTTGGGTTCGTCCGGAAGGCAACCCTGTTGTTGCAGGCGTTGCAGCAGCCGAAACACCAGCAGCCAGACATCCGGCCCGGTCTTCATGCCCCCGGCCCGCAATTTTGCGTCTAGGCCGTGGAGGCTTTGGTAGAGGTTTTGGATGTCCACTGCAACGTCTTAGGTGATATCGAATAAAGAACATCCCATCCATTGGCCAAGCTGGGGCTTGGCGTTCCTCTTGGGAGCGCCAAGCACTAGCTTGGCATTCCTCTTGGGAGCACCAGGCACCAGCTTGGCATTCCTCTTGGGAGCACCAGGCACCAGCTTGGCATTCCTCTTGGGAGCGCCAAGCACCAGCTTGGCATTCCTCTTGGGAGCGCCAAGCACCAGCTTGGCATTCCTCTTGGGAGCGCCAAGCACCAGCTTGGCTAGGTGATTTGCGGGGGTATTGTTGATGATTTTCGTGGACAATTCATTTCAATTTTGGTGGATTTACAGCGTTTTTAACATCGAAGAGTTACTTGTTAAGTTATATCATTTTGCAAAGCAATTCAAACGCAGGATGGTTTGATTGGGTGCCCTTTATTATTTTTCTTTGTTAAGAAAA